>JAIRNF010000052.1 GCA_031258195.1 Prevotellaceae bacterium
CGCTTTCCGGCTACGCGTTAAAGAGCGCGAGTTCGGGTACGACTATCGAAACCGAAATAGTTACCCGATTTTACTCGACGAGCTTAGAAAATTACCACTTAACTAATCTTGAACCATAATAAAAATAATTTGAAAAATAAGTGTAACAAAAAAAATTACCTCTCGTCTTTAGAGTAAAATGCCTAATCAAGCACATTTATTAATTCAAAAACTAAAAACATCATGAAAAAGTTGCTATTTATTTTCGCGTTGGTAGTAGGTGGTTATTATGTATCGAATGCACAAACCCCTGCAGATATCTACAATACTTTTGCCTCTGATACTAAGGTTACAACAATTTCGGTAAGCGATTTTGCCATTAAGCTGGCAGGAGAGAATGACGATCTTGTTAAGAATATAGAATCCATACAAGTATTATCCTTGTCAAACTGTGATGTCGATGTTAAAGACAGGTTTGCTAAAGCGGTAAATTCGTTGAAAACAGAAGGATTTGAAACGCTAGTTAAGGTTAATCACGATGATAAAACTGTAAAAGTGTTCGCCAAAGTTAACAATGATATTATTAACGAGCTGCTAGTTGTTACAACCGGAAAATATCCTGTGCTTATAGTTTTAAAAGGCTCAATATCTAAGTCAGAGTTGATGTCTAAATCAAACACATTATCGAAAAACTTTAGTTTAAATATGTAGTGTTTGTTATTTTAGTATAGAATTGTGGCACTCAATTTGTAAATCCAACATGGTAATAATAAATAATATATTACTTTAGAGTCTCGAATAAAGATTTACAATACAAACAAATTAAACTTAAATCACATGAAAAAGTTACTATGTACGTTCGCATTGATATTAGGAAGTTTATCGTTTTTATATAGCCAAACCCCGGAAGATATTTTTAAAAAATTTGGTACTGAAACAAATGCTCAGTTGATGAATATTGATGGAGATATGTTAGCCATGGTAAAGGCTCAGGCAGGAGAAGAGGCAAAAAAATTGAAAAATATAGAATCTATGGTAGTTCTAGAGCTATCTCAATGCGAGCAGGAGGTAAAAGATAGATTCATAGAAGAAACGGGTAAAATGAAGCTTGACGGAAACGAAACTCTTGTTAAAGTAACAGAAGAAAATGTGAATGTAAAAGTGGTCGGAATAGTTGATGGCGACACCGTTTGCGATATGATAGTTATTGTTACAGGAGACGGTTGTGCTATGGTAAAAATGAATGGATCTATTAGTATGGCGGATGTAAATAGTATTGCAAACATTAACAGCTAAACGCTAATGACCGCTGAAGAGTTCAAAAAGCAGTACCTACCGTATCAACAAAAGCTGTATGGGTTGGCTTTGCGAATACTCGAAAATCAGGACGATGCGGAAGATATAGTGCAAGAGGTTTATATTAAGTTATGGAATAAGCGAGATGAGCTGTTGCACGTTGAGAACAAAGAAGCATATAGTGTTACCTTGGTAAAAAATCTCTGTATTGATTTTATTCGATCTAAAAGTAAGCGTATGAAGCGGGCATCGGAGAATACGGAAGTTGTAGAGAAAAGAACGCTATTTGAGCAGATATCGGCAAAGAGCGATCTCGAGTTGGTAAAACAGCTGGCTGGCTTTACTTCCCGAACAACAACAGCGGGTGCTGAATTTAAGACATGCTTGTGGGTACACAAATGAAGAAATTGAGGAAATAACAGGTCTGAATAGCGTTAATGTACGAGTTGCACTGTCGCGAGGACGTTCGAAAATACGAGAACTATTTAAAGAGTATGAAAATGGATAGAAATAAGCTTAAACGGCTACTTGAAGCATTCTACGATGGTACAGCTACTTTAGAAGACGAACAGAATTTGTATCTCTATTTTACCTCGGCAAATGTTTCTGAAGAGCTAGAGGCAGAAAAGCGAGTTTTTCTAAGCCTATATAATTATTATCTTTCTATTGATGATGAAGTTGAAGTTCCTTCTTCGCTCAACAACAAGCTCGACTCTTTAATTGACAACCTTTCGGAGAGAGAAAGATCGAGGAAAAGAAAAATCTCGTTAGTGCGGATTAGCGCTATTGCGGCATCATTTTTAATTCTTATATCCGTAGGGGTATTCGTACTAAACAATAGGTAGCCACAAGCCATGTTGGTAGATACTTTTACCGATCCGCAAGAAGCGTATCTTGAGGCACGGAAAACGTTAGCAATAGTTTCTAACACGCTGAATAGCGGTCTCGATCCGGTAAAAAAAGTCGGCGACGATATAAGCAAAGCAAACCAAATTGTAAGAGAATCGTTAAGTAAAATAAAGTAAAAATGAAAAAGATAGCTATACTCATAGGCATATTTCTCTGCTGCTCAATTGTGGCAAAAGCGCAATTAGACTCATTCGAGAAGTTAACAGATATGAAAGGTGTAACTACTGTATATATCTCTAAAGCAATGTTGGGAATGATGTCTGATGTGGACGGAAGTAAAATGTCTATGGAGGGTGTTGATATAGGAGATGTGGTTAAGAAGTTGACCTCAATAACCGTTTTAACATCTGAGAATGCTGATGTCGCAAAAGCTTTTAAGAAGGTATTTGCAGAAGTGAAAAGTAATAAAGCTTTCGAGCCTTTGATGCTAACTAAAAGCGATGAGTCTAGAACTGCTATTTATGCTAAAGAAGGTAATGCAAAGAATAATGAGGAGTCGGAAATATTGGTAACTATAGAGAATGATAAGGATAACCGGCATGTGTTGGTAAGACTTACGGGTTCTATGACTTTAACCGACATTCAGAAAATTGCTACAGAAAAAAAATAATTCTTATGTATGTAAAAAACAGGGAGGCTTCTAAAAGCCTCCCTGTTTTTTATTATTTAAATAGCTCTTCTAACTTTACTATTAATTCTTTGCCTCTTAATTTAAGTGCTTCTATTATTTTACCATCGGGCGAGATTAACACCATGTAAGGAATTGCTTTTACCATATAGCTTTGAGCGGCATTACCCTTAAACCCTCCAAGATCTGACATATGAATCCAAGGCATTTCCCATTCTTTTATAGATTTTAGCCAGTCATCCTTTTTTTCATCAAGCGAAATACTTACTATCTCAAAACCTTTATCTTTATATTTGTTGTATAACTCTATAAGGGTAGGCGCTTCTTTTTTACAAGGCGCACACCACGTAGCCCAGAAATCAACAAGTACATATTTCCCTTTACCGGCATAATCCGAGAGGGCAGCTTTATTTCCTTCAGGACTTTGAGCCTGTACATCAACGAACGGTTTACCAACTCCTAACGATTCTTGAGTGCTTATGAGTTCCGCTGCCTTTTTTAAAACGGGTGTAGTTAAGGTGGCGTTATTTGCTTGTGCTACTATATCTTTCAGCTGATCTATGGTTAACCTGTCAACAGTACTACCTAAAGCATATTGCCCCGCTACATTATTTATATTATTTTTTGCAAATTCAACGTTATAGTCAGTAGTTTTTTGTTGAGCGGCTTTTACCTTTTCTTGCAGCTCTTTATCATTTCTCAGCTTATTAGGATCTCCTGATTCAACAATCGACCTCATAAGATCGCTCGACTCTTTTGTCCTTATCCCCAACTCTTCTCTATACGTATCAAATCGTTCGGTTAATTCAGAACCGGAAACAGCTATAGTGCCTTCGGCATTAATATCTACAGTAATATTATTGCTATCAATAACAAAAAGTTTTTCCTTACCTCTTTCTCCCAAGGGTATTAATATACAATAGATTTCCGGCTGGGTATATGTCCCGGTAAATTCAAATTTACCGTCTTGAAGAGTAGCTTCAGCGACTTTTTCTTTGTAGTCAGTAATCATACGGGCATTGGTTCTACCGGGTATTTCTTTCATCTCTTTTTTAGAAGGGTCTGGTAGTTTGTATAAAGTTACAGGAAGGTCTAGTGCTGTTGTCCCCTCAATACGATAGCTGTGTTGAGCAAAAGTAGCATACGCTAATGTTGCTAAAAATACAGTTACTAGTAATCTTTTCATAATGCTCTGGGTTTGATTAATATGCTTATTGGTTTGTTGAGAAATATTCTGCTAATATATAAATAATTACGAATATTTCGTAGATTTACGCCCCGTTTTTTATGATTAGACTACTTTTTTAGTATTTCGTTCAGCTCCGTAGCTGTTATGTATCGGTCTCGATATTGAATTATGCCATCTTTATCGAATAGAATAAAGTATGGAAATGTGCTTATACCATACTTTGTTGATAGATTTCCATCTATTCCGCTTCCATCAATCAGCTGTGTCCATGGTATATTATATTTGTCTAGCAGCTTAAGCCAGCTACGCCTATCCTCTGATATTGCTATACATAAAAAAATTAGCTGATCGTTTTTATATTGTTGGTATAAATTATTCAGCTGTATGAAGTCATATTCTATAAAATAGGCTGGGATATAAATATACAAAAGAAGGTTTTTCCCTCTTTTCAGATAGGAAGCAATGGATACGCTTTCTCCAAAAGAAGAAAGGAGCTCAATATCGGTAAAAGACTTACTTAAAGAGCTTTCTTCTATATTATGAATGTAATCAATTATACGTTGAAAAGATGCGGTTTTTCGTGTATTTTCGTTAGCGGCATCAATAATATCTTTTAGCTGATCTGCTGTAGGCGAGTGCAAGATGAGGTTGTCTAACGTCAGCTGACCTGTAACATTATTAATATTATCGCGAGTAAATACGATGTCTAACTCTATAATCTTCTTTTCGAGGCTATCTAGCACAATTGCTTCTTCTTGTATTTGCTTTATCTCTTCTTCGGATGCTTTTTTGCCCTTTGCCCTTTTCTCTTGATGAGGGAAGTAGAGCTGCTTAAATTCTGTAAATAGTAGATTGCGGGAGTTATGATAGTCTTGAAGTTTATTGTTTAACTCCGTTCCTGTAACGCTTACGTTGCCTGTAGTATCAATGGTTATGTTGATATGCCCTCTTTCTACGATGAAAAAATGCCCCATAGGATTTTTTGTATCAGTAAGTAATAGGTAAACTTCTGTAGAATCTAACGGCTTTATTTTATGGCTGAATTCCCCATTATAAGGGGTTATTGTTGCAACAACCCGCTGTTCATTGTTTTTATCATGTGTGATGGTAATCGAATTATCAAAAGCAGCTGTTCCACTAATACGAAGTGTTGGCTGGCACGATATAGCGCAAAGAATTGCTGCTATTACAATAATATATAGTATAGGCTTCATATTTTAATGTTTAGCAAACAATAATGAGCCTAAATGTAGAAATAAAATATAATAACTAAAAATATAGCTATAACTATATTTTTAGTTTTTTGAAAAGAGCTACTCTTCGCTTTTAAATAAAAGCTTATAGTATTGCATTCTTGTATCGGGATCTATACCACGCTCTATTAGCTTGCGGCTACCATGAACATATATGTGAAAGTTTTTATCCAGCTTAATTACGCTTTTTAGTACTCTTGCCTTACGTTTGACAGCATCGTTCGAAATATCGAAGGTATCGGGCAGTTCAACATCGCGTTCATAAGCAAAATCGTTGCGATAGGCTTTAAAGCTGTCGATAATATCTGGCTGCTGAATTACTTCGTTAGCAAACTCATCTATATCGAAGCTGTCGTTTTCTTTAAAGAATTTTGCCGATTGGCTCAACATATCGGCTTGCTCTGCACGGTTTATGGCAAACTCTTCGGGCAGTTTCTCGTTGATAAACGATTTACACATGGCAATAGCATTCTCTGTCTTAGCGTAGCTATCGTTACGCTGACGAACGTGCAAAAAATCATCTATCCAATATAACGCGTCGCTTCCCTTGTCGGTATTATCTACTACTGATACAATATAGCCATCGTCACGGTCGGTATTAAATATTAGACAACCCTTATCCAGCTTACTGATATTAATACCCTCCTGACTTTCGAGTAAGTAACCGTTCGCTGATGGATATACTTTCAAGAAAACATCTTTATTTTCCGATTTAAATATGCCAACGGCATCAACGGTTTCGCCGTTAACTACACAATCATTAAAATAGACTACATATAGTTCTCCGCTTTTTATTTTGGGGTGGGTAGATTGCTCGTATAGGTGCTTGGCAATATTTACCGATTGTTCGTAGAGCGTATCGGGATTATCGAATATTTCCGACACATAGTTATATACTTCGTTCAGCTTTAAGTTGGTATCGTGGTACAGTTGATAGTAAAGGCTGCTTTTAAACGGCGATAAAAAGTAGGAGAGGAGCAGCAGGCGGATATCTTCATTAACCTCTAGCAGCGATTGAGATAGGTGAACTCCTTCATCTTCTGCTTTATTGCCTACTTTGTGTAATGCCAATGAGTTTAATATTGTAGCTTCTGATCGTATCATCCGTCAAATTTATGATTTTTTATTATTCGGTACACTTTTACTTTCGGCAGGTATTCCGATTAATAGTACTAGCAAAATGATGGGGCATGCGGATATTTCAGTTACTCAAGCTTACGCCAAAATAACCGATGATAAAATTTCGGAGGATATGGATAAGCTGATTGAACGAAGAAAGGCTGTAAAATAATTCAGGTTTCATTCCCATATAAATAAAGGGAATGAAATCACCGATCAGACATATTTTTTCTGACCTTATGAGAAAAAATAATTTGAACCATAAAGAAAAACAAATCTATTTTTTAATAGGTATCTTTGTCGCTCATATAGTATTATATAATACATGGATAAAAATATATGGCAACCCAACAAGAAACAACGATATTCAATTATTCGGATATCATTTTCAGCTTTATAATAAATGATGATTCTATTTGCACTCACAAAGCAGCGTCTCATCTATTAATCTATGTGTATTCAGGAAGAATGTCGATAACAGAAGAAAGGGAAGAGATTGTAGCGACAGCCGGAGAATGTGTTTTTGTAAAAAGAGATCATTCTGTAGTAATTACAAAAACATCTTATAAAGAGGAGCAATATCGGGGAATAACGATGAAGTTTACCCGCGACTTCCTGCGGGTTTACTTCAAGGATTTGAATCAAAAAGATATTCCTAAAAATCAGAAGCCGTTTGCTTCATCTGTGGTAAAGCTGTCCAAATCAGCTGATATTGACAGCGTATTTTACTCTATGATTCCTTATTTTGATTCAGAAAATAAGCCGAATGATGATTTAATGGAGTTGAAATTACGTGAAGGATGATATCTCTCTTACATATCGACAAGCGTTTCTATCCTACCTTATTCGATTTTACCGAACCTTGGAAAATAGATATATATTGGACTTCCTGAACAAAAACTATATGTACGACTTGTCTATTGATGAAATAGTTTTATATACAGGGCGTAGTCTCGCTACTTTTAAGCGTGATTTCAAAAAGATAAGTACTCTTTCTCCCCAAAGATGGATTATGCAGAAACGGTTAAATGTTGCTTATGAAAGAATTAAAACAGGAGGCGAAAAAATAGCGGATGTCTGTTTCAGCGTTGGGTTTAAAATAGAGCGCACTTTACTACCGCATTTAAAAAGCAATTTGGTATTGTCCCTACTCAATGAACACATAATTGAGCTTTTCAGGAAAAGATATTTGAGCCGATAAGAAAAACACGTTAGATTGTACATGGGCTACTTTGTAACATGAGTTAAATGAATTGTATCACAAATAAATTTATAGTCATGAAGTAAAGTATAAAATTTAAAAATCGAGACATAGATGTAGCGGCAGATCTTTATCTTCCTTCCGGTTTTGATGAAAAACAAAAGTATGCCGCTATTGTTATAGCTCATCCGGGAAAGCGGCTGTAAGGAACAAACAGCAGGATCTATGCGGGGAAATTGGCTGAAAATGGTTTCGTTACGCTTGCCGTAAATGCAAGTTATCAGGGAGAAAGCGGTGGCGAACTCCGCTATATAGAAGATCCTGCTGTACGGGTAGAAGATATACGCAGCGCTATCGACTATCTAGTAACGCTTCCTTATATTGACGAAGAACGCATCGGAGTATTAGGAGTTTGCGTCGAAGGTGGATATGCCGTAAATGCAGCTATGACCGAAAGGCGTACTAAAGCTGTGGGAACAGCAGTTGCGGCTAATATTGGTAGAGTAAACCGCGACGCCGGACAAGAAGCAACTATCGCCACTCTCGAAATGATAGGAAAACAACGTACAGCCGAAGCCCGCGGAGGTGAACCCATGATAGTTCCTTGAGTACCGGACGCAAATAAAGATGCCGATAATATCGATCTTCGTGAAGCATACGAATATTATCGTACCCCTCGCGGTCAACGCCTCCTGTTCACCTAACGAGCTACGTTTTACTGGTATGGGGGCTGTAATTGGTTTCGATGCGTTCCATCTTGCGGATATGCTTTTAACCCAGCCTTTACAAATTATTGTTGGTAGTCAGTAGGGAACTTTTGGCTCGAACAGGGATGGTCGCTATCTTTATGAGCATGCCGCGTCGAAGGAAAAAGATTTACTTGTTATGGAAGGTGATTCACACTATGATTTATATGACAATCCTGAATATGTGAATCCGGCAGTAGAGAAACTCACAGAGTTTTATCATAAATACTTAAAATAACGATAGTAGTAAAATAGCGGTAAAAATGGCGAGCTAAATTTGGCTCGCCATTTTTGCTTACATATTCCCTGCTCTCAAATTTTGCAATAATTCTTTTCCGATATTTTCTGAATATCAGATTTCCGCTTCAAGGTTTTACCTCCGAATTGGGTATAAGGGATAACTTCAATGCTTCTTTTAAATACTTGGCAGTATAGCTCTTTTTAGATTTAATTATTTCTTCGGGGTTACCTGTTGCAAGTATTTCTCCGCCGCCTTCTCCACCTTCTTTGCCAAGGTCTATAATATAGTCGGCGACTTTAATAACATCGAGGTTGTGTTCTACTACTAGTACGGTGTTACCACGATCAACCAGCTTATCTAGTACTCCTAGCAGAATACGAACATCTTCAAAATGTAGTCCGGTAGTAGGTTCATCAAGAATGTAGAATGTATTACCGGTATCGCGCTTACTTAGCTCTGTAGCTAGTTTAACCCGCTGGCTTTCTCCACCCGATAGCGTAGTCGAAGGTTGCCCTAGCGTAACGTAGCTAAGCCCTACATCACGCAATGTGCGTATTTTGTTATAGATAGTCGGTATGCTTTCAAAAAAATCGCAAGCCTGATCTATCGTCATATTCAGCACATCGTTTATGCTTTTTCCTTTGTACTTTACTTCTAGCGTTTCTCTGTTATACCGTTTTCCGTTGCAGGTTTTACAGGTAACATATACATCGGGTAGAAAATTCATTTCTATGGTTTGCACTCCTGCGCCTCTACACTCTTCACAACGTCCGCCTTTTACATTGAATGAAAAACGTCCAGCATTGTATCCTCTAATTTTAGCTTCCGGGGTTGCCTCAAAAAGCTTCCGGATATCGACAAAAACGTTCGTGTAGGTTGCCGGGTTTGAGCGAGGGGTACGTCCTATTGGCGATTGATCTACTTCAATAACCTTATCTACATTCTTTATACCTTCAACTTTTCGATAAGGGAGAGGATCTTGATATGATCGGTAGAAGTGCTGGCTTAGTATAGGTTGTAGCGTTTCGTTAATTAAGGTGGACTTACCGCTACCCGATACGCCGGTTACGCATATAAATGTACCTAACGGAAACTCAACATCAATATTCTTTAAATTATTTCCTGTTGCGCCGTATATTTTTAACGTTTTACCCGATCCTTTTCGTCGTTCTTTGGGTATCGCAATTTGCTTCTTCCCGTTAAGGTATTGGGCTGTCAACGAACTAGTCTGTATAATTTCTTCAGGGGTACCAACGGCAACAATCTCTCCGCCGTTTATCCCCGCTAAAGGTCCTATATCAACTACATAGTCGGCACTACGGATCATATCTTCATCGTGCTCAACTACAATTACAGAGTTTTCTTCGTCGCGTAGCTGTTTGAGAGACCGTATAAGCTTTTGGTTATCGCGTTGATGTAAGCCTATACTGGGCTCATCAAGAATATAAAGTACGTTTACTAGCTTAGAGCCTATTTGTGTAGCTAATCGGATACGCTGACTCTCGCCACCCGAAAGGCTTTTAGTGCTTCGGCTGAGCGATAGATAGCTTAAGCCCACATCGAGCAGAAAAGAAAGCCGTGTACGAATTTCTTTCAGCACCTCATGCCCAATGGTTTGCTGACGCTTATTTAGCTTAGGTTCTAGGCTAGTTATCCATTCGAAGAGCGAAACGATATCCATTGCTGCCAGTTCTGCTATATTTTTATCGGCAATACGAAAATGCAACGACTCTTCTTTCAGCCGTGTACCGTTACATACAGGGCATGTGATATATTTTATAAAGCGATCTGCCCATTTCTTTGAAAAATCTGCCGCGTCATCTTCGTTGCGGTTATTTATAATATTTACAATTCCCTCAAAATTCATCATGTATGATGCTCCCCCGGTTTGGGTACCGCTAATGCGTAACGGTTCGTCAGACCCATATAGAATAACCGCCATTGCTTCGTCGGGTATTGCTTCCATAGGAGCAGACGTGGAAAACCCATATTTTTTTGCAATAGCTTCAAGCTGAGTAAATATAGTGTTATTACGGTATGCTCCAAGTGGCTCAAATCCACCTTTCTTTATGCTTGCTTTTGGATTAGGGATAATCTTTTCGATATCGATTTCTGCAACCGTTCCCAAGCCGTTACAGTTGGGGCAGGCTCCCTGTGGCGAGTTAAATGAGAATGTGTGAGGGGCAGGCTCATTATATGAAATACCGGTAGTTGGACACATCAGCGTACGGCTGTAGTAACGCTGTTCTCCTGTTTCCATATTCAGCATAACAACCGTACCTTTTCCCTGGTGCATTGCTGTCACAAGCGAGTCGCGCAAGCGTTTTATGTCATTTTTAGATGGGATTAACCTATCAACAACAACCTCAATAAAGTGTGTTTTATAGCGGTCAACTTTCATCTGAGGCTTTAGCTCGCGAATTTGATTATCAATACGAACGTATAGATATCCTTTTTTACGCAGCTGTTCAAACAGCTCTTTATAGTACCCCTTACGCCCTCTTACTATTGGAGCAAGAATAGCAGATTTTTGTCCGTTAAATTTGTCAATAATTAACTTTGCGATTTGGTCGTCGGTATAGCGAACCATTTCTTCGCCTGTTTCTTTTGAATATGCAATGGAGGCGCGGGCAAACAGCAGACGTAAAAAATCGTAAATCTCGGTAATAGTGCCAACTGTAGAGCGAGGGTTTTTATTCGTTGTTTTTTGCTCAATAGATATCACGGGGCTTAAGCCTGTTATCTGCTCAACGTTTGGTCGCTCCATCGTTCCTAAGAACTGACGGGCGTATGCGGACAAGGTCTCCATATAACGGCGCTGACCTTCGGCATAAATCGTGTCAAATGCTAATGATGATTTTCCACTACCACTTAAGCCTGTTATTACTGTTAGCTTATTGCGAGGTATGGTAACGTTTATATTCTTCAGGTTATGCTCCCGCGCGCCTGTTACCTGTATTTCTGTTTCTTGTGATGACATATATTGCTAAACAAATAAAAATCAAATAAAGTTATAGCTCCTCCGTTCGGGACAAGCCATTCATACAAAGGTAGCTATAATCAGGCGAAGTATTATCTAGAGAAGATTTTGTATCGTATAATTTATTGTAAATAAGTATTATATGCCTAGTAGCATTGTATGATGATTTTTACTTGAAACAGAGAATATGAATTTGTACAAAAAGTAAAAATCCTTTTAAACATTATAACTTAAAAGGATTTTTATTCTGGCGGTCTAAGTAGGGCTAATTTTAATCTTGATAATCAATGTTATAAATATATCGGTAGAAATTTGGTGGAAAAGTGAGGTAGAAAAGTTCAAAACTGACAAAATGGCTTTAGCCGCTTTTCTCATTTAAATACCAACTTAACTATTTTTCTCTGGTTTTTTAAATGTATTGCTTATTAATTTCCCTATATTTGTACCATAATGGTACACGGATAAAATTAAATGACATGTTAGTAGTTAGTAGTAGAGAATTTAGACAAAACCAAGCAGAGTATATGGATAAAGTAGATAAAGGAGAGCAGGTAATAGTTCAAAGAGGTAAAGATAAATCTTACTATTTAGTTCCTGTTTCCGAAAATGGAATGTACTTTACTCCGGAAATACTAGAGCGAATAAAGCAAGCGTTAGAAAATGCAGAAAAAGGAAACGTTACAGTAGTTAAGACTACTAAAGGCTTAGAAAAACACCTTGAAAGCCTATAATGTTTGAACTACATTTTACCCCACAGGCTGATGAAGATATTGCCTATTTTAAAAAGACGGGCAATAAGGCAGCAATGAATAAGTTGAAAGTTCTACTTTTTGAACTTATGGAGCATCCAACAACGGGAACAGGAAAACCCGAAATGCTAAAAGGGAATTTAAGTGGCTTATATTCTCGGAGAATAGATAAAAAGAACCGCTTAATCTATTCCATTAATGGAGATAAACTGTTAGTTGTTATAGTAGCTGCCGCCGGGCATTATGAAAACATTAAGAAGTCGAAAAAAACTACCAACCGTGAGAAGTAGCGAATAATTTCGGCTATTCAATTTAATAGTTATATTTGTATTGTCGGGCTTGTGTAGCCGGACGCCCCCAGCGGGCAACTGTAGCAATACGTTGCCCGCTGGCTTTTATGGAGGCTAGTGAGAATGTAAGATGTTACAAGAATATAGCCGTTTATATAGTTCATAAACCAACGTAGGGTAAGCAAATACTCATTTGCTTACCCTACATATGTTCCGGCTACGCATGCCCGACAGCACAAAATAACGATAAAACGATGAGAAAAACAAAAAGTTTGTTAATACTTAATGTTAGACAACTCTTTTACTGTAGTTTGGTCTAAAACCTTGCTATATATTTGGGTCGTTTGTACTTTTTTATGCCCTAACAGTTTTTGTACGGTTGTAACGCTAACGCCTTTGTAAAGTAAAAAAGTAGCTTGTGTATGCCTTGCCGTGTGAAATGTTATGCGCTTTTTTATTTTGGCTATATCGGCAATATCTTTTAAACAACGATTAACGTATTGGTTGGTTAAATCGTCAAAAAAGTATAGGTTATCTGCTTTTGTATATCGGTTGAGTATTTCAATTGGCTTGCCTTCGAAAAGTAAATATAATGGTATTCGAATTGGCTCATTTGTCTTTATCATAGTTGTATCAATCCACTTATCGCCGTTTATATCCCGAATGCTGTTTTTATTTAAGGTTGCCATGTCGCTAAACCTTAACCCTGTATAACAAGAAAATAAAAACATATCTAGCACTTTTTGTAGATGTTGCTGATTTGCCGGTATTGATACCAATTCTAACGCTTCAAGTTCTTCTGGGCTTAAAAATTCACGGCTTGTAGTTTCTGTTTTCACCTTGAATTTTCGAAAAGGATAACGGTTTAAATCAAATAAGCCTTTATTTATTGCTAGGTTTATGTATGTTTTTATATGTCTAAAATATTTGTGTATTGTATTTGTAGATAGTTTTTTTTCAATCAAAAAATGTTCAAAATCGCTAAGTAGTTCAAATGTTACCTCGTCAAACAACATCGTTCTTCGAAACTCGCAAAAGGTGTTGAGCGTTGTTTGGTGTGTTGTTATTGTTGCTTTTGATAGTTTACTAGTCTTTATTTCACGTTGCGTAAACTCGCTGAAGTTATCTGTTACATTCCCGGCTAGATATTCGGTAAGGTGTTCTAAAGTAAAGGGTTTACCAGCATTACGCTTGTTCGGTTCTACCGCTTCTAACTTTGCTATAAAGTCTGTAATTTGTTTGTTTAAGCGTATAGCGTTTAGATGGTTCTTTACTTTGCGATGCTTGTTATCCCATTGGTTAGGAGTTAGGTACACGGATGTAGAAAAGTATTTTTTCTTTCCATTTAGATAGGCTTCAACTTGAACTAACGCCGTGCCGTCAGATAGAAGCCGTTTTTGCGGTTATACACCACATTAAATAATGTTTTATCCATGATTACAGATTTTAAGGTTCTGCAAACCTAGTTATTCTTTTCTAAAAATGGGTAGAAATAGGGTAGAAAAAATTTGGCAAAAGACGGTAGATTAACTTAACCACAAATCTGCCAATGAAGGCTTTAAACGCTGATTTACAATGCGGTTAAATAAAAAAGCAAGTCGTTCGACTTGCTTTTTGCGGTCCGAGCGGGACTTGGACAATGTCCAAAAGAATATTTTTGTAAAATGTAAATTATTGATATATGTATAGTTATTTATTTTTTCTGAATAATAAAGCAATGTATAGAAGTTTTTGTAATCTGCAAGCCTTCCATCCCTCCCATCCGCATGCTTTATGTTCTTCTGCTGCCTATGCTTAATACATTCTTCGATATGAAGGTATAGTTTAGATTTTTCTTTGAGTATTCCAGCATCTAATTTACGCCTGTCCAACTCCTGTTGAATTGCCCATTTGTTGGAGCAATTAACTTCGTTTTAAACTTATTTAATGCGCAATCAATAAGCTCTTCCCATTCGTCAAGTTGTCTATTTATCATTTCATGCTCAGGGTATTCTTTCCGTGTCCCCGCACGATTTTTGCTTATAGTTTGGTTGAAAATCAAAACAATCAATAAAGGCATTAAATTCAGAATCTTCGAGATTAGAAATTTCTTTTAATTCCAAGATAATAGGCTCCCACTTCTTATCAATTGGTTGATTTGCTTTAATCTTTTCCCAAGCCTCAAAAAAGAAATCGTGAAATGAACCGATTTTTATATCGGCAGCCATTATTTTATCATAGGTTGATAGGGACTTATTTGTGAGTAAATGGGGGAATACTCTTTTATTTAGGTTAGAGCTCTTTAATCTTTGCCAGCTAGAAGCTAGTAAAGGAAGTAGATTTTTGAAATTTACATATGATATATTTGCATCTGAAATAGTCCATTTTACTTGGTAAGCATGAACTTCTGTATAAATTGAGTATTGAATATCGTCAAGTTTTTCTGCATCTGGGTCTGCTATACTTACCCACTCAAGTTCTTTATTTATCAGGTACGAGTAAACAAAATGAGCGAATTCGTCATACTGAGGTAAGTAGCCACCCATTGCGGCTCTTTCTCCTATTGCTGGAGTTATGATATCATTATCCATTTATCAAAAGATTGTGGCGACAAGTGAGTATATAGCAAAATTGTATTAATAAAATTAGCAAATATTTCATACTTAGAATGAGGCAATCAGTATTAAAGATAAGATCAAGTCATGCGGGTAAGCCATCTCCTCTTTTTAATCTTTTTGTAGCATAAGTATTTGGTATTAGCGTGAAAACAAATGTTTTTATTGTTAATTTAAGT
The DNA here is from genome assembly GCA_031258195.1 of Prevotellaceae bacterium. Lineage (GTDB taxonomy): Bacteria > Bacteroidota > Bacteroidia > Bacteroidales > UBA932 > JAIRNF01. The sequence goes on from JAIRNF010000052.1 coordinate 15,354, forward strand.
TCTAATCATAATAAGGCAAATGTATCAAAGAATAACAAATCTCAGTATGTTAATTGCTCTTAGTTAAAAATAGAGCCTATTTCGTTAACAATCATGACTGTAAGCTGTTGCTGTATTTTCGACAATCCCCTACGTTAAAATCTCTTAAAGTGAAAAATATTCTAATTTTTTATCATTTGTGTACGCGCTTGCTTATCAAATTGTTATGATTACGGCTTTGTAGCGCCTTGTTTTAATACCTGTATTTACAACATACAGCGTATTTAGTTAAATTAAAAACTATGCTTATATTCGTGCTGAATATGGTATGAGTATGCTTTTAAATAGCAATATTTATGCATGGATTAGTATCATATTTTAACCAAAACACCAAACCTTATGATTGCTAAACCTCTCCATCGTACTATTGGCGTACTGGTGTGCAGCTTGCTTTTTATACTTCCTGTACGTGCAAATGTTATGGCCCTTTCTGCTCAGATAGAGGGAGAACTCCAGAACGCTGCATCTACTTTTAAACTACTTGATGAGTCTGGTAACTACGTCAACTTGCTCAACTTAGCAGGTATAGGTACCAATAACCTGCCAATAGGACTTTCCAGAACCATTAGTAATGTAAGGTATAAAATTGCCGTAAGTGGATTTCGCTTGACTCCCGAGTACGCCGAGATGACAGTGTATGGACAGGTAGTTATACCGCAGAGTGCCGACGGAGAAAATCGTAACGATAGAGTGCTGTTTTTTGGAGCGCAGGGCATCAAGCTATCCTATGATGGGAATATTATAGGCGATGCCAAGCTAATGCTTCTTGGCGATATCAGTATCCCTATTAACGGAGGGAGAGCGGAACTTGTACTGCGTGGCGCAATAGATGACAATAACGGGCGAGGCTTAGATCTTACCTATCTATCTATAGACTGTAACGGTTTTAAGGAGTTCGGTATTACCGCCGAAGTCCTATTTCCCCATGAGCTGATTCGTAAAGTAGACAGTCAGGGAAATCCAATTGCTGGGAATGGCGCGGCAAGTCAAGTTTCTGCTTCATTTCAGACCGTTGTTCGCGATTGGAACGACATTCTGGTTTCCGTAGATCTCCCCAACTTCGAGATAACCGGCTTAAACGGCTTTGTCTTCAACGTTCAGCAAGCCGTATTCGACTTCAGCGACTACCGTAACGAGCCGTCTATTACCTACCCGCTTGGCTACCAGAAGTATCTTATTCCGGGGAATGAATCGTTATGGAAAGGCGTTTATATCCGCGAGTTTAGCATTACCTTACCCAAACAGTTTGCCGGCAGGGGTAGCGATAAACGAGTATCATTCGCTGCGCAGAATATGATTTTGGACAACAACGGTATCAGTGGTCTTTTTACGGCGGCAAACATCTTATCTATCAACAATGGAAGCGCCGGAGGATGGCGGTTCTCAGTTGATGAGTTCTCTCTTGAGCTGGAAGCCAACCAGCTAACCGAAGCAGGCTTTGCCGGACAAATAGGCATACCTGTATCAGAAAGTACCACTCTGGCGTATGACGCATTTATCTCTCCCGGGAACGAATACTTTTTAAAAGTCAGCCCAACAGAGACCATCGGCTTTGATATATGGGCGGCAAAGGCAAAGATACTGCCTAACTCTTACGTCGAGTTTAAGGTAGTGGATGATAAGTTCTACCCCGAGGCCATGTTAAACGGCTCGATAAGTATAGCGGCACGCTCCAATGCGGCCGATACAACATCTAAAACTCTTGCAAAGTTTGAAGGCGTGGAGTTTCGTAAGCTTCATCTTCGTACAAAGGCTCCTTACCTATCAGTAGAGTACTTTGGTTACAAAGGAGAGGTATCGCTAATGAACTTCCCGCTATCTATCAGCGATATTGCACTAATCGCCAACGATAGAGAGGCCAAGATAGGCTTTAACGCTAAGCTAGCGCTTGGAGGGGATAAGTTTGGTATAACCGCCGAAACCCGCTTAGAAGTGGTAGGCTCGATGGCCGAAGATAAAGGTCTGCAAAGCTGGAGGTATAAAAAGATAGATGTCTCTCGTATAGCTATTGATGCATCACTGGCAGGTGCGTTCTCTTTAAAAGGTGGGCTTACCATTATGAACGACGATCCCACTTATGGCGATGGCTTTGCCGGAGAAATTCAGCTTAAGCTGGAGAAGGTGCTAAATGGCGTAGGCGCTCAGGTACGTGCGATCTTTGGTAGAAAAGATTACCGCTACTGGATGGTCGATGGCAAAGTCTCATTCGGACAAGGGATACCCGTCTTTCCACCCGTTAACCTTAGCGGATTTGGAGGAGGAGCATACTACCATATGCGACCGGATGGACAGGGAACCGGCATGCCTACCGATGGCAACTACGTACCCGATCAAGATTGGGGGTTAGGTTTAAAAGCAGCCGTGCTGTTTAACGTTGCCAAATCCGGTGTTATAGACGGAGAAGCGCAATTCGAAATAGCGTTCAATAGCAATGGAGGACTTAATTTTATAGGATTTTACGGACAGGCTAAAGTATTGGCAAAAATTCCGGGAACTGAAAATATCGAGGGCTTTGTGTCCGATAAGTTCAAAGGCATAGCCGAAGCCGAAAAGAAGTTTACCAGCAACAATAAAGAGCTGATGAACAAGCTTCAGAAAATGAAGGTATACGAGGGTAGCGAAGCGGCCAAAGTATGCTTCCAAGGGTCGGAAAGGCTGGGAGAATCGGGTTTTTCTGCCGCTGTTGGCATACAGTACGATTTTACCCGAAATTCTCTGCACTCCACATTCGACCTGTATCTCAACATGCTGGGGGGAATGCTGCAGGGCGTAGGTTCTGGTAACCGCGCCGGCTGGGCTGTGCTACACATCGATCCGGATGAATGGTATATGCACCTGGGTACGCCAACCGATAGGCTAGGCGTTCGGCTAAACCTTGCCAACATAATTAAGATGGAAACGGGCTCCTACTTTATGGTGGGAGACAGGATACCGGCATCGCCACCGCCGCCTAAAGAGGTTGCCGATATTTTAGGCGTTGATATTTCTAAACTAGACTACATGCGCGATCTAAACGCGTTGGGCGACGGTAGAGGTTTTGCTTTTGGTTCCGACTTTAGGGTATCAACCGGAGACATTACCTTCCTGATGATATATGCCAAGTTTATGGCAGGCTTAGGCTTCGATATTATGCTGAAAGACTACGGAGATGCGCAGTGTAAGGGACGAAGCGGACCAATAGGAATGAACGGATGGTATGCCAACGGCCAAACGTACGTTTACCTGCAAGGAGAGCTAGGCATTAAGATCAACCTGTTATTCATTAAAAAGAAAATACCCATTATTAAAGCGGGCGCGGCAACGCTTATGCAGGCTAAGCTACCAAATCCTGCGTGGTTTGTAGGCTATCTTGGCGTTAAGTTCGACTTATTGGGTGGGCTGGTAAAAGGTCGCGTACGATTAAAGATTTCGTTAGGCGAAGAATGCGAAATAGTTATGCCCGGCGGTAGTCCGCTAGGTATAAAAGTAATAAACGACATAACTCCTGTAGACAACTCTAACGATGTGGATGTATTTGCCGCTCCGCAGGTTGCCTTTAATATGCCCGTTGGCAAAGCGTTCGAAATGGAAGACGATGACGGCGTTAAGAAGTACAAGCTTGTACTGGATGAGCTGTCGGTTTATCAAGATGGGGCCGCTTTGCCTGGTAAGGTAAGGTGGAACAGCGGACAGGACGCGGTAGAGTTCTACTCGCACGAAATACTGCCACCTAACGTGCCGCTGAAAGCGTTTGTACGCGTAACTTTCGAGGAATATCAGAATGGCAGATGGCTAACCGTTTACACCTCGGGCAAGAAGGCAGAAGAGACTATGGAGGTAAGCTTTACTACAGGTACGGCTCCCGATGTTATTCCGTTGCATAATATAGAGTACGCCTATCCTGTGTTAGATCAACGTTACTTCTACCCAAGAGAGGCGACTGGCGGATATGTTCAGCTTAAACGCGGACAAAGCTACCTCTTCTCTAGCGATATGAGACATGAAGTACAGCTGATTAAAGAAGGTAACAATACCCAAAGCGTACAGTTTACCTACAGCAGCAGCAATAACCGTCTGGAGTATAGCCTACCGTCTGTTGACAATAGCAGCCAATACACATTCGATCTGGTTACCTTTTCTAAGGGAGACGAATCAACCAGTGCGAATACAAGCAACCGGACAGCCGTAGCCAGCGACGACGAGAACGAGGTTACCGTTCGTAGCGCGCAGGCTTCGCAGGTTACGAGAACCGACGCGGGTAAGAGTCTTCTTTCTTACAGCTTTAAAACAAGCAAGCATAAGACATTCGCCGAGAAGATGAGCGCCATTGCTATGGGCGAACCGTTTATACACAAGTACTCTTCGGATGTATTCAACCTGCAGTACGAAATTGGCGGAGGCGAACCGTTTGATGTTACCGAACTTGTGGGTACAGAGTATAGCGGAAGCAAGCCGCTTGTAAGCGTATGGGCAACCCTGGAAGATGAATACTATGCTAACTACATTCACAATTTAATCTACAAAGATTACAGCTCTCTTGGGTTCTCTATAAAAAATAGAGATACCGAGCAGTATGGTGTTCCTCCCGCAAAAGCAATACCAATAAATACAAGCTATTTAACGGAGGTTGAAAACGGTATATTTACAGGTGTTGCAAGGCATAACTTCCCCTACATATACGATTTAGCAAGAGTTTATCAGAGAGACTACCTGGATTTACGCGGACAGATCAGCAACCGCTATATAACAACAGTACCAAACCATCTAACCCGGTTCTTTAAGGGTAGCTTTGCTGCCATGACCTACGGATACTATAAAATAATGTTAGAGTATCGCTTGCCGGGCGAGGACAGAGGAAATCAAACCCCATTTGAGTATTACAACTTTTTTAAATAAACATCTAGGAGATATAATAACATATGAACTTTCTACCTGCAAATATATATAGGCGCATACTTCTCATTATTTTTTGCTGTTGCTGTTCCTTCGCTCAGGCGCAAGATACGGTTCAGATATACACTAAAGTACGTGTACAGAAAGATGCTATACTGCTACGGTGGGCAGCTACAACTCCTATAGCATGGAGCCAGACAAACAGACACGGATTTCGTATAGAGCGATACACCGTAATGCGCGATGGCGCGATGTTAACACAAGCCGAAGAAAAGGTATTGGCAGAAAAGGTTAGCGCCCGCCCGCTAAACGACTGGGAGGAGATCGTTCAGCATAACGACTATGCGGCCGTCGTTGCTCAAGCACTATACGGCGAAGACGTGGAGCTGTCTGGAGGAGAAGAAGGATTTGCCAGAATTTACGCGCTCTCCCAAGAGTTGGAGCAACGATTTGCACTGGCATTGTATGCAGCCGATCAAAACTTCGATGTTGCTTGTATGGCGGGTTGGGGATGGGAAGATACCGATGTAAAACCTAACGAGTATTACCTGTATCGTATCATTCCGTTACTACCCGAAAACGATAACATAACCGTAGAAATAGGTATTGCGTACACTTCTACTGCCGAATACGAAGAGCTACCCGTACCTATTGGCTTAACCGGAATATGGGGCGACAAGACCGTGCTGTTGGCTTGGGATTACGGCACGCTGAGCGATGTATACAACTCGTACTACATAGAACGTTCGAATGATGGCGAGCGTTTTAACCGCCTCGAAGGCATTCCGGTTACCAACATCAATAATACGGAAGATAGAGCTACACAACGTATGTACTACATCGACTCTATTGCTGATAATACATCGCCATACTACTATCGTATTGTGGGGATAACCACATTCGGAGAAACAGGGCCTCCATCGGATACCATATCGGGGCAAGGAAAGCAAATGCTTACCTATGTTCCGCATATTACCCGTTCTGTAGTAAACGATGACGGAGTGCTGGAACTAGAGTGGGAATTTGACGAGCGAGGTAACGAGCTGATCAGCGGCTTTACTTTAGACCTATCAGATAACCCCAATGATGGCTTCTTACCTGTTGTGGCAGATATACCACCAGTAAGCCGCTCACTAACATTCGACAGACTTAATGCGAGCAACTATTTTACCATCACGGCTATTCCGAAAGAAGGAGAGCCCGCGTCCTCTTTTCCTGTGTTGGTGCAACCTATCGACTCTATACCTCCCGCGATACCGACAGGTTTAAAGGGAGCGGTAGATAGCACAGGTATTGTTACGCTTACATGGAATAAAAATACAGAGCCCGATCTCTTGGGCTATAAGGTATATCGCGCCTTTACCAAAGGCGAAGAGCTGATGCCTCTCTTCGATCTTGCGTGGGAAAGCAACACCTATTGCGACACCATAAGCGTACACAACTTAAACAGTAAGGTTTACTATGCCATTTCGGCTGCCGATATGCGCTACAATCAGTCGGATATGACCCCTGTCCTTGAGCTGGAAAAGCCGGACTTAATACGCCCATCATCGCCTGTAATATCAGGTTATAAGATTAAAGACGAGGGTATAGAAATTAGCTGGATTAATAGTCCGGACGAGGGGGTGATACTACATAATATCTATAGAGAGCGGAAAAGAGATAGCATTGGTGCATATATACCATTGCTAACAACGATATCAGACACCACCATTACATCATATATTGATACGGAAGCCACACCGAATACTCGCTATGTATATAGCGTAACAGCAGTAAAAAAGAACGGACTGGAGTCTGATGCCTCTAACATGCTAACAGCCTTTACCAATAAAGTAAAACCTCAAGGTTTGGTAATAGACAGGTTCGATGCTATTGTGGATAAGCCGAACCGCATGCTTAAGTTAATATGGGTAGATAAGCTGCTAAATGTACGGCACTACGAAATATACAAAGGCATGGATGAAAAAGGCGTATCGCTTTGGCGAACGATACCGGCTAACCGGTATGATGTATTAGACGAGGACCTCTACGTAAGCGTTACCTACAAGTATATAATACGCGCCATTCTACAAGATGGGAAGAATACGCTATCGAAAGAGCTAATAATAAAATATTAAGGGCTATGAAAAGGATCGTACTCATATTTGTTTTAACGCTATTTGCACTTCAGGATATTGAGGCACAACAGTATATTCATAATGAAAAATATATTGTAACAATTTGGTGTAGATCGATTAAAAATGAAAGAGGACATAAGGCCAGAGGTGGTAGCCGCTTTTATATAAACGGAATATATGACGACGGGCAGTCAAAAATAATTGTTCCCGATATAGATCTAGACGGATTTGATGAAAATCAAACCCGAACAAACTTTGCTTATAAGAGTATAGAAGTTGATGCTGATCCAGATAAACGATTGGTAAAGCTAGAGATATATGGATCTATTAATGTTCGAAATTCTGGCTCTGCGGATAGAGAGGGGTTCTCGTATGTTACACTTTCCAGCTATTATCCCTGTCTTACAGATCATACTTTTGAATATGGGGATGACGGAAAAAGAATTTTAAAAGTAGCGGATCTTCCTACTACTATCGAGGTATCAATTAAGCCTAAGGAAGTTATTCCTGAATATGTAAAACAAAATAACTCTCCGTTTGGAGACACTCTTGTATTACCAGACAAACATAAAATCACAATAAAACCGAAACAAAACTATCCGTTAAGCTACAAATGGCAATACCAAATAGGTAATCTGACAGAAGTAAACGATAGATGGGTACCTCATTTTATTTCATACCCGGATTCAGGACCCTACCCCGACCCTAGCCAAGAAATGCCCTGGGAAATTGAACCGGGCGTATTTTGCGGCCCCAATACTTATGGATGGGACTATAGTAGTGAACAAACAGATGGATGTAATCAGTTTGGCGGAACATGGACTAAAAAGGAGGAGTTTTCAAGCAGTACTTGGATTGATGTTCCAGCTGCATATAATGGCCAACCAACACTTGATATCAGTGGAAATGATCTCATGCCAGGAACCTTTCTTGAAGAAGTTGTTTTAAAGAAAAAACAAGTACGGTTTCGCATAGACTACGGTTGCGGTTACTCCGATATTATTACGCTTGACGGTAAAAAATCCGCCCCTACCATAAGCGGCTGCAACGTTACGCCCAATACCTGTTTTGGAGAGAAAGATGCCAAAATAACCTTGCGATTTAGCGAACCGCTACTAGCCGATGAGTTGCTCAGCATCAGTTTAAATAATGGTATCTTTCGCGAAGAACATGCTAACTTAACAAACCTACACATTGTGGATGGCGTATACGAAATTACCGGACTACCCGGAGACAGTACTTATAACATCCAGCTATTTGGAAAATATCCAGCCGATAATAGACCTGTTCCCGTTCCTCCTGGCTCAATAAATATTCCGAGCAATACAACCTATACTACAGGAGAAGGGCATACCGCATCCGTTCCAATAGTTAGCCCCGGGCCGCTTGATTTAAGCGCGACGCCTGTTGCGGTCAGCTGCTTTAACGGAGATGACGGAGCTATTAACGTAAATATTACAGGTGGAACCATGCCTTACGCTATTTTTTATAAAGAAGATACAGAAGGAACAGAAAAAATAATACCAGATATAAACGCTAACAACTATAAAATCGAGGAGTTGAAAACCGGGCAATATATAATCAGAGTAACGGATAAGCACAGATGCATACCGCTAAATGACGACGCATCCGAAAAGAAAGCTAGAATAGAAGTTGTACAACCTCCGGATTCAGTAAAGTTCAGCAGCGTTCAAATACTTCCTATCAAAGGCTATAATAGAAACGATGGCGGCATTACTTTGTCAACCACTGGTGGAAATGGAGGTTATACCTACAAGTGGAAGAAAGACAACGTTGACTTTACTCCATCGCCGGCTCAAAACAATGCCGAAAACCTTGCTCCGGGCAAGTACTTCGTCATGGTTAAAGATAGTAAGTACGATGAAAGTTGTCCGTCATGTCTTAGCTGTCGTGATACGATAACAATAGAGATGATTCAACCCGATAGCCTAACGGTAGAAGTTGGCGTAAAAGATGTAGTTAAATGCTACGGAGACAGTAACGGTAGCCTTGGAGCCCTTGTAAAAGGAGGAGTTGAGCCATATGAAAGCTTTATTTGGAAAAAAAAAGAAGGTAATAACTGGGTAGTTCAAGATACCGGAGATAGTACTACGTATGGTCTTTCCGAAGGTACTTACGCGTTAACCGTAGTAGATGTCAACGACAACGAAACAACCGGCCTTCCGTTTGTGCTAACCCAACCCGACCCGCTGCAAATAGCTCACTTCCTCACAGGCGAGCCTTCTTGTAATGGATTTAACAACGGATGGGCTGAACCTATTGTGGTAGGCGGTACAACCCCATATACCTATAAATGGGAAGGAGAAGTTACCACTCCCCGCATAGAAAATATTGAATCCGGTAGCTACTACATACGAATTATTGATAACCACGGGTGCATGACAACCGGATTCGCAGAAATTACGGCGCCAACCGAGATAACAGTACTGGCAGAAGTACAGCATCCCACCTGCAACAACGCTTCTGCCGGCTCTATCGTACTTAACGTTACAGGTGGCGCGCAACCATACACTTATCATTGGGGAGGAGTACTAGGCGGAGCCTCTCTACATGGACTAGAGTCCGAGACCCATAACGTTACCATAACAGATGCCAACGGATGCTATAAGCAGCTGGAGTTTGAGCTGGAGGCACCTCAACCGCCTATAGTTGATTTGGGCGAAGATAGAACGCTTTGTAAAGACCAGCGGCTGGAAATAAACGTAACCATAAACGATCCGGCGGCTCAGTATAAGTGGTATAAAGATGGTATGGCATTTGCCGCAACGCCTTACGTATCGTTTAACCAAACAGGCCATTACCGCTTAGAGGTTATCGACTCTAACGGGTGTATAGGCGAAGATGATATTCATATTACTACAAGCAGCGAAGAGATCGCCGCCAGCTTTGCTATGGCTACTAAAGTAGCGCGCGGGAAAGCTGCCAAGCTGGTTAATACCAGCCACCCTGCTCCCGAAAGAACAGAATGGCTGATACCCGAAGATTTTAATATCAGCATTATCAGCCAAAGCGACGAAGCGGTAGAGCTACTCTTCCTACAAAACGGAATCTATACAATTGGCCTGAAAGCCATGATAGGAGCATGCGAGCAGCAGCTGTTCAAAAATATTGAGGTGGTAGATAAGCATGACGCGCCTGGCGAAGACAACCCGGCAGAGGCATTTTTAAAGCAGCTTATCGTATACCCAAATCCTAATAACGGGCAATTTACGGTTAGGGTAGAGCTTAACGAAAAAGC
>JAIRNF010000053.1 GCA_031258195.1 Prevotellaceae bacterium
TTTAGCGGCGAAGGCTATACCATGCTACCCACCTTGTTTATGCGCGCTAAGCTGGCCGTAAGGTGGAATAGCGTTACCGTTAATACCGACCGAAAGCTGATACGGGGATGGGTTGACGCCGTGTCTGACGAAAGTAACGGTCGGATAGCCGATTTGGACGATATATTTGAGGGAGGCGCGTTGGGCGGACAGGTAAGAGAGGGCGTAGCCAAGGCCGACGTAGATCTTACATTTGCTATTCCCGATAATGCCGACTTTACTTTCAATCCCGACGATCGTACGATAGCGGTTACCGATAGCGACGGAAATGTTGTAGGCGCTATAGATATGTCTCATATCTATGCCGATAAGCTGGCAGAAAACGATGGCTCATCTATCTTCCCGATAACTGTAAAAGATAGCGAAGGTAATATCTATAGAATAGACGATGAGGAGCCGGATAGCTATAATGGTGATGTACCAGCCGGATCAAGACCTATAACAGCAACGCTTATAGGTAAAGAAGGCGCTCCGATACCTGACGGATCGGTTGACTATACTGCCATAGCCTCGCGTAAGGCCGTCGTACGTTTCGAGAAGTCCGGAAAGTACGCCTTCGATGAGTGGCGAAGCGAGTACCTGCTTTCCGAACTTATCCATAAGAAATACGAGAAGCTGGGCGATAGCTACGTACCGTTTAAGCTGCTGCCCTCGGGTAAGGCGGACGAAGTGCGCGCTGTTATCAGCATTAACGATAGCGGCATAGACCCGCGGCAGGTATTATTTAAAACGCCTAAGGGTACCGTATTTAACCGAACATACAACGACTCTGATAAGAGCTATACCATAAGTCTGGCAGGAGGCGAAGATGGCGACGGACAAGAGGTATACGCCCTGTACCCCAACGATGACGGCACCTACCTTAACCTAGGTAAGCTGATTGTAATAAGCTACCCCGAGCAAACCTATAAGCTGGTTGTAGTGCCGGTTAACGGAAGCGGCGCCGACGCCAAGAGCCTGGAGCGGGAGCTGAACAAGCTATACAACCCTGTGGGTATTACTTGGAGTGTTACAGTAGATAAAAACTTTGAGTACTCTGGCAGTACAGCATTCCTTGAGAAAGGCGGCGGATCGCTAAGCGCGTACACCTCCGCCATGAAAGAGCTGCAAGGCGCCTATATTAACGCCGGCAATGATATTGACGGCAAAGCCGCCTACCTGTTCTACATTAATGGCGGCAACGGAGCCGACGATGCCGGCCGCGACACCACCGCCTTCATGCCGCGCAACAAGCAGTTTGCTTACGTATTCAGCCAGTACCACCCCGACCTTACGGCTTCCGCGCGAACGGTTGCGCACGAGCTGGGGCACGGCATGTTTGCGCTGAAGCATACGTTCGACAGCGACTACAAGATAGCCCAAAACGCTACCGACAATCTAATGGATTATACTCCTGGCGCAACCCACATTGCCAAATGGCAGTGGGATCGGCTATACGATCCGGGCGTGGTGTTAAGGGTGTTTGAGAGGGATGAGGATGCGATGATACAAGGAGTGATTTTCGAAGGCATCGAATTTTGGGATTTTGCAGAATATATATACAACGGATACTTTGTTGACATTTTTTCATTTCGCTCAATTCCTCCAGAAGATGACGATGTTATAGATGTTTATACTCTATACCCACATTATAATGAAGATGTTGATGGTAAAGATATTCTTAGCTATTATTTGGCTATACGTACTGAAACTGGACGATTTGAATATGTTATTGGTCCCGAATCTTACCAAGCGTTTAAAGAGAATGTCGTTAACTACCGTTGGGCTGCCGATTGGATGTATATAGCTGGCACACCCAGTCAGTCGCAAATTAGAGCAGCAATTGGATTACGAGAAGGTAATATAGGAGAGTACTTTAAAGGGTTAGCAGGTATGTGGGGAGATGCTATCTCTAACCCTGAATGGTGGACTAACACTGCCTTTTTATACCTTGCGCCGCAAGCAAAATTTGGAAAATTAACAGCAGGAGCACAAAAACTTGTCTCAAATTTACAAAAAGCCGCTTCTAGAGGATGGTATACTGCTTTCGACCGAATGGCACGAGCAGGCTACAAAATGAACCTGGTAGGAGAAAAAACCGTAATAGCGACAGGATTAAATAAAGAAATTGCCTATTTTAACCGTAATGGCTATTTGCAACCTAATGAATACCTATTGGTTAATCCTGATCCTAAGGTCTATCAGTTAGTAGGTAATTTTGACGATATTGGTTACATTAACCCTGCTGGAAAAGAGATTACAGGAAGGTTAGAGTTGTGGAAATCTAGTGGAGGAAAGTATGTATGGAGAGCATCAGTGGTTACAGGAAAGTACAACATAAATCCTATTAATATTCGAGAAGTAGCTCAAACCTGGAGTAGTTCAAAAAAAGTTCGATTCAATTTTGCAGATAATTTTTATAAAAGGGTTGGGTTTAAAGATTATGATAATCATCTTAGAGCAATAAATTTCAATGAAGAGGTCATCCAAGTGAGGCTTAAGAAAGGAGAATATCTCTATCAATATTGTGCAATTGATCCTAACGGAAAAATTAAGATAGGTAGTTATTTTTATAGAGATAAAAATATAAATGTAAATCAATTAGGATTCGATGTTGAAGGTAGAGTAATGGTTAGAGTAAAACTAGATGGGGATTTTAATTTTCTTCAAAGCATAGCTGCAGACATTGAAGATTGGGTTCCAAATACAGGTAAAGTATTCCAAGGTGGAGAGACACAGTTATTTAATCCTAATGTAACACTTGTAGACATCACAATTTTAAAGTAAAATGAATATAGATTTTTTAACATCTTTAATCAAAAAAATCGAAAATGCTAGTTCTTTGGATTCGCTTGAATGGATTGACAGTTTAAGAACTTCATATACCAATGTTGCGATCTATGATACAATAGAAGATTGTTTATTCTCAACCATTATTATTTCAAATCATGCGAATACAAATTCGCAGATTATAAGTTTTTTTGGTGAGAAGTTTACCATTAGTTTGTCAGAGTTGGAATATCTGTTTGGAAAATTTGATATAGGGTATAATTTTAGAGATAACTATACTGCTTTTTTCTTTAAAGGTGTTGGGAAAAAGATATTAAAGATATACTGTGAAATAGACAATAATTTTAAGAAAGAAGGTGATAGAATTTACGAATATTCCCTTCAAGGAAAAACAAGATATTACACACCCGAAGAAGTGATCTTTAACAATATATTTTTTGAAATACGATTTAACGGAATTGGGAGAAGAAATATTACGAGCTAGACTGACGGTAATATAATTGAAATATTTTAATAAGGTATGGAATATAGAAATGGGGATTATGTGATATCTTCTAAATATGGGTTATTTAGAAAACATTCAACAGAGGATAGTCGTTATGTAAAATTATTTATTGCAACTTCTGATAAAGAAAAAATTGAAAAATGGGATTTAGCAATAAATATATTGATGCATGGGGTGATCTATTTTATAGTAATTTGTACGAGTTAATGGTTCCATAAAGAAGAAAACACAGATTGAAAATGGGCTCACTGCTAAAAAAATGACAGATCGTAATGCCTATAGTTCATGGGGACGCTATGATCACAAGGAAGGAGAAAATGCTATGTACCTTAGCAAAACTTTACCTGGTAACAAAACAGAATTAGTACCACACTATGGTAGGTGGGATGAGTATAATACTTATAAGTTTGATAATGTAAGCATCGGTAATCTATTAGATTTAACAGATGATGCAGTAAGGCAAAAAGTAGGTGTGAATCTAGATGCAATAACAAAAATTACAGAAACAGAGATAGACATGTATGATATTCCTAATACTATAGCAGAATGGGCTCGTAAGAAAGGGTATAATGGTATAATTGCACCAGGTACACGTGGTGTTAAAGATTATGAAAATATAATTCTATTCAATCAGAATTATATTGATGATGTTCTAAAACATGTACCATCTGATATAAAACCAATAGAAAAATGAGAAAAGAAGATTATAAAGAGATAAAAAACTACAAGGACGAGCCGGAGGGCAGTGTGAATAAAAGAATTTATGATAGATACTTTTTACCTTTTCAGGAGTATCTAAAAAAGTATTATAGTGATGATAAGAGATTAGATCGATGGAAATACTTTACAGACAAATTCGTAAAACCGTTGTTTGACGGTACACCATATAGGAATTATCGGGATTTTCTTTATCAAGCAACACCTCCATTTTGTCCTGACCCAGAAAAACTAGAAATAGCATGGGAACTACTAAAAGACGATGCCCGATTTGATGAAGAGTTAAAACAATTTTTTGCATTCATGTGTGCCTGTGGCTTTTTAGAGGACTGGCATATTACATTTGAACAATTCTTAAGAATTAGTAACTGGATGCATCCATGGTATGAAGAAGAATGCGAGAGGAAGGAGTCTATACTTGAAGTACTAAACCATAATTATGGCGTTACATATTTAAAATCATTATTAGCAGGTGCGCCATGGCTAAAAAGATAGACTCACGCTCTACGGCATTTATAATACCGTCGGAAAACAACAAGCAATTTGTAATTGCGTAAGCAGCACAAACAGAATATGGCTACAGCATTATTAAATAGAAGAATGGTTACTGAACTACAAATTCAGCGGCATGGTAAAGCGGCATTACAAATGCCGCTTTACAGGGGGAGTTGGAGGAGGTGCCAATTTATTACGAATAGCGAAATAAAGGTAAAGCGTTTAATAAATTTGGAAACAGGAGGGATAATTAATTTTACTCACTAATGCTATGAATAAAGAAAACATCAAACAAAAATTCTTAGGTAAGTTGGAACTATATCACCGAAACTTTGGAGGTGAATGGACATTTGATGAATTTTTTAAAGATAATGAACCTCATAAAGATCTTTTAATAAACTATCTACAATTCTTATCAACTAAAGGGATTGTGATTATAGATAACAAGAAACAGTCATTTAAAATAATGGATTTACCATCAAACCATAATGACTTAACCTAATGCTATAGTCGACTCACACTCTACCGCATTTATAATACCATCGTAAAACAACAAGCAATTTATAATTACAGAACAAATTTTATCATTAACCCAAAAACCAGAACAAAATGAAAAAGCTACTACTCTTACTCATTCCCTTAGCATTCATCACCTGCAGTTTAGGCTATGAAGGAGAAAGTAGCTAAGGCTACAAAATAATATGGAAAACGTAATAAGTGTATATGTATTAATTTGAGAGTTATAAGCTAAGCCACAAAACCCGATAGCCCCAATGCGTATAAAACGTATCGTTCCGGCGTGTATGGTAGCCCTACCCGTTTTGGTAGGCCGCTACACAGAGGAGAAGCTAAGCGTAACCGCGGACTTTACCCTAACGGTAGAAGATGACGACTACTCCGTGCCGTCGCGTATGCTTCCGGAAAACAAAAGCGCCAGAGCCGACAGCTACCGGTGGACGTTTGAAGGCGGCGAACCCTCCGGCTCCACCGGCAAGCAACCCGGAGCCGTTACCTATAGCAAAGCGGGTGCCTACGCCATACGGCTAGAGGCGTGGAACGACGATGAGCATAAGGTAAAGGAGTTCGTACCGCAGCTCGATTCGGCGGTAACCATCGGCTTTAATGTCGCCATACCCATAAACGATATTTCGCCCGTACAGGCGGTTATTACCAATACGACCGTCATCGGCGGCGCCTATCGGTGGACGTTTGAGGGCGGTACTCCTGCCGCTTCCGATTTGCGGCGTCCCGAGCCTGTAACCTTTACCACCGAGGGCGAGCATAAAATTACCCCGCGAGTATCAAACGGCAGAGAGCGCTTTACCTATAGCAAAACCATTACGGTAAAGCCCGCCATGTCGCTGGATTTTGATAAGCATGACGCGCCTGGCGAAGACAACCCGGCAGAGGCATTTTTAAAGCAGCTTATCGTATACCCAAATCCTAATAACGGGCAATTTACGGTTAGGGTAGAGCTTAACGAAAAAGC
>JAIRNF010000050.1 GCA_031258195.1 Prevotellaceae bacterium
CTACGAGGGGCTTTTGAAAGGTGTGGAGGAACAGATGCGGAACGATGGAATTGACTCACTGACGATACAAACCGAACTGGAAAAGGTACAACAAACCGATAGAAAAAACGTTAACCACCTAAAATAAATAGATTATGAGAAAAAGAAGATATGCCATACTAGTAGTGCTGCCTATGCTTATAGGTACGCTATCTTTTGCCCAGGAAACGCGGAAGGGTAACCCCTACGCGGCGTTAGGGCATACGCCTTACGTAGCGGGAGCAGAAAAGCAGAGCAACAACGTTTTTGTTATTGAGAACTTTGAGGAAGGTTCTGTAGTTGGTAGAATTGAACACAATCCGCTAATCTTTGAACCGGAGTAGTAAAGCTGTTTGATAAGAATGGTAACTTTGTGTGCGATACACAGCTTAGCGAAGAGAAAAGGGCTTTTATATCTATTGACCCAAAGGCAGAAAAATATTATAATGTAAGCCCATACGCTTATGTCTCAAACAATCCCATTAATGCGATAGACCCTGATGGGAAAATTGTGCTTTTTATTAATGGAATGCATGGAGGAAGTGGTGGGTCTAAAGATTATTGGGGTAGTTTTGCAACCTCAACTATGACTCATTTTAATGATAATAATGCACGATACTTTGACGGAACACAAAATGAGTATGGAAATAAAAGTGGCATGTGGGGACTTGGAACAAACTCTAACCATTTTGCCCGTATCAATGCAGGTAGGGCTGAGGGTCTTAGACAAGCAGAATCAATTATTGGAGGACTTACAAGAAATGAAGATGGCGTAATAACTGAGCCTATACGTGTTGTTACCCATAGTATGGGGGCAGCATTTGGTAAAGGATTTATAGGAGCATTGCAAGACTATATTGCTGATAATCCAGAAACTGCCAATGGTGTTCAGATTTCAGCGTATGATTTTGCAGCTTTTCAGCAAAATCAGCTACAGGCTAATAAGAATGTTCCTCTTTATCAGTATGATAATAAAGGCGACAAAGTTGTAAACGGCTTTATTGGCGATATCTTTGGCAGCGAACATGCGAAACAAAAAGGAGCAACTATATATATTCCCAACGCAAATCCTCAAGGAGGGCATAACATAGCAGATTTCGAGAGTGTGATAAAAAATTTACCGAGATGAACCAAAAAGTAAAAAATAAACTTCTGAATTTGGTCAGAACTCCACTGCATCTATATGGATGGTGGATTGTGTTATGTGTTCTATTTTGTTTTACTGTGATTCCTATTGCAAGCATTGGGCATTCGGCAGGAGAGCAAATACCATTGACATATCTATCCTATGTATTATCTGTGCTTATTCATGGTCTATTTATTATATGTGTAGCCAGCTCTTTTATCTATAAAAAATGGATGAAAGAATATTGGATGCTTAACTTGATAATCCTTATCTGTGTGGGGTATTATGGTTTATATAATTACTATTTTGCTTAATTGATATGGCTAATAACTTAGCGTATGGTAAAAACCGTTCAGTAAATGTATTGAACGGTTTTTTAACACCATTACAAAGCAGACCAACGAGCAATTAAAACCGGATATAACTACAAATTTAGATAAATGAAAAGGAGCATAAATAAACTTTCTTTACTATCGGCGTTTTTGTTATTGAGAACTTTGAGGAAGGTTCGGTAGTTGGTAGAATTGAACACAATCCGCGAACCGGAGTAGTAAAGCTGTTTGATAAGAATGGTAACTTTGTGTGCGATGCACAGCTTAGCGAAGAGGAAAGGGCTTTTGTATCCATAGACCCTAGAGCGGAAAAGTATTATAACATAAGTCCATACGCTTATGTCGCTAATAATCCCATTAATGCGATCGACCCAACTGGAGAAGAAATATCATTTGGCTATGAATGGGAAAAAGACAAAAAGGGCAACTATGTTATTAATGAACAGGGTGGACGCAACTTAACAGGCATAACAATGCACGTAACAGGAAAAGTTATTAATGTCTCTAGTGGTAGCGTTAGCATAGATGCTGCAACAAGTGCTATTTCATCTCGTATTGAGTCTGCATTTAAAGGAGAGATTGGAAACGGTGTAGCTTTCAATACTGTAGCACATTTGTCTGTTGCAAATAGCATGAATGACGTTTCAGCTAGCGATCATGTTTTTGCATTAGCTGATATGTCTGATTATAATGGAAATACTGTTCCAGGTGCATCAAATCAATTTTATGGAAAAGTTGCATTTATTGATGCAGACTATTTTAGAGGACCTTGGGATAGAACTATTGGAAACACAGGAGCAACGACTGCTGCCCATGAACTTGGACATTTAACAGGGCTTTTTCACTCAGGAGGTGGCTTAATGACACAAGGAGCAGGGAATAATTGGTTCATTTATAAAACAAAACTTAGTGGCGAACAATTAAATACCATACATAATAATAGAGGATCGCTTAACCAAGGCAGTAATTCAGAAATAATGCATGTACCGTCACCCAGTGCTGGAGGATATATAAGAAAATCTATGCCTAATAGAGGACAGGTAAGGTCATTAGTCAAATACCCCTATGCTTCTTTCTAAAAAAGAATTAACTATGAAAAGAAAATTACTAATTGTTATTGGCATATTACTCTTGCTCTTTATCGGTCAACAACTATATCAACGACACAAGTACGGTGGAAATTTGTCATTTGAAGTAAGTAATGTCTCAATGATGGATAGTGTTTGCATAGAAATATACCTCAATAGTAAGTTGGTAAAGGATAGCAGCTACAACCATCAAATGGTTGGATATAGTAGGCACACTCTCAACACATCCATAGGCATGCAATCGTTCACGTTCAAAGCATATAAAGATAAAGAACTCTTGGCTACCGAAGAGCAAACAATTTTTGTCTTGCCTAATCGATTTGTGACAGTAGAGTTTCAGCTTAAAAATGTCTATCCAGAAGAAATAATTCTTGATGATGAACTTAGAAGACAAAGCATGAAAATAGAATATAATTTTTTTGTAACTAAGCGGTTTTTTCCTTTGACCTTTATTAATTAACCCTAATTCTAGTAGGTTCTGAAATGTACCTTAATACCTAGTGTTGAGATGTACTTTATTGAATAATAGATGACTTTTTTTAATAAGATACTAAAGGAATGGTGCTATATTTGCTATTGATAATACAAAAGATGGCACTAAACTTGAACATAACCTTCAAGTTGTGGAAGTAAGGTTGTTTATTAAACGATGAGATTAAAAATTAGCACTAAGTTACTGTTTATTGTATCAGTCATATACTGGCTTATTTAAGCTGAAGTTCTTTTTACGTTGAAAGGTGTTGGCGTATTGCCAGTAATTATTGGTTCTATTTTAGTATTACTTTGTATGCTGAAATATATTCTTAATATATAGGGGGCAAAACGAATCGTACATATTCTTTAACCCTGAATAAACAATATAAATAGCTATAAATTAGCCGATTAAACTATAAATTCGCCTCCCGCCCTTAAAAAACGAATCGTACTTCGCTTTAATTCGACTTAAACTGGCGCCGCCGTTGATCTACCACGCGCCGAAAGATCGCCCCGAAAAGGT
>JAIRNF010000014.1 GCA_031258195.1 Prevotellaceae bacterium
TTTTTTCCATCTCTTTTGATAATGAATAGTTCCATACCATACGGTTTACTACATAATACATTCTATTAATACTATTATTGGTAGGTATATTCGATTGGATATGGAGAAAAGAAAGGAGCCTAAATTATTATCAACAATAATACTAACAGCATAATTAATCTGTCGTAAAGTTGTCGGCATCTGCTGCTACGTTGAATTTTTCTCGAAAACGTTTCAGCTCGCTCAACGATAAAGTACCTGTTACAAGCTGTTCTTTATATGGCTCGGATGTAGCAATAGCAATCCCTTTGGGATCTATAATTCTCGATTCTCCTGCATAATTTCCGCTGCTATCGTTACCCACGCGGTTAGATGCCAATACGTAACATTGATTCTCTATCGCGCGAGCCACAGGTAGTATGTTCCAAACTGTTTGCCGTGCATCGGGCCACGAGGCTATGTATGCTAAAATGTCGTAATCGTTCTGGTTACGGCTCCAAACGGGAAAACGTAAATCGTAGCATATTTGAAGGCGGATTCGCCAGCCCAGAAAGCTTATTATTACGCGTTTATCGCCTGCGTTATAGTATTCGTTTTCTTTACCGTAGCTGAAAAGATGCCGTTTGTCGTAGTATTTATACGAGCCGTCGGGATATACAAATATCGCACGGTTGTAGTATCCGTCGTTTTCCTTAATCATTACGCCTGCTAGAATGGCGTAGCCATATTGAATAGCCGTTTCTCTAATCCAGCTAACCGTTTTGCCATTCATCTCTTCGGCATTGTCAGCCGTATTCATAGAAAATCCGGTGCTGAACATTTCGGGTAAGACTACCAGCTGACAATCGGTGGGTACTAACTTTAACAGTTCGGAGAAGTGAGCAAGGTTGGCGTCGGCATCTCCCAGCCGGACATCGCCTTGAATAAGGGAAACTTTCAGGTTATCCTGAGTCATAATAGCGGCTATTTTGTCGTAAAAGTAGCGATAATCTGAAAAAAGGCTACCCGAAAATCATTTCCTTATCGTCATGCCGAACAAAGTGAGACACCTGTTAGCTTAGCGTAGCATTGCTCATTAACAGTTTCCTCGCTTCGCTCGGAATGACAATTTTATAGATTTTCGGGTAATCTCTTCTAGCTTGCTCTGCTATTTTTCCAGCTTATGTTTTCTGATAAAGTCATCGAGTATCTGCTCCAGATTTGGATAGCCGATTTCTTGCAGTTCGTAGCCAACTTTTACCGTTGGTTGTTTAATTTTTACAATCCGGGCAAGATCAATTGGCGTACCAATTACAACAGCATCACACTCGGTATTGGCAATTGTTTTTTCCAAATCCTTTATTTGCTGATCGCCATATCCCATAGCGGGGAGCAGCTTACCGATGTTAGGATAAATTCTGAACGTTTCGCTTAGCTTACCTACCGTATAAGGTCTTGGGTCAACCAGTTCGGCAGCACCAAATTTAAGGGCGGCAACAGTTCCTGCTCCAATTTTCATCTCACCGTGGGTTAAGGTAGGTCCGTCTTCTACAACCAATACACGCTTTCCTCTAATCAACTCGGGCTTGTCAACCGTTAGGTACGATGCAGCATCTATAACTTGTGCTTTAGGGTTAATCTTAGCAATGTTCTCTCTTACGGTATTTATATCGTCTAGGCAAGCAGAGTCTATTTTATTAATAACAATAACATCAGACATGCGAGCAACAACTTCGCCCGGATAGTAAGAAATCTCTGCTCCCGGACGTAGAGGGTCAACAACACCTACAGTAAGGTCGGAAACGTAGAATGGAAAGTCGTTATTTCCACCATCCCAAAGTATGATATCGCAGCCGTCGGGATCTTTTTCTGCTTTGCGAAGAATGGCTTCATAGTCAACTCCGGCGTATATTACGTTACGTTTAGTTACTACATGCGGTTCGTACTCTTCCATTTCCTCAATGGTACACTCATGCTTCTTTAAGTCCTCAATAGTTGCAAAACGCTGTACTTTTTGCTTTACCAAATCGCCATACGGCATTGGGTGGCGAATAGCAACAACCTTTAATCCTTTCTCAACTAAGATTTCGATAATTCGTCTTGAGGTCTGGCTTTTTCCACAACCTGTACGTGTAGCGCCTACAGCAATAACAGGCTTAGTAGAAGGAATCATTGTTTCTTTTGGACCAAGTAGCCAAAAATCTGCACCTGCAGCATTTACAATGGCGCTAATATTACCCAAACGAGGATAGGGGATATCGCTATATGAGAATACACAAACATCAACTTTTAGTTTTTCGATCAACGAAGTTAGCTCCTCTTCCGCATAGATAGGTATTCCTTCAGGATATAAATCTCCTGCTAGCTCTTTAGGATACTTTCGTCCGTCAATGTCGGGAATTTGGGCAGCGGTAAATGCTACAACATTATAAGCTGAGTTACCTCTGAAAAAGGTGTTGAAGTTGTGAAAATCTCTTCCGGCAGCGCCGATGATAATTACATTTTTTCTCATACATAAAAGAGTTTATCCCGGAAATATCAGAAAATAGCTGTTTCAGACGGGGAGATTTGACTTATGCTTTCTTTAAAAGAAAGGCTTCTGACAAAAATAAAAATTGTTGGCAATAAATAGACCAAATTGATAATTTTCAAATGCTGTTAAGAAACATACTGTAAGTGATTGTATTAATATGTTTCTTATTTATAGAGTTAGTGAGATAGAGTTAAATAAAATGCTATTTTTGTATGCAATCTGAATAACTGGTATATTTTTAAAGGTTCAAGATTAGTTAAGTGACTAAAAAAGTTATTTAACTATCTTTGAATTAATGAATAACAAGTATTATTTTCGGTCGCGTATTTCAGAGCGTCAATTTCGGTTGATTTTGCGACT
>JAIRNF010000016.1 GCA_031258195.1 Prevotellaceae bacterium
CACCCATCAGCATATCGTTAACCACTTTGCCGATAGCGGCTGGAAGAAAACCATTCGAGACTATCTTAGATACGCAGCCGACAGCTTTGGCTCTATGCCGGAAGGATGCGGAACTCCGCTGTTTCTCGATCGCTGCTACTACTCCATTATAGAAGATGTAAAAAAGCCGCATAATATTCCCGAAGATAAGAGAAAGGGCATTGTCAACCTGATAGAAGCTATCTTTCTCTCGGAAAGGGGAGACGTGTTTGAGGATATTGATATACTATTTAAAACCTACAGTAGATGGCAAGATACCTTCCCCTTTGCCTTAAAGGAGTATCTCAAAAATCAAAAAGAGCTGTTTTATAACCGTGTACCTTTTCTTAGGGGGGGGTGTTGAGGTTAACATGTTCAACGGAAAAGAATACGCCCTTACCTACAACAGCCAAACGCTACTTGAACATTTATGTATCCTTACCAATACCTTACTTAGCGAGGTTGATACGTATAAGATGGTTAAGGATGGTATGATAGCAGACATTAATGCGCACCAATTTGAGATTGCAGGGGTAACGCTAAGAGTACAAAACGAGCTGAACCTAAAAAAGTATACCCAAAACGAGCGAGCATATGCAGAAACCATTCGCCAATGACTGGCAGACCAGCAGGGCTATTTTACGGCTATTACTCCGCAATTGAATGCAAAGTCAACCGATACTTCTATCAGGAGAGCGCAGAAAAAAGAAAAAAGGTTTGAGGAATATTTAAGCGGAAATAAAAAATCAAAAGATACACTAATCAGCAAGTTGACACCTATCCTTAAGAACGCCAAAGGCAAGAAAGCAGCAACCGTTTTGCTTGCCCTACATCGGTTGGGCAGGCTTGTGCTGTCGGAGCGAGGTAAGCAAGAGCTATATGATGCGGTAAACGCCCATTTCGGGCTTGCACTTAAAAATCAATCCTATCAGCCTTACATCCGTTTTGATGACAGGGGGGTAAGTTATCAACGAATTACCGATGCAGAAATAGTCGATATGGTAAGATTGCTTAGCTAGTTTATTATATTTATGCTTGCCGAGAGATAGCCATTCTCTTATACATTGTGTAATGAATAACCCTCGTTAGCCGGACTTTAAAATATTTATTAAGTTTACATAACAGAAAAACATATTGCAATGGAAATAAAACACCTAAGCTCAACCAAGCTAGAGTGGGCTATTAAAGAAAGACCATATAAGCTTCAATCCTTCTACAAAAAACTTATCCCTGTTGATAGTAGATATCTTATTATTGTATCGAATCTTAATGAGTGCCTTTGCTTTAATATGGTAGAGAAAAAAGTAGTGTGGGTTGATATGAACTACCACAAATACAACGACTCGTATAGCTTCACTACTCATGAGCATACATTCTCCATAATGGGGTGATGTATTCAGGCAGAGATGATAAAGATCTTGTAGCGATGGATGTTGCAACGGGAAGCATTTTATGGAAGTTTTATGCAGGCTCAGGCTCCGATACGTTTAATAGTGATTTTGCTTTTTATGAAGACAAAGCCATACTTTTTCACTCTAAGCGGAGCGTAAATTGCATAGCTATGGAAACTCATAAGCTACTTTGGAAAGTGAAGTTTACGGCAGATTTAGGGCATGAGAACGGAATTTTGTGGAATAACTTTTATATCGTTCAATCTGTTTCACGCAATACTCCCATCTTAAATTACATCAATATTAATACAGGAGAGATTGAGAAGCAAGTTAAGCTTACCTCCGAATATTCAGATAGCGCAAGTGCAGTAGGCATGAGCTACAGCGATGTTTTTCCATGGGGAGATAGGGTATGGTATAAGTCAAGAAACGGACACATTTGTTGTGTTGACCTAGCTAAAGGAGAGCGAATTGAGGTAAACTTTACAGGGTGTGGATGTAACAATTCGTGGATGATTGGTAGCGACGAACATGCTATACTGAATGACGAATTGTATATGTGTGCAGTAGGTGGCGGCTTAGAGCATGGCTGGTATAAGTTTGGCCAAGACATGCAGCTTAAGCTTATGGCATTAACAGCCGATGCTAACATGTCTGGTTTTGGTTACCACTGTGATAATTACATGGTATGCGCATTTACCGATAGAGATACTGCTAAAAGCATGGTAAACATGCTAGAGCTGACTACCGGAAAATATCAATGTTTTGAGATTCCCAATGCAGTAAGCTTAGAATGTGCCATACTGTACGACGATAAGCTGATTGTAACAGATAATATCGGCAACGATAGGGAGGCTACAATACATATATTCTCGTATAGGTGATCATGAATCTGGAGTTGCTAAAGCAGAAATAACCGATATGGTAAAATTGCTAAGGTAGTAGGCATCTTCATAATTTGCTGAGGTGTAGGAGTTTCTTTACGCCTTTTTTTGTATATTTTTGTATACAAAAATATACAAACGCAATTTATTGAAAATCACTTCATTAAGTTGGATTTTTGCCGAGTGAAATAGCGGAAGCCGTGCGCACCTTCCGTAAAAGACAAAACGGTAAAATCACTACTAAAATGAATATTAATATTAGGCAGCTGCTGGAAAACGGAACCAACATCACCCTCTCTGTCGATGCAAAAGACCTGAAAGAATTTGCACACCAGATCATAACAACTACCCGCTTAGAGCTGGAGCAAGACATTGCGCAGGCCAAAAGCGAAGTGTTCTATACCTCCGAGCAGGTTGTCGGCATCCTAAACGTAGATAAAACAACGCTCTGGAGGTGGAGCAAGCGCAGCTACCTGATCCCGATTAAGGTTGGAGGGTTGCTCCGTTATCGCAAGTCGGACATCGATAGAATACTGAACTATGGTAAAGCCAAGCATGAATAATACCGGACGCTATACCGATTTAATCGGCAACGAGCTGGCAAAGGCAACACAGCTAAATAGAAAGGTAAGGCAGGAAGCTATGGCGGGCAAGTCGTACCAACGAGTGCTGGCCGAGCTGTTGGAGCAGATAAGACCTGTTAACTTCAGAGTGCAGGCTAAGCTGGCTGCCGAAGCCAAGCTGTCAAAAAAGCACTACGTAGTTATTACCATTGACGAGATAGTAAAGGTAGCCGTCAAAAACAGTTGGGGATTATGCACCAAAAACGGCTTTATTTACGTCTTTAACGGCAAGTACTGGCAGGTTATCAATGCAGATGACTTTAAGCCATTTCTGGCAAATGCTGCCATTAAAATGGGTGTTCCTATCATCGATGCTAAGTACCATCAGTTTAAAGACGAGATGTACAAGCAGTTTCTCTCCGAGTCAAACCTGCCCACTCCCGAAAGTAAGGCAAACGTGCTGATTAACCTCTTGAACGGAACGTTTGAGATAACCGAAGCTTCGCAGGCGCTAAGAGCGCGGCGCAGAGAAGATTTCCTAAAGTATCAGCTGGCATTTGAGTATAACCCTGATGCAGCATGTAGTTTATTCGATAAATACCTTAACCGAGTGTTACCGGATGTCGATTGCCAAAAGGTTTTAGCAAAGTATATGGGGTATATCTTCATTCATCAGCTGAAGCTGGAGAAGGCTCTTATCCTATATGGAAGTGGAGCCAATGGTAAAAGCGTATTCTTTGAGATCGTAAATGCCCTTCTGGGAGAGGAGAACATTTGCTCGTATTCATTGCGAAACTTAACGAAGTACGACAGCTACCAACGTGCCGAACTATCCAACAAGCTGCTGAACTACGCTTTGGAAATCAACGGAAAGCTGGAAGCCTCCATCTTTAAGCGGCTGGTAAGCGGTGAGCCTGTCGAGGCACGGCAAATTTACGGCAAGCCCTTTATCATGCGCGATTACGGCAGGCTGATGTTTAACTGCAACGAGCTACCCAAAGAAGTAGAGCAGACCAACGCCTTCTTTCGCCGATTTATTATCATCCCCTTCAACCAAACCACCCCCGAGGAGGAGCAGGATACCGAGCTGGCGAAGAAGATTATTAAGGCTGAATTAAGCGGCGTTTTCAATTGGGTATTGGCAGGCTTACGCCGCTTACTGGCTTAGGGTAGGTTTACACAAGCCAAGATCGTAACGGAGCAGGTTAACGCCTACCGGAAGGAGTCGGACAGCGTAGCTATGTTTATTGACGAAGAAGGCTACCTAAAATCGGCAGATACCTTTACCTAGCTGAAGGAGATTTATGAGGAATACAAAACCTACTGCTTGGGTAACGGCTATCGGACATGCTCGGTAAAACATTCTCGGAGAGGTTAAGAGCCTTTGGATTTGATATTCAGCGTAAAACGCAGGAGAATGTCGTATATACCCAAAAATAATCCTACATTAAGCCATGTAGAAAATGTAGGATATGTAGCAGAAAAAAGAAAATATTTTTTTGAGCTGATGATACATAGTAAACCATACTTAGAGAAGTACAAGGGGCGAAAGTCTCGCCACGAGTGTCCCAGCTGCCACGACAAGCATTCGTTTACCTACTACCTTGATGGTAGTACCGGAGCGGTAATAAGTAAGCAGGTAGGACGGTGCGACCACGAAAGCAGCTGCGGTTACCACTACACTCCCAAGCAGTATTTTGAAGATAACGCCGATAAAAAGCAGGAAAGTTTTAATAAGGACAAAGAACGAGTGAAGCACAAGCCTGTAAAGCCTGCTAAAGCACCTTCTAAAGTCAATAAGATACCTAAAGAGTATCTTATTCGGTCGCTGGGATATAACTCGAGTTTTGTAGCCTTTTTATGCGGCATTTTCGACCAAGGCACGCTGGAGAGCCCGACTATCGAACGTATTATGAGAGAGTACTACCTAGGGCAAACGGCTGACGGTAGCGTAATTTTCTGGCAGGTGGGTATCGACAAACGCATACGAACGGGCAAGGTAATGCAGTACGATCGCCACACAGGCAAGCGTATTAAGAAAGGCAGCAGTGCTATCGATTGGGTACATGCTCGGCTAAAGAAAAAGGGTGTTCTGCCCCAAGATTTTGAGCTGGAGCAATGCTGCTTCGGCGAGCATCTGCTAGGTCGATACCCTGATAAGGTTGTTGCCTTGGTGGAGAGCGAGAAGTCGGCCGTTATTGCTTGCGGTATGTACCCCGATTTCATCTGGCTGGCAACAGGCGGTAAATCGCAGCTATCGGCTGATAAAATGAGGGTGCTGAAAGGCCGCATTGTCGTTATGTTTCCTGATGCCGACGGCTACGAGCTGTGGAAGGAGAAGGCTAAGGAGCTGGAAGAGCTGGGTTGCACGGTAATGGTATCGGACTTGATAGAGAGCAACGCTTCTGCCGAGGATAAGGCGGCAAAGATTGACATTGCCGATTGGCTGATCAGGGAGCTAAGGCAACCAACGGAGAAACCCTATGTTGAACCTATAAATATAGAAGCAAAAACGTTACAGCATTTGGTTAGCATCAACCCTACTATATACAGGCTTATTAGCGAGCTAGACCTTGTCAGCCTGAAAACGAACCTTCCTGTCTTGCTTAATAATTGAGGTTTCAAAACCATCATATCATGCCAAAACCCGATACACATTCTACTTTATTTGATAGCGCACTGCAGCTGAGGTTAAGCAAGCTGAAAGAATGGGGCTACCTGAAACCTAACCAAATCAAAACGAACGGTTAGCTGGAGCAGAAATGGAAGCTGCATCGGCTCAATTTCTATTATGGTAGATACCTTTTCTGCTAAACCTTACGTTGAATTAAGCTATAAATACCAAGGCAATCCTGTGAAATACAAAGTATGGTTAGCATCTATCCCTTCCAACCTTTAATTTAAAAGGAAAGGTGTGGTTCTTTTCATGCCCAAAGATGGGAAAAAGATGCCGGATTCTGTACTGTATTGACGGCTGCTTTCTGCATAGGAATGCCTTTAGAGGCTGCATGTACGATAGCCAGACCAGAAGCAAGCACATGAGGCTTATAGATAAAACATATAGAGCCTTATTTAAGCAGGATAAGCTGTACGAAGAGCTGAACAGAAAGTATTTTAAACGGTATTATAAAGGAAAACCTACTAAAAGGTACTTAAGAATACAGCAATTGCTAAAAGAGGGCGAGGGTATTTCTGTTGAGGATTTTGAACAGTTACTGGTAATGAGATAAAATTATAACTGCAACGGGGCAAAGCGAGTACCCCCTTTTCTAAACTTCCGTAAATTTCCATTTTAAGCACTTTTTAGCGTAGCTAAGGAAGCAATGCACTCAGCAATAGCAACGCTTACAGGTAAATTTCCTTTACCTCTGTCTTGGGTACTAAATACCCTGAAATTATACCTTTTTTGAGGTAACTACTTGGCTAGGGGTAGTTATGGATAGCAAAATAGGATGGCTTATGCAACCTCATTATTTGCTTTTAAAATGATGGTATCCAACTGTGGAATTATAACTAGCAGCTACTTTTTCTTTATACTTTTAAAAAACTGGTCTAACGTTATGCCATAGTAATCACAAAGGTCGGATAGGGTACTTATGGTAATATTGTATTTACCCATTTCAACCCGAGCTATATGAATATCTGTATCAATATAGACTACGTCCTGCGAAAGCCCTTTTGCCAGCCTTAACTCACGTAATCTATTACCAATAGCTTTTAGCAGTACATCGTTACGTCTTCGTGTTCCCATATACAAATTTTCGCATTACTGACATATTTATCAGGGATGTATTTGTAATGATTGAGAAATATATTACATTTGCCTTTGGCATGAGATTAATATCTAACGTCCTCTACTATCTTTGTAAGGTACATCAACGATACGTGGTAAAGATGTAGGGGCATTAGATACAGAATACACAACTTTTTATACGCTGTGGAAACTTGCGACCTATTTGCTTGACAAATAGGGTTTTTGAGGTTAGTATAACAAGTTGCTAGTCTGAGTTATGCCCTGACCTACGTGTCGGGGCAGGCTTGGGCGTAGAGCAGCTTTAGACTTCAAAGGTTCGCAAGACCTCCACAGGTAAAGCGTGAGTCTCTACGCCCTTTTTATTTATATAATGCTGCTGTCTGTCGTTTTTTGTTTCCATAAGAAGTAAACTAAGCTTTTGATTTCTGGCAGGCAGCAGTTACTCATAACCTGCTTCGTATGTTTAAGCGTGCCAAGAAAAAGTTAGAAGAAGAGAATTGCATTGTAGACTACATAATACAGGTTTACGCAGAGCAAAGCATTCTAGATAGTAAACTTCTCAATTTTATCAATGAAAAAGCCTCTTGTGAAGAAGAAAAAAGAGAGCTGCTAGCATCACTAGATAGGTATAAAACGCTGCTTAACGAAAACCCCATGTTCGATAAGTTTAAGAAGCGACTGTTTGGTGCAGATAAAAACTTACTTATACTAACACATATAGAATTATCCGTGTGCTTTCTGATTAGCACCAAGAAATACTACCCCGAAACTATTACTGATATACTTTGGATTAATAAAGAACGGTTTTGACAAATAGTACAATCGTTAGAAAGTAAACTGACAAAAGGCATGTATCGTTTGCCCAAAGGGTATAATACAATGCAACCCTTAATTCACTCTTTCCTTTTCTCAATAGATGTAATTGAGAAAGAATCTATAACTGAAAAGCTATAGATAAATAAAATCGTCAGATGAAAATATAATCATCTGACGACTTTAAAAACCTACGGATTAACGTTACATTAAAGAAAATCATCAAAACTAAATGAACTAATTAACTAAAACCTTTTACTAATCTGTTTTTTACAGTATAAAATTGCAGTTTAGTTATTACGTAATTATTACGATAAAATTATTTTTCCATAACAAAATCCTTATTACAAAACATCCCAATACCTTAATATTTTCAAGCAATACAGCCTTTAGCTATTGTAACTACATTTATTTTTTTTGTAACCATATCTTCATTTTTCAGTAATAGTCCCCCTATACTTTTGTTCCAACCAAAAATAACTAATACTGAAAATGAAAAAAATTACATTTGTATTTCTGCTATTTTTTTGCAGTTTTATTGCTAGAGCCCAACAGCATAAAGCCGTTGAAGGCCGTGTTATTACCGAACAGGGAGAAACATTACCCGGAGTTACAATTCATGTTAAAGGAGGAGAGACCAACAAGTACACCACAACAAATTTCGATGGAGAGTTTAAGCTGGATATGCCAAACACCGAAGAACTGTATGCGCTTGACGTATCTTTCAGCGGATTTCAAACCGTTAGCTATGGGCCGTTTGAAGCAAGCGACACCTTATCGCCTATCACCATAACATTAAAGGAGGAAAGCACACAGCTTGATGAAGTGGTAGTAACAGGCCAGGGTCTTAGCATAAACAAGCGCAGGCTATCTACGGATATTATGAGCATAAAAGGTGATGAGTTGGATAAGCTACCGTCGAGCCGTGTAGACCAAATGCTGCAATCACAACTGCCCAATGCTCAAATTAAGCTGACAGGAGGTCAGGCAGGAGCAACATCCATTATTCGCAGCCGCGGAGTAAATTCTGCTTTCATTAACTCTACGCCTATTATATACGTAGACGGTATTCGTATGGATAACCTTAATACTTCTGCGGCTATTGGTGGTGGCAGTACCCAAGGTGCCAGCATCAGCTCTATAGCTGATATCCCCATGGATAACATAGAGCGAATAGAATATATTAATGGAGGAGCTGCAACAACAATATTTGGTTCAGATGCAGCAAACGGAGTAATACAAATATTTACACGCAAGGGACAAGCAGGTAAAACCAACATTACGTTTGAGGCTCAGCTAGGGTTAGAAAAAGGCACAAAAGACTTTTTACATTTTGAACGCACTGCCGACCTGCTTTTTCAAGATGGTTTTTACCAAAAATACAGCGTTTCTGTTAACGGAGGAAATGATAAGCTCGGATATAGTATTAGCGGTAACTACTTTAATACAAACGGTACCCAAATACATAACCAGAACAGCAACCAGAAGTATGATATTGCAACAGGATTTCGGGCTTCTTTGGCTAAAGGTTTAACGTATGAGAGCTCATTCTCGTACGTAAATAACCAGTACCATCGTAATCGTAACGGTAATCAGGGTGGATATACCGGACTTTGGTTTGCAGAAAGCGGTGCATCATCTATTACAGGACCAACATTCAACAATAAGCTGGATGAGCTTACGGGTGAAGAGTTTTCGATAATGAAAGAATGGGTGAGCGAGGCCGAGCGACTACAGGATAATAAAATAAACGTAAACCGTTTTATAACCTCGCAAACAATAAAATACAGACCGCTATACAACCTAAATATTAAGGTAAGCGGAGGCGTAGACTACCGTGTTTTAGATGACAAAACCATTCATACCAATAAATATATAGCGCATACAACCAATGCTCCGTCGATAGATAAAGGAAGTATTACAGCCTTCGAGCGCAGATATTTGGGGTATACGCTCGAAACTAATGCCCAACACCAAGCAGATGCAGGCGATTTTTCATTCGTAACAACCATAGGAGGACAGCTGTTTAGCACCGAAGACCATCAAGTAAGCTATAAAGGAGAAAATTTGCGCGACGGTTCAAAAATCATATCAACTGCAGCTGTTAGAACAGCGAATGAAGCGTTTTTCGAGTCGGTAAACTATGGCGCTTACATACTGGAGAATATCGGGTATAAGAATAAGTATTTTGTCGACCTGGGTATCAGAGGCGATGGTAATCCGGCTTTTGGAAGCAGTATAGGCATTCAGTACTATCCCAAGGTAGGGTTTTCTTGGATCATATCATCCGAGTCCTGGGGTTCCGGCAATATCGTTTCGAACATGAAGCTAAGAGCCAACTATGGTATTGCAGGTAACCTGCCACCGACTTGGGCCAACGAAAAGACAATTAATTTCAGCGGATTTCTTGGAGACCAGGGCGCGTATTTTGGTCAACCGGGCAATGACGATCTGAAGCCGGAAAAATCTCATACCTACGAAGCGGCTATGGACGTCGGGCTTTTTGATAACCGTCTTATGCTCACAGCCGGTTATTATAGAACGATAACAAAAGATGCATTATTTAGCGTTCCGGCGCTCCCTTCATCAGGTGAGATGCAAAACCAGCTGCGGAATGTGGGAGAAATCCTTAACGAAGGGTTTGAAGTCAGTACGGTAGTTGAAGCTATTAAAACAAAAAATGTTTCGTTGAGAATCAACGCTTCTTTAAATACGCTACACAACGAAGTACTGTCATCAAACGGAGTACCTCCTTTCAACATTAACGGTTTCAGCTCTCGAACCCTTCAAACTGTCGTTGAAGAAGGACAGCCAATCGGTTTTTTGAGGGCCACCTATGGTATATTTGATGAAAACGGGGTACTTAGCGAAGTGTTGAATCAGCAAAACTTAGGCTCTACCATACCCGATTTATTTGGTAAAATAGGGCTGAACTTTAGCTGGCAATCGTTGAACATATACGCTAATGCCGATTACCAAATGGGCGCATATGTAAACGACTGGGACAGCCAGTTCCGCTTTAACTACGGTGTCGGAAATGAGGGTATACCTCAGGCGGAAATAGACGCTCATGGCAGAACCAACTGGCTAAACTTTACCAATATGTTCGTAAAGAAAGCTGATTTTCTGAAAGTACGGACAATAGGTGCTTCCTACACGCTTAATTCTCCGGTAAAAGGTATTCGCCAGCTTATCTTAGGTTTTCAGGTTACCAATCCGCTAAACTTCACTTCGTGCGATTTTGATCCCGAAGCGACTATCAGTGGTGCAGCACAAGGACAGGGAAGCGCGACAACGGGTGGAATTAAGTATGCTACCTATTCATCACCCAGACAATTTATTGCGTCTCTTCGATTTAATTTCTAAGCAAAAATATCTACAATAATAATATTAAGAGCTATCATGAAAAAATACCATATCCTTTTAATCGCAATACTTACCACGTTTTCTTCGTGTGTCGAAAACCCGAATGTAACAGAGGAAACTTATCTGACTACCCCTGATGCTACAAACAGCTGGGTAGTAGGATTAAAACGTAAAATAGCACTTATGCTTAATGCAACAGTAGTTAACATGGAGATACTGTCGGACAACTACTTTAACAACTACTCTCAGTATAGTAAGGTTTTTGATAAGCTACAGATAGATTACTTTGATGTTGACGTCAACAACATTCAGTCGAATATCCATCAGGTAAGAAGCATGGCGCAATTCGGCTTAGATAAAGTTATACCCAGCGATCCTACTACAACCCCTTCGCAAAAAGCGTATATGTATTTTGCGCTTGCTTACTCGCATCTACTAGCCGGCGAGCTGTTTATTGGCTTACCTGCAACCGAAAGAGGAGAGGTACTCTCTTGGGAGAAACATTTAGAGCTGGCAATTAAAAACTTTGATGAAGCCATAAAATTAGAACCGGATGCAGAATTAATTTCAGCATACCGGCTGTTTATTGCCCGAGCCTACTATCGTTTGGGAGATGCTAGCAACGCTGTAGCGTATGCTGAAATGGTTAAAGACAAACGATCCTTGGTGTACGAAGTAGAATTTGATGGTGTGAATGGAGTGTCGAACGAAATGCAGAACGCTGTTTACGGATCATTACCTAACCGTTTAGCTCCCCTGCCCCGCCTTGATTTCTTAGATCCAAAATATTACTACGAAGGTACAAGCAGTACCGATCAGAAATCTATGGCTATTCTAAAAGTGGAAGAAGCCTACCTTATTATTGCCGAAGCACAAGCCAGCAATAACCAGCTTGTACCCGCACAAGCTACGTTACAAGATTTGCTTGATGTGGTTAATATGCGCCCCGTTGCGTTGGTTGACGATAGTAAGGAAAAACGAGATGGAGGCAATAACAAGAACTACCCGTTAGCTGAAGTAGATGTAAAGTTTGATGGCAATGATAATTCTCCTAAACAAGGCTATGTGTTAAACCGACAGAATGGAAAAATACCCGTTTACACCGTTTCGGGAACGAAAGTAACGGCCGGCGATATAGCTGCAGCTACAGCTCAGGATGAGTTGTTATATATTATTTACCGCCTGAGGCAGGAAATTTTTATGGCTGAGGGAAGACGTGTTTCAGACCTTGGTATCCGATTGTCTGTATCGCAAAATGAGGAAATGAGCAATCCAAATGTTAACGATAGTCATATAAAAGCGCAGGTACCTGCTTTTATCCCTAAAGACCTAGACATGGATGCCTTTACATACGATAAAGAAAACGGACTGGTAACCATGAAATACGATATGAACAAAGTGTTGATTGAAAATAAAACATCGCCATTTATTGTACCATTTATAAAATAAAATTAGCTATGAAAAAAATTCTGATTATACTTCTCTTTTCTATTCAGCTTAGTGCAACTGTTTATGCACAGCCTTCGAAGCATGTAATACTCGTATCAATCGACGGATTTCGTCCGGACTTCTATCTTGATAAAACTTGGCCTACACCTAATATTCAAAATTTAGCCCAAGAAGGGGTAACCTGTCTGGGAGTTGTAGGCGTAATGCCAACATCAACATACCCGTCGCATACCAGCATTATTACCGGCACAAACCCTATAAAACATGGTATATACTATAATACCGATTTTAGTGTTGCTAATGGCAATGGCGAGTGGCATACCAGCTATTATGATATAAAAGTAGAGAGCCTGTGGCAGGCTGCCAAAAGAAACGGATTAACAACGGCTTCTATTTCATGGCCCGTATCGGTTGGTGCGCCAATAGACTATAACATCCCCGAGATATGGTCGAAAACAAATTCTTTAGAAAGAAGAACCGCCTCATCTGAATATGCAACCCCAAAGGGTCTTTTCGAAGAATTACTTGAAAACGCTACGGGTAAGCTAAGTATGGAGGATTATAACTTAACATCGCTTTCTTTCGACGACAACTTAAGCAGAATGGCTGCATACCTTATACGAACTTATAAACCCAACTTACTAACCATACACCTGCCATGTGTAGATGGTGCGCAGCATAAAGAAGGATTAAACGGAAAAATGGTTACCCGCTCAATTGCCGGAGCCGACCATGCCATAAGCACTATAATAGACGCCGTAGAAAAAGCCGGCATTAAAGAAAATACAACAATTTTTATTATCGGCGACCATGGGTTCGTAGGAACACATACGGCAATCGCCCCAAACATATGGCTGCAGCAAAATGGTATAGTATACGGAGACCCGAGCACTTGGAGCTGCCGTTTTATTTCTGCTGGCGGATCATGCTTCTTTCATCTAAAAAATGTAAACGATAAAGAGACATTAAAAAAAGTAAAACAAATGCTGCTTCATCTACCTGCCAGCCAACAAAAGTTATTCAAACTACTCGAAAAAGAAGAAGTTATAAAGCTGGGTGGAAATAGCGAGGCTGAATTTGCATTAGCAGCAATACCCGGTATAATGTTCAATAATAATACGAATGGCGAGCTAATACGTTCTTCTATTGGCGGTACACATGGCTATACACCGGATATGGCATATATAAACTCAGGAGTTGTTGTTTCCGGAGCAGGGGTACCTAAAGGTGCTGTTGTAAATTCTATGAATTTAAATGATCTTGCACCAACCATTGCCTATTTATTGGGGTTTGAATTTAATAATGTAGATGGCATGGTTGTACCGGCCATTATAGTAAAATAAGCTATCCTAACTATTAAAAAAGGCTTTCAGAACTGCTGAAAGCCTTTTTTAATGTAAAGCAAGACAAGAAATGTAATAAAGCCGTAATTATATATTAACCTCATTGTCATAATGGTAAAATACATTTGAGCAGAAGTTTCACTTAAACATCCGACATATGAATATCGGTCTCTTCAACGAAAGCTTTCCTCCCGTAATGGACGGAGTAGCAGTTGCTGTTGAAAATACGGCAATCGGTCTTAGCAAACTAGGGCATGATACATCGGTGGTAACCCCATACTGCCCAAATCGCAACATAGAACACTTATTTAACATGGTTGAGTATCCATCAATTCCTGTACCTTTCCGCTCTCCTTACAGAGTAGGATTACCTATTCTGGGCAGAAGCTTTGCACGAGATTTACATCGCACCAGTTTTGACATTCTACATGCCCACTCTCCTTTTTCAGCAGGGCAACTAGCCCGTAAGAAAGCAAGAAAAGCGGGAATCCCATTCATTGCTACATTCCACTCAAAATTCAAAGATGATTTTAGCCGTGTAATCAAAAACAAAGCCATTGTAAACGCCATGGTCAAGCAAATTATCAGCTTCTACGATTGTGCCGAGGAGGTATGGATTCCGCAGCCTGCCGTTGTAGAAACGCTAAGAGAATACGGTTATAAAGGCAAGGTGGAAGTCGTGCCAAACGGCGTTGATTTCTCCGGCTTAACAGATTACGCTCAAAAAGTAAAATACAAGCAACAGCTGGATATTGCCCCAAACACGAAGGTTCTTTTATTCGTAGGACAACATATCTACGAAAAAAACCTAAAATTCATACTCGATTCTCTTTACTGCTTAAAACGTGTAAGCTACAAGATGTTTTTTGTGGGAGAAGGCTACGCACGTAAAGATTTAGTTAAACTGACAGAAAGCTACGGGCTTAGCTCAAACGTTGACTTTATCGGAACAATTACCGACAGAAGCAGGTTGAATACATACTTTAGAGCCGCCGATTTATTCCTATTTCCTTCAAAATACGATAATGCACCTTTAGTTGTCAGAGAAGCTGCTGCAGCCCTCGCCCCCTCGTTACTATTAGAGCATAGCACGGCGGCAGAGGTCATCGTAAACGATCATAACGGCTTTTTGGCTACCGAAGATGTAAATGTATATGCTGATGCTATTGCCAGGATTTTAAACGCTGATATATCATCTATTGCATATAATGCCTCCCAAACGCTATGTACTTCTTGGCATGATGTTGCTCTTGAAACAGCCGACAGATACAAACAGCTAATCCTTAGAAAATCTCACAAACCCATACTGGCTACTTAACAATAGGAGTAATATTTTTATAAATATCAAAATTATTTTGGGAGTGTAAACAAGAACTCTAATCCTCCGTCTGCTCTATTCTTTACAGTAATAGTACCTTTATGGAACAGAACAGCATTCTTGACGATGGATAAGCCTAAGCCGGAGCCCCTGCTGTCGCGAGTACGCCCTTCGTTAATTCTATAAAAACGCTCGAAGAGCCGAGTCAGGTGGCTTTCATCTGCAATACCAACACCGTTATCAGCAAACGAGAAGTAGTAAAAATCTTTATCTTCGTTGTAAACGCTAATGGTTATTACTACGCTATCCCCGGCATAACGAATTACGTTATCAGTAAGATTCCTGAAAATGGAATAGACTAAGTTAACATTCCCGTTCACTGCTACTTTATCAGGAACATTCTGTTCTATTGTAATTCTTTTATCGCTTAACGGAATTTCGAGATCTGATTTAAGGCTATCAAGCAGCTTGTTAATATTTATTTTGTCAATCTTGAATGATTGAGGCGATTCTTCAATTTTCGTAATCAGTCCAACATCCTGAATTAAATCTGATAGCACAATTACTTGGTTATAAGCTTTAGCTAAGAACTCTTGTTCTTTATTTGTATCGAGCTTCTGCTCTAAAACGGTTTCGAGGTAACCTCTAATGCTCGTAACCGGGGTACGTAGCTCATGAGCAATATTACCGATCATTTCCTGTTTCAGCAGACGAGTTTTTTCCTGCTTGGTAATGTTGTTGATAATAACTTCAAAGCCGTTATCTTCAAATACGGTTACCCGAATAGCAAACGTTTTTCCTTGTTTATTCAGCTGTGTCTCGAAATATTTTTCGCTTGAAGATAAAAAGTCGTTCAACTCTTTAAATGATGAATTGCTAAATATTAATTCAGGATTTCCATGCGCATTATCAATAATAATATTGAGATATTGAATGAATAGTCCGTTATAAAATTCAACGGTTCTGCCTGAGGAAAAAAAGCACAATCCTTCATCTGAACTGTGAACGTGCCGTAGCAATTTTTCTTTCTCGAGAGTGACTTTTCTTTTTTGCTGTTCGAGCTCCTTATAATTTTCGGCAATCTTATTCCCGATTTCTCCCAGCTCATCATCTGGAAAGCTTATGATCATAGAATCTGCCAGGCCTTTTTCTGCCGAAGAGGTTAAATATCTCAGCTGCTCTATAGACTTACCAAATCTGCCGGCTATCAGATTGATTAATACAAGGCAAACTATAAATAAACCAATAATAAAGTAAAGAAAAAGATTATCCGCTTTTAGAAAATTTTGTACATCAATATCATGAGGTAATGCTACACGAACGAAATAGCTGTTAAAGCGTTTAGCGTAGTAGAGATATTCCTGCTCATTAGATACAGATGCTCTGATATTACTTCCAACACCGTTTTTTAATGCATAAGCTACCTCCGAACGATCTATGTGGTTCTCTAATGTTGATACATCATCAATAGCGTTGTCGAATACAACAACACCTTTTCTATCTATTAATGAAAGACGAATATTTGAAGGAAATAATGACAGCAGGCTATCCAACGTTTGTTGTTGATTATTACCATTCTTGACAGCAACGTCAGCTATATTTGCATAAGCATCCAGCTTTTCTTCCAGCACTTCGGTTTTACCTCTCCGTTCGCGAGAACGCTCAAATATAAGCACCCCAGCGGTAAATAAAACAAGGTTCAAGATTAGTTAAGTGACTAAAAAAGTTATTTAACTATCTTTGAATTAATGAATAACAAGTATTATTTTCGGTCGCGTATTTCAGAGCGTCAATTTCGGTTGATTTTGCGACT
>JAIRNF010000027.1 GCA_031258195.1 Prevotellaceae bacterium
TGCAAGTAAAAGAGTTTTCAAACCTCATTTCCATTAGGAAAATGTATGATTCCAGCGCATCCAAATCTTCTTCAACAGAAACCATCGGTCGTTTATTCAGGGAAAGCACATAACGATAAGTCTTTGACAAGGCTTTGGTAAACTTATTCGCATTGTCCGGATTCATATAGATTAATGACGATAATACATTCAGCGAGTTAAACAGAAAATGCGGGTTTATCTGCGCCCTCAGCGTTTCATGCTCGAACATCAATGCTTCACGTTTTGCTTTTTCAGAATCGGCAATGGCTTTTTGTTCAGACTGGAAATAGTGGATCAGTTCAAATGCCAACAGGATAGGAATATTGTTTGTCATTCCAAATGCAAATTTGACAAGGAAAGAAGGCAGCCCGTCTTTTGAAATAAGAAGTACATCGTATATCAGGTAATTGAACATACCTAATACAATCAGGCATATTACGATTACCCCCACAAAGTCTGCTATGATACGGAGTAATATATTTTTGGAATAGGGTATATACTTATTCAGGAATAGTAATAATAGGTAATCTGCGATACACATGGTAAAGATTACGACATAGTGGGATAGTAACTGAATAAGAAATTTATCCCCTAAATCTTCTTTCATCAGAATAGCACTGAATAGCATCTGACACATCGCATAGAGCAGTGTGGCAAATAGAAAAATAAGCGCATGTTTTATATTTATCTTTTTAATCTGTACCATAGTTCAAAAGTAGATTTTTCGCAGGAGATTCAGGGTAAATCTTCTGATTTTTCTGATGAACTTCATTATTGGGGGAATGGATTTAAGTTTTTACAGAAAATGGGGTTATTCTTTCTTTTGATATTCGACCATTATAATACCGGAAGAATAGCTTCTACTTTCTATTAATTCCCATTTTGATTCTTTAGGTTGTCCAGGAAATAATGGAACTCCTTTACCAAGAACAACAGGAATATAGGCTATCCGCATTTCATCTACCAAATCGGCAGCCAGCAACATAGAAACTAATTCGCCACCACCAAATAGCCAAATGTCCTTTCCCGTTTCATTACGCAGATCGACAATGCGTTCAATCACATTTTCCGTAATGAATTTAATGTTTCCTTTCTCTCTCCAATCATAGCGGGAAACTACATAGACTGATTTGTTGGTATACGCACCCATCGCGTCCATGTTCGACAATTCACGCCAAGAACGACCACCCATGATAATAGTATCAATCGAAGCTATAAATTCCTTATAGCCGTAATTCATTTCTTTAGTAATGGGAAATTCCGAAAGCCACTCAATATCGCCGTCCGGTTCGGCGATTCGTCCGTCAATAGATGCGGCAATGTAAAGGATAATCTTTTTCATGTTTCTATTTTTACGTGTTAAACTTAAAAAAACCATTTAAGTTCGCCAGTAACACGCAAAAAAGCGTGGAACTCACACTGCTCCGTCACGAGGCACTGGTATGCCCAAAGAAGAAAACAGGCAAGTCCACGCCATACTTTCGTATAGCATGAACATTGCGCATTTGTCTCACTTCTTTTTTTGAAAATTACCAGTTTTCGTGACGAGACGTTCTGCGAACGTTATGTCTATATATCAAACGGCACTAAAGCCACTTTATTTTCTAATTGCAAAGATAGTGGATTCCTGCCAAGTTACAGGAGATTTGTGGTGTCAATTTCAAATTTGCAAATAACATGTCTTGCAGGAAAGGAAGAATTTTACCATTATTTGAAAAATGCGGTAAAATAGTCGCTCGCAATTCGCTATTATTATGGATATTAAAATGTTAGAACAAGAAAAGTGATGGGTTATTATGGAGATTCAAAAAGTTTTCATATCTTTGCGATACGTTATTTGAGAGTATGAAATCAGCGCAGAATAGTACAGTCGGTTGGTTTCTAAATCATTACCTGTTCTTTTTTTGCTCGCCGCAATTGTCTAACCTACAGTTGGATAGCGATTAGTGCAAGTCCGGTATAACTACTGAATATACGCACATCGGGATATAGCTTGCGCGACAACTCGAATATTTTATGCTTCACCTTACGTGCAAGTCCGTTATTACGATATTCAGGATCGACAATAAGCCCGAAGTTAGCCACAAATTTATCGTACCCCCACGACTCAAGATAGCTGAAACCGACTAGTCTGTCATCATCCGAAGCCACAACAGCCTTTTCGGCTTTAAGCTTAGAAGCAATGTATTCGGGCCGCGTTTTGCAATACCTGTCCCGCGCTTAAGCGCCGATTTGTAGATCAGCTGGCAGATATCCTCGGCATACCTTATGTTCTGCTCCGAGGCAACTCTTA
Organism: Prevotellaceae bacterium; assembly: GCA_031258195.1. Lineage (GTDB taxonomy): Bacteria > Bacteroidota > Bacteroidia > Bacteroidales > UBA932 > JAIRNF01. The sequence continues at coordinate 2,315 of JAIRNF010000027.1, forward strand.
TTATCATTCAGTAAAAATTAAACGATTAAACAAACTGAGCCGTAATATATTGATGCTATAATTCGTTTAAAAGCGCAGAGACCGTAATCCGCAAAGAAAGGTAACAGACCGTTAAGGTCGGAAGAATCGTCGTATGTGAATATTCCTAACGCTAGTTAGCGTTAGATAAAGAGATTAGTATGTAGTATTCGCATTCATAACTTGCTACAAGTATAAGAACAATTTTTGAAAAGCATTGAAGTGAAAGTGTTTTTTATGACTGATACACAATATAATAAAAAGAATTATTCTATAGTTTGGATAATAAATAACAGATATAGTTATAAATTGAAAGTGTATTTCTTGATTTGTCTTTATTCTTGAACTAAATAGCCATTGTTTCTTGCGAGAGATTTTTTGGAATAAGGAGAACTTAATTTATTAAACAATAGCTTTCTTATCCATCATGCCTATAAAACAGGGCATAATTCTATTTTTTCGGTAGTATTATTAGATGTTTTGTAGTTCTGAATGGCGGAGTAGTCATCAGTTTTTAATTATTTATCATTCATTGTCAACAGTTAAGTGGTTAATTTTTACCCTCTCTTCCACATAATTATTGCTATTTACGGCAGGTAGAACTTTTTGTACGTTTGGAAAGTAAAAAGTAAACGGCAAAATGCCCCTTTTCTCAGCTAACCTCTAAACACAAAAAAATATGTCGCGAAAAGAACTAATCGGCAAATTAACTCCTGCACATTTTGCACAAGGAGAAAGTTTCGACAAAACGGTGTTTGTATCGTTAATTGCAGGTTTACAGAAGCAGTTAAGCACTGCATGGATGCAACCTGTTATCTTTTTAGTAATGTTCGGCCTCGGATTTCTGCTCATGCTTACTATCGGAGGTGCTATCGGAAACGGCTTAATGGTTGTCTTTATATTCCTTGCCCTAATAGTGGGTTATTTGCCTGTAATGGGTCCTGCAAAACAGATAAAATCAAGCTGCCGAACACTTGGCATTACAATACGGGATATAAACGCGGCTATACAAAAGGTAAAAACAGAACAGCGGTAAACATTCAACGCATAAATAACACTGATCATTCATAGAATATAAATAGGAACACGACATGAAAAAAAGTTTATGTTCTATACTTTATGGAGCTATTATTTTAGCCGCAACAGTTAGCCTTGTGGCATGCGGAGGCAGCCAGAGCAACAAGCTGATAATTGACGGAAAACCTCATACTATCAGCATTAAAGAGATAACCTATACAGATGGTTTCTGTCGCATAGAGTTACAAACGGATAAAGAAGTAGTAGAAAAGTTTCAGGCATCTAATAACGCTCCGTTTTGGCTTGGTACTATCAACGATAACGAATATACCTCTGCCTCCGGAAGAATAGTTCTTAAAGAAGGCTTGATCTTTATAGTAGAGGCTCCTACCAAAGCCAATAGAATTGTTATTTTTACACCAGACCAAGAGTCGGTTGTCGAGTTTGACGAAGCCACTTTAAAGGCGGTATCAAACCCCTCAGTCGAAGAAATTACTAACCTCGTTCATTCTATCGATCCGGAGCTTTGTAAAAAATTTGACGGCTATCAACCGCTCAGCTCCTCTCAAAATAGCGCAGGTATTTCGTTGGAGGTTGTCTCTGCAAAAACACGCATAAGTACTTTCGGCATGATTAAATATGAAAACGTAGAAATAAAAAGCCGTCAGAACTATACTAACGAGTTTACCAGCCATTTCTATGCTGTTGATGCCGACGACCGCACAAAATCTCTGGATATACACTTACGGGGCGGACGCAGCATTGATAATACTGAATTTTTTGGTGTTGTTATGTTCGACGGTAATGTAGATGCAAAATATGCGCTTATTATTTTTGAAGGAACAGATAGTAGCGTTTCTCCTGATCTGGTAACGCCCTCTTTTTTCTATGTTGTTGAGTTGGGTGATAAATATACCGAAGGCGAAAACACCTACACTGCAATAAAATCTTGCTGTACAACGCCCTACCTAACTGGCGATATTTTTAAAAATAAGTTAAAAGAATAATATTAAAAACCCATAAATAAAGAGAAAATGCATAAAAAGATTTTTGGTATTATATTAGCATGCTGCTTACTACCATTGTTAGCACAATCGCAGCAGGCAGTAACCACGCTAACCATTAAAAAGATTGCGCTAGCAAGTCCATCGGGCAGTTATGAGGTACGTTCGATAAGTTTGGTTGATGAAAAAGGGAAAGCCGTTACATTTCCTAACGATATTGACAGCTGGTTTGAGAATGCGACCCTGCAAAACATTTTCTTGCCTAAAGGAACATCGCTAACGCTAAGTACAGACGCTGCCGGTAAGATACAGATGGTACCTACCGACGACGCAAGGCTAAGTTTTACGTTTAAGGTTGACGAAACAGAATACCCTATTGGCGTGGGGGTAGGAACTAAGCTTGTTGTACAAAAAACAAGTGATGGAAAGTATAAGCTGCTCCCGAAAGAGACAGCCGAAATATCTCCTGCGCCAACACAAGAAAAAGAATAGCGATCACTTTTAAAACCTATAAAAATGACAACATCAAAGCTAAAAGCATTTACAAGCGCAGTAAACGTAGTGCTGGTTGCCCTTACTCTAATGCTGTGTATAGTAGCATGCGGAAACAGCGGTGGCAAAAAAACTGCTATCGACAGTTCGGATAATACCGAAACGGCTAAAGAAGAAAAAAGTAACGGAGTATTCGAGATTATCGGCTTTAGTAAAGATAGCATACAGTTTAAGACAGAGGCGGAAACGAAGTTTTACGCCATTGCATTGGTAGCCAACGACGAAGTTTACGAAGGTAAAAGCTTCTCTAACCTTGTTGATACCGTATATTGGGCAAACGGCGCCCAGTTCTGGCCCGGCTCATCAATGAATATGCCTGCCGTATTTGGTGTGGGCGCAATGACTTTACCAAAAGGTGCTGTTCTAAAAATCACAGGGTTTGGTACTCCCGAAGGTTTTGAGCCGTCAAAAATCAAATTCGTAACCGATGGCGAAACCGAAATGTACTACAATATTTCGCAATCATCGTGGGAAAAATAACTGTACAAAAAACCACATAGATGCATATAGAGTGTTGAAATGCTATGTATTACCGTGTATCTATGTGGTTTATTTTTTAGGAAAAACCTAATGTAAGCAAGAGTAATATCATTCGCAAAGTTCTTCGAATACAACTTCGTTAGCCCGTCTATTTTAATGCTAATAGTCTCTAGCCCGTTTACTTCATCAAAAGATATGTTCGACAGCTCTCCGGTTAGATATTCATTTTCGTAACAAAGAGTACCTACTTTAAACATCCAATATTCGGCATTTTCTCCTTCTTCAGAAGCTAGCTTACACGCAGCCATACCTTCGCCACATAGTAATATATAAATGTCTTTTACCTTATTATTATCTTCGCCGTTGAATGTATGGGCTACTAATTGACCGGAATAGCTCGCAGGTTTAGCCTGTTTTGCGGCTTGTAAAAGGTCTGATATTTGCCCGAAAGCAGTGGAGCTAATCATGGCTAAAAGTATTGTTAGGTATGTTTAAATCACAGCAGTTGTCCTTTTATAATAATAAGATACTTTTATTCCGATAATTCCAACATAATGCGAGTTCGATCTAAGCAATAATATTAATAAATTCTCGGCATAGTCTTTGATGTTGTATAACTTGAAATTAGAACCCCTAATACTAAACATACCATGAAAAAAGTATATGCTACCATGCTGCTTTTATTCGTTTATTCGAGTGCTTCTGCAACCTCTCAATGCCCAGATATTTTAATATGGAAAGCGGATACACTTCGGCTGTTTTCTAACCCACTTGATTCAAAAGATGGTAGAAAGTCATTATTGATAACCAAAATCTCCGATGAAATAATAAGACAGAGTAGAATACTATATCCTGATAAACCCAACAAAGAAAGATATTTCATTTCATCAACCTATTGGAGAGGATATGTTGCTGAGTAGGTTCTTTCAAACGACAGCTTATTTCTAAATAATATTTACGATAGTTTTGATGAAAATTTAAAAGTAAGCCTTAGCCTGCCATTTCTCAATTTAAAACCAAACGAAAAACTATTTGCTTCGTGGGTAAATGGAGATTTGATCATTCCAAAAGGAGAATGTATTCAGTATATACACATGGGGTATGAGTCGATTTACGAAGAAGAGATAATTCTTTGGTTTGACGATGGCATACTTAAAAACACCGAAAATTACCAGAATCAAATTATAAAGAAATCTGATTTTGGTAATTCTATTACCGATTTCATTTATTCTAATATTGACTGGGATAGGCTTCCCGATTTTAACGGTAGCTATTATCATACATGCATAACGATACAACCCACAGAAGAAGGAATGCTAGATAGCATTGTCACAGCTTATACTTACCTAACGATCACGAAAGAAAAAGGCTTTGAAGTAATAAACGATATGGATAATGTTTTTATTAAAGAAGGTATCAGAATAGTAAAATTAATTCCGGATCGGGATGTTATTTATAAACGAGGTAAAATACAATATGATGGGATAATAATACTTTTTTGCGACGAACAAAAAAATAAATACAACTACTAGCAACCTATATTTATATCCCTATGTTAAGCAGTTGTTTTGCTTTTTATGCTATATTTGAGGATATCCGAACAGCTCAAATCTCCTTACCATGAAAAAAATTCTTGCAATTCTAATCCTTGCTGGCTTACTAGTATCATGCGGCGATCAAAAGAAAGAGGAGCTTTATAAGCTAGTAAATCCACTAATAGGTACAGCGGCACACGGACATACTTTCCCTGGGGCGATAGCGCCTTTTGGAATGGTACAGCTAAGTCCCGACACCCGCCTTGACAGCTGGGACGGCTGTTCTGGCTACCACTACTCAGATAACATCATTTACGGATTCAGCCATACCCACCTCAGCGGCACAGGTTGCCTCGATTACGGCGATATTTTGCTGATGCCCACAACCGGCGAACCAACCCTGTCTAATGAGATAAGCGATGGCAATACCGCTAAAAGTTACCCCTCAAAATTTCAGCATAAGAATGAGATGGCGGAAGCAGGATATTACTCGGTAATTATCGACGACTACAATATCAAAGCGGAGCTAACGGCAACCGAACGCACAGGCTACCATAAGTACCGTTATCCAAGCAGTACCGGAAATATTATAATCGACCTTAAACACCGCGATAAGGTGCTTGGTTCGTCTATAAAAATCGTATCTGATACAGAGATCGAAGGCTATCGCAGATCGCAGTCGTGGGCGGCCGACCAGCACCTTTACTTTATTATCCACCTGTCGCAGCCCATTAATCGGTATGGTATATCGCTTAACGATGCTATGGTTGAAGGCGACTATGTCGAAGGAACCGACATAAAGGCTTTTGTATCTTTCGAAGCTATACAGGAGCCCATTGTAGTAACGGTCGGTATATCGGCTTTAAGCATAGCCAACGCCCGCCGGAATATAACGCATAAAGGCGACTTTGATACAGCACTTGAGGAGACACGCCGTAAATGGAACAACGAGCTAGCTAAAATCGAGATAGAAGCCCTATCTCGCAATGATAAGGTTGTTTTTTACACTTCGCTTTACCATGCGATGACAGCCCCTAACCTTTACAGCGATGTTAACGGACAATACAGAGGTCGCGATCTACAGATACACAACACCAACGGTTTTGACTATTACACCGTTTTTTCGCTGTGGGATACCTACCGTTCCGCTCATCCGCTGCTCGCAATTATTGATCAGAAACGAACGAGCGATTTTATCGAAACGTTTTTACTACAGTATCAGCAGGGGGGAGCGTTGCCTGTTTGGGAGCTCTCGTCTAACGAAACAGGCTGTATGATCGGATACCATGCTATACCTGTTATCTACGATGCCTACATGAAAGGTATCAGGGATTTTGATACCGATCTTGCCCTCGAAGCGATGATACATAGCGCAACTATGAAGCATCTTGGTATTCCACATTATATGCAATACGGATTTATCTCATCGGAAAACGAAGGCGAATCGGTTTCCAAAACCTTAGAGTATGCTTACGACGACTGGTGTATAGCTATGTTTGCAAAAGAGTTGGGCAAGGGCAATATATATACCGAATTTATACAAAGAGCACAGTATTACAAGAATCTATTCGATGCGGAAACAGGCTTTTTCAGGGCGAAGCTGAACAACGGCTGGTTCGCACCGTTCGATCCCCGAGAAGTAAACTTTAACTACACTGAAGCGAACGCATGGCAGTATAGTTTTTACGTTCCGCACGACATAAATACACATATCGACATGATAGGTGGCGATGAAGCATACACCAAAAAGTTGGATAGGCTGTTTGCCGAAAACACCGAAACAACAGGACGAATACAGGCAGACATTACCGGCTTAATCGGTCAGTATGCGCACGGTAACGAACCCAGCCATAGCTTCGCCTACCTGTATAATTACGTGAGACAAGCGTGGAAAGGGCAGGAAAGGATACGGGAGATTATGAGTACGCTGTACGCTAATGCTCCCGACGGTTTGTGCGGTAACGAAGATTGCGGGCAAATGTCATCGTGGTATGTTATCAGCGCGCTCGGCTTTTACCCTGTCTGCCCCGGCGATGGTAAGCTGATTATCGGTTCTCCTATGGTTAAGAGCGCGGCTGTTAAACTGGAAAACGGCAAGACGTTTACGGTAAAAACAGCAAATCAGGCAGATGGCAACGTCTACATTGATAAAATCAAGCTGAACGGACAGCCCTACACTAAATCGTACATTACCTACGATGATATATTTAGCGGGAGTGAAATAGTGTTTTACATGACGGATAAGCCCAATAAAGCGTTTGGTAGCATTGCTTCGGACAGACCCCGAAACGAAATTGCAGAGCATCGTATTACCCCTGTGCCTTACTTTAAAACCGACGGTTCAACATTTTTTGATACCATGACGGTAGCTATCGTAGCCCCTGCCGATAGTTGCCAGCTATACTATACCGTTGACGGTAGCGAGCCTACAGTAAAATCGCAGAAATATACCGGGCCATTCGATGTTGCTAAAACTACCACCGTTAAAGCATTAGCGTATCATCCTACATCGGGATTGAGCAAAGCCGTGTCAACGACTTTCTCTAAAATACCCAAACAGCGGAGCATTGAGCTACACAGCCAATATGCCAACCAATACTCGGCAGGCGGCAACAATGCGCTAATTGACTTTATAAGAGGCGGACAAAGTTTTTCCACCGGTGCATGGCAGGGCTATCAAGGTGTAGATTTGATTGCCGTTATAGACCTTGGCAAACAGGAGAAAATAAGCCGACTTAGCACCGGTTTTTTACAAGATTCACGCTCTTGGATTTTCTTTCCGCGGTGGGTAGAGTATTACATCTCTAACGATGGTGATAGTTATACATTATACGGAAAAGCTGAAAACAGCCATCCTCTAAATGCAGAGGAAGTTACTATAAAAAAGCTGGAGGTACGAAAGCCCGCCAACGCCCGCTGTGTTAAAGCTATTGCTAAGTCTGTAGGTGTTTGCCCCGACTGGCATCCGGGGGCAGGCAATCCGTGCTGGCTTTTTGCCGACGAAATCACGATTGAGTAGGCAGCTTAGGAATGATCGAAAATCGGAAAACCGCAACACGCTGCTCCTGCTCATACAACTGTTGGTCGATGCTTTTGCCGGCAAAGTATCATTATTGCACATTTTATATATCAGAAGCTGATGATTGTTCGCTTTAAAATATAAGAACCGGAGATTTGAACAATTTTTTATTGTCTGTGTTCTGTACCTGTGTTTTATAGAGACATTTCATTAAGCCGTTGTCAAGCGGAGTTTACTTAAGCTCCGCTTTTTTGTAAACGCAGCTGGCACAGAACATTTAAACAATTTGCTATGGATTTATACTCTGGTCTTCCTTTTTGGATTGTAAAAAATCCGCTATACAACTACTTTAACCCCCTAACCTCAGATTATAAAAAAGATGCACATCTATATACTTTAATGTACCGATTAAGTTTGAACATTAATTAACAGCATTGTATTATATTCTATAGGGATTAAAAAATCCACCTATTTATCGATAGGTGGATTTAAGTGGCATTCTTAGAAAACTATAAGTTCAATTATGTTTTCGATTAGCAACCTGAGTAATGGTTTGTCTTCGATGCAAATTAATAACCGGCTTACTTGTTCAATGACATTCATTAAATAGTTTCTTTTCATCGTATTTATGCTTTAATGAAAAGCATAGTACTGTTTATGAATGCCTGTGTTCATTTTATGTTACTGAGCGTCCTTATACAACAAAACCAACTACTGAATAAGTAGTTCGTTTTCTATTTAACTCGATAAAATCTCTTGTATAGCAATTATAATAACAAAGCTGACGAATAAACACGCTATTATGCATATAGACATATACCTCTTAAAAAATCTCAACTGTTTCGCTGACTTTAAAATATTGGCATAATGACTTATTGTGCCGTTTTTTGAATAGTTAGTTACAAATGCAATAAAAACTTGTTCATATTTTGCCAGTATAGCATCTGCGTAAGCGTTATTTATTTTGTTCTTTGTCTTGATGGAATCCTTTATAGGATTAGTTTTTAGTAAGATTGCTAACCGGCTTAATGTGTTGATAAGTTCATTTTTATCATTAGATATTGTAAAGACGCTAGATTGCTGAATTTTATCTTCAACTTTATATGCTAATTGTACAAGCATATCCTGCTTAAGTCGTTTTTGTTCTGCTTCAAATAGCAGCCTTTTAAAATCTAATGATTCTTGTTTTCTACTTTCAGCACGACGATATACAGGCGCATGTTTATCTTTCCATAAAAAGTTTGATCCAACCTTTCCTGCATCTCTGCCTAATTGACCTTTGAATGAGTTCCATATGCCCATATCATATAAGTTTGTTCCCCTCAGTCTTAAAGAAGAATTTTACAAAATAAGGAAGGCGCAAGACTGTTAGACTTACATCAAGTGTAGGTTTTGGACGACCTCGTGTTGATTATAAGAAAAACAACTCACGCCTTCGGCCGTATATGAGAATATCATACGCAAACCAAAGGAGAGCATCTTTGCTTATTTCCTCAACACTTTTTGAATTGTCCAAATTCACACTTGAGAAAAGCACTAAGCGCTTCCTAATATGTATGTCCTATTCAGGGCAATGCAAATATACTAAAGTCTATTAACATCATATTGGTTTATACCTCAAATCAATATAATGCAAGTTTGTATGCTGTCTTGCAATAAAATCATTAAATCGTACGCGTCAGGTATTTTTCTTGTATTGTGTCTGTATGCAAATTCATTACAATACATTTGTAAATATTTATGACTAAATATATGGTATATACCTCTAATACCACGTTTTAACTGTGACCAAAAGCCCTCTATACCATTCGTGTGAAAGCCGTTCTTATTTGCATATTCTTTCGTATGATGCGTTACAACTTCATGTATATAGTCCTTAGATATGCCTAGATAAGCTGGGTACTCATCTGTTACAACCGTAGAACCTACCTCAACCAATCCGTAAATAATAGCATGCAATGTTTTTCTATTTGTATTTGGAACTACGACTGCATAAACTTTATCACCAGACAGTAAGCCTACTACCGGCATTTTCTGTTTAAGACCTCGTCCTTGATTATTTTTGAAACGTCCTTTATTTTACCTCCAACATAAGCTTCGTCTATCTGCACTACTCCATTAAATCTATTGGCTGCAATTACTTTTGTATCATTAGGAGTATGCCGTATTCTAGTTAGCATAAACCAAGCAGTCTTTTGTGTAACACCAATATCCTTAGCCAGCTGTACGCTGCTTATGCCGTTTTTATGAGATAGAAATACATAAATAGCATAAAACCATTTTTCTAAAGGGACATTGCTGCCTTCAAATATAGTTCCAGTCATTACTGTAAATCTCTTTTTGCGGTTTTTGCATTTATACAGTCCCTTAAATTCACCTTTATATGTTAGTTTATAATGATGTTCTGATTGATTCTTGCAGTAAGGACAGATTGGTACGCCTTGCCGTCTATGCTTTTCCAAATACTCTCTGCATGTTTTCTTATCATGCAAAGTGCTCATTAGCTGCATAAATGACTTTGGTTGTTGCATCAGGTGTATTCCATGCTGTTTGGGCTAAGTAATACTGGCGTTAGTATGAACTGTTCAATATATTTTTGTATTATAAATATAATCAAAATTTATAATATGCTAAAATTCAGCATATTAAAAGAATACGCTGATGTATTTTAAGAATGTTAAATTGTGTTAAGCTATGTCTGCTACAAATGACCTCAAGACCCAATAGCTGTAGCCGCGTTCGATGGAACATTGGAATCTGTCACAGAATGTCCAAAAGAAGTTAACGACTTCGATGATAAACCTTTCAGAAAAATTGGTAAAGAACGTTCTGACGCTGAAATTGCAGATATGTTTTTAACCGGAAAGTTGAAACTAGATGACGCGGTTTACCTTGGTTTGTCAAGAATAGGATTAAAAGCTATTGCAGATATTCTTGGAGATAGATTAGATGACTTATATTAACTTTAGTACATTAAAGTATATAGTTGGGTTATTATATTATTTTTAGCATATACCGTGCAGCAAACAAAAAAGTTGTAGGTATCATAATTATAAAGCTGGATTAGAAAACAGTAAATACGATGAAAAAAACCATCTTACTTTTGCTTGCACTATGCCTATTTGCCGGCAATACATACAGCCAAAACAGCAAATCGAAAGACGTATATGTAGAAATTCCATACAAGCTATCAAGTGGAATACCTGTAGTGGAAGTACTCATAAAAGGCAAGCCCTATAAGTTTGTGGTAGATACGAGAGCTCTTAAAACGTATATCGTTCGGCGTATTGTAGATGAGCAGTCGCTTAAGTTGAGAAAAAAGACCAAAAATGTGGGAGACGGGCAAGGCATACGTAAGCAACAGCAACTGGCGGTAATTAATGATATGAAAGTAGGAGGAATTTCGTTTAAAACTTCCGAAGCAGCAGTTTCTGAAAACGACAGTTACCTTTTCAGCCGCTATGATTTTGATGGCATTATTGGCGGCGATTTCCTGAAACGCTTTGTAGTAAAGTTCGACAGCCGGGCAAAAACCATAACGCTGACAACAGATGCGTTGCGCTTAGTATCAGACCAACAGCAGTGGAACAAAATGAAGATTTATTCTTTAAAAACCTACATCCCTATTCCGCTTAAAGGGGGCGGAACCGATAGTTATTTATTTGATAGCGGAAGCGGCATGTCAACATTCGACATCGATACAGCTAGGTATCGTATCTATAAACAGCGAGATCTCTTCGATTTTTCGGACGAAGAGACGGGCTACGGAGCCACATCCGTAGGCTTACACGGAGAAAGGGCTTACGAGAAAAGAATTAGAGCTACGGCACCGGAGCTTAATGTGGGAGGATATATATTTCGCAATGTTCCCGTACAGACAACCAGAGTTTCTAAAATAGGGTTTATTGTGGCTAATTACGGCGATATTATTCTCGATTATACTGGCGAACGATATTGCTTTATTCCTCACCAAGCCGAAGCCGATTGGACTGATACCCGTGGTAAAGTAGGCTTTTCGGTTATAGATTCTAGCTTGGTAGTTTCTCTTATATGGGGCGAAGAGTACGGTAGGTTTACCATAGGAGATAAGCTTGTAATGATTGGTAATAAACGGCTGGATACTATCGATAGATGTTATAGAAGAAGTATTTCGCCGTTAATTAAAGAGCATATTACCACCGATAACGATACTATTCTTTTTGAAAAAGCTGACGGCGAGCGGTACGCTGTACCTGCCGATTTTTTTTTATAATTTATTATTGCTATGAAAAAGACTTTATTATACCTACTTACTCTATGTTTGTTTATTGTCAACGGATACAGCCAAAGCGGCAAGTCGAAAAATGTTTATGAAGAAATTCCGTATGAGGTAATAGGCGGATGGCCCGTTATTAATGTCGTTATCGATGGTAGCACATATAAATTTGTGATAGATACCGGGGCTCCGGGTATTAATATCTCACAGCGTGTTGTAGAAAAAGCTTCGTTAAAGACCAAGCAGAGGACAAAGAAAATTACAGATTCGCAAGGAGTGCAAGATAATCTGCGGCTGGCGGCAATTAAAGACATGAAGGTTGGAGGCATTAACTTCAGCACTTCTAAAGCGGCGGTCGGAATTTCGATTTTTAAATGTTATGACGGGTTGGACGGTATTATCGGAGGGGCTTTTCTAAAGAAATACGCCATAAAGTTTGATGATCGCGCTAAGGTGCTAACCATAACAAGTAACCCTTTTCTGTTAGTCGCAAAGCATCAGAAATGGAGCAGAATGAACGTTATTGCAGGTAAGCCCATCTTTTACTGGTATGATGGGGACGAAAGAAAAATGGCATATAACGTTCGGCAACGGGTTAAGCAATACCACACGCCATATATAACCTTGATTATGGTAAGAGTTACAATCAACGGAATGATTTTAATCTACTGAACAGTAGTGTTTTGAAAAGAAAGAATCAACAATGGGTAACGTTATGGTAACGGATAGTCTGCGTTTTTATGCTGAAATCGGCAATTTCGGTATCGGACAGTCAAAGCCAATAAAAGGCGCAATTCTTTTGTATCCACTATGTTACATTGTTTTTCCTTTCTTTGCTTTGTTTACTGTTAGTCAGTATAACGTTTGCATGGCAGATAGTACTCTTGTTAACGAAGAGCTTGGCTATGGCGCTACATCTTATGGGCTACACGGAGAACTTGTTAGCGCAACGCCGCGCAGGGCTATGCTGCCCGAGCGGAATATTAACGGGCATACATTTTTAAAGATGTGGCTGTACGTTCCGGTAGAGAATCACTATTAGGTTTCACCTTGGTAAGCTACGGCGATGTTATTATCGATTATCCCGGCAGGCGTTACTGTTTTATTCCTCATAAACCCGATGTTGAATGGAAAAGAGTGCAAAGTAAATATTCATACGCAGTAAAAGATTCGAAGCTTACGATAGTTGCCGCTTGGGATGGCATACTACCCAAACAGGTAGCCGGTAGGCGACAAAATTATAATGGTTGGCAGCCAACGCCTGGAAGGATTCGACGAATGCGATAGGATATCTCTGACGACTTTAGCTAAAGAGCATACCACACCCGATAATAATACAATACTATTAGAAAAGCCAGATGGCGAGCAGTACACCATATCGGCGGCTTTGTTTTTATGGCAGCTGATTTAGAATTAAGGTAGCTATTTTCCGTGCCAACGAAAACTTTTTTACGTAAAAAGGTTTTCTTAAAATATTCATATTCATTTGGTTATAGCCAAAAAACATGCTATATTTAGAGAAAATCAGTAGCCATGAAAACTTCTGGATTACCGGATCTGAGTAAGGTTATTGAGCGTATCGGTAAAACGCTACTCGTTATCGTTACGGTATTTGCCGTATTAGTACTGGCAAGATTTCTGTTAATGGTAATAGGAGGCAGCTCGCTATCGGAGGTATTTACTTCTATCTTCGATTTTAGCTTAGCGCCGCATTAGAGAGAGGGGGCTTATGCCTTCTTTTTTGCTTTGTAGTAACGCCTTAACCTTTTAGCGGCAACGCTCTTACCTTTAGGCTAAGCTGTCGTTTCTGGCAGTATGGGGCTTAACATGCGTACTTTTCGTTGTGTGTTAAATTTCAACGTTAAAAATTTTTCTATCAAAAGGCATGATAATTTTTTCATGCGGACTTTTTGTTGCTAATTATGCTTACATTTACGTATATGCGTGCAGCTGTTCAAATCCTATTACTATGAAAAAACAAGCGGTTATTTTTTATGCGGTGCTATTTAGCGTGGCTATCGGTATCGGTTTATCTTCGTGTAAAGGCAGCCCTAAAACAGACGAGAGCAAAGGCTCCGGCGAAGCGGAAGGAGCAACCGTAAACCTTACGTTAGAAATAATGGCGTCCGATATCCTTCATGAGCTGTCAGATCATAGTACCGACCCCATGTATCTGAAAGCATTTGCTATTGCCACAGAAAGGCAAAAAGCAGACACTACAGCCCATTTTATCGATCTGTTTGGTAAGGCGTGGGAAGAGCAAAATCCCGATGCGCGGCAGCCTTTGTTTTCGGCACATACCGACTTCGTGATAGGGTTCGCCCCGATTCGCCGAACTCTGAAGTTATCGGGGTGCTTACCGAAAAATATGAAGAAGCCATAGCCAACACAAGGAATAATCTTTGTGCACGGCTCGATCGGTATGGAGCGGCAAATGTTATGTTCCGTCGTATCGGAGTATCTAGCTGTGTTGTAATGACTGCGGATAATGTAGCCGACACTCAGCGCGTGCGCCAGCTGCTTACCCGAAGAGGTAAACTCGAGTTTTGGGAAACATACAACTCTATAGGCAGCGATATCGGCGTGTACGATCTTTTATATGCTGCCAACGAAATGCTGACCGGTTTGGTTGAAAAGGCGCCCTTACCCGAAAGATAGCAGCGCTGAGGAGCCTATCTATCATTTCCCGCTTTTCTCTATTCTTACACCCTCGATAGAAGGGAGCTACAGTACACCTTGCGTGGGACAGGCGCTAGAGAGCGATACGGCTAAGGTTAACGAAATACTTCGCATACCCGAAATGCGCAATATATTTCCGCCAAGCCTTAGGCTTCTGTGGACAGTAAGACCCTACTACAACGGGCTATACGAGCTAATAGCCATTAAGGTTAACTCAAGAGACGGACGCGCTCCGCTAGACGGAGAAGTAATAGTTGACGCACGGGCGGAAGAAGAAGATCGGGGATGGGCTATAAGCGCAGTAATGACTGCCGAAGGAGCGAAACATTGGGCATACCTAACTGCCGATAATATTGACAAATGGATAGCTATTGTATTGGACGATAAGGTCTATTTTTATGCATACGTGCTATCTGAAATTACAGGAGGTAAAATATCTATACCAGGTAGCTTTACAGAAAGCGAAGCCAAAGAAATGGCTCTCGTATTAAAATCTGGTATGCTGCCCGTTCCTGTTAGGCTTGTCGAAGAAGATAGCGGTCGATAGCTGCTATAAAGAGGTTGCCTAAAATCTTACCTTCCGTCATGCCGAACGAATGTGAGGCATCTCCCAAATTTGAGCAGGGTCCTCGTTTTATTCGGAATGACGCATTGGGTGGCTTTTAGGCGGCCTCTTTTGTTTACCTTAGCTCCAGCAATGTTCTGGCGGAATATTCAGCCGGTCGCAATCAAAAGGACAAGACGGACCTTCGTACCATCCTGTTCCTCAGCAACAAATGCATTCAACGGCACATTCGTCCCATCGTCCTCCGGTAATCCTTCTCTTTTCGCTTGCAGAAAGTAAGCCGTTAGAGAAGTTTAGGATTGATAATGATAACTTTTTCATTTGATTTGTAGTTTACCTGTTCGCGCCATAAAAATACTAATTTATTGCTAAAATTATATATTTTTATAGCAAAAAATCGTTTGCGGGTTTATTAAATACCCTTTTTTGCGGAATATCAATTAGGTTAATTTTAGATTGAAAAGTGAGGTTTAGACAATTTTACTACCTTTGGATTTTCAAATTTTAAACTACAGATAAGAAATGAAAGATTTAATGGCAAAAATCAATGCTTCTATCGAGGCATTTAAGATTGACGCAGACCTTCAGATTGAAAAGGGAAATAAGGCAGCCGGTACTCGCGCTCGTAAAGCTTCTCTAGAGCTAGAAAAAATGCTTAAAGAATTCCGCAAAAAATCAATCGAAGCAGCAAAGTAAAACGCATTTGCGTTAAACATACAAAGGGCTGTCGGATAACGACAGCCCTTTTGTTTTACTATTCGGATAGAATAGTTTAAGAAGCGTGGTATGGCTAACCCAAGCTTAGTTCTACCTCAATAACTATCTTATCGTTTTTTTGCCGCTCTTTTATTCTTTCAAGCGTTTTTTCGTCAACCCGCTGCTCAACCATCCATCCGGCGCCGTTTATAAAAGCGTGTTCTAAACCTTCGAGGGTTATATGGTGTTCTTCTTGAGATTGGCTGTAATCTACAGCCGCATCTAGAATTGTTTTCATAGCATCTTTTTTATTGTTTCTGCCTACTAAACAGCTGAACCGAAATAAATGTTTGGCAGAAAGCAGCTATGATACGTTTGGCGAAATTTAGTTCACTGATATTTAGCCGTTTATGATAATTATTGAGGCTCTTTCAGTCGTACATAACGATTAGCTATAATTTTTTTGAGTTATCTTCGTTAATCGTAAGAATAGGTGTAACTATTTATAGTAAAGAGTATTATTAGCATTCAAGAGCTGTCAGAAGAAACCGTTTGGCAGTTTACCGAAGATGACGTTTTTGATATTGTAAAAGCAATAAACAATGAGGTAGATCAGCATGAGCGGTCGGCTTACATGAAAATTATCGATGAAGCGTTCGAATTCAGAACCATCAGCAAGAAGCGCAGCGACTTAAAAAGAGGGTTATCGATACACGGCTTTAAATTCTTTACGTTCGACGAAAAAACCAACATGCTTACCGGAATATGTAAGCGTAAACATGCAAACAAAAGTGTTTATTAACCCTGCATAAATGTGCTATTAACGGTTCTCACTACGTTCCGGAATGGCGAAGAGCTTTATTTTACCTGCCAGGTAAAGCGCTAATCCACCTATAAAATCTCTGTAAGCGTTACAATAATCTCTCTGTCGTCTTCTACAATAAAGTTATTCTTTACGATTATCGGTAAGGTTACTTTATGCGTGTTTGGCGGTAAGGTTACTTCTAAGCTTTCGAATTCGGTAACGGTTTCATAATCTACACCGTTTTGAGCGCTACTGCCGGCTAAAGAGATTTTTACCTTTACGGGGTTTGTGCACATAACGCCATCTTCTTTAAAGCGAACGGTAAACTCTCCGTCTGTACTTGGTTCCGAAGCCTGATCTGTACCCGACGGCTTGGTTTTTTCTACTACAATATCGCCAAGCGTACGGTCTTTAATTGTTACCGTTTCAGCATCGCCATCGGTAAAGTACGAAACGGTTGTAGTTGGTATAAGCGCTAGGTCTTCATCGCCCTCAATCAGCTTACCAGGCTTTGCCGTAATGGTAAATTCGTAGCAATCTTGCGTCGCGGGAATGGTACCCGAGAGGCTTCCGGTAATATCGTCGGCACTTGCTTCCGACGAAGCATCTATGGCAAGCGTAAACGGAAAACCTCCGGCTGGAGCCACCATGCCTTCGGGCAGGCAAACTTTTGCTGTTATTGTTTCTCCCTCGTTTACTTCGGTTGGTGTTAGCGTAAGCAGCAGCATGGCTTTTCTAAGCGTAATGGTAATAACGCCGTTATCGACACACATGGCAACCGGAATTCCGTTATCTCTAATCTGATATCTTATTTGTACCGTTTCGCCGTCTGTATAATTATAGCCGGGTTTTGGCGTAAAGGTTACCGTTTTAGTACCTTCGTCAAAAGTAACGGTGCCTTTATGGGCATCGGCAACATGGTTCATCAGCTCCGCATTAACCAAGTATATTTCGTCGTTATCCGGGTCGCTATCATTAAGTATAGGGTTGATAGTTACCGCCTGCCCGCCGTAGCTGGTAGCCTCGTCGAGAACGGCGCTGGGCGCGTGGTTACTTGATGGAGGGCTTATCCATGGCGGAGTTAAACCTACCGATATGGTTAGTCCTTTTGCCGATCTGGATAGCGGAAAACCGTTCAACGTAACGCCGCCGCCGGGTTGATCGAAGGCGACGTCCGGGTTTTCTATTACTGCCATATACGCAACATTCTCTCGCGATATGTATATTCTACCATCCGGACCAAGCTTCATTCCGCTTCCCGAGCTGCCGGTGTTATATTGAGATTCGCCGACATATGCGCCGGTTTCTACTTCGTACTGCCTTACCCATTGGTTGCCGCTATAAGGAACGGCATATACGTATCTACCGTTAGGCGAGAAAGCCGTTCCGTACACAGCAGCGCGTTCTTGTATAGTAAGCAGGTGGCTTAGCTGTCCGTCTATAGGGTTAAACTTATAGATAGGCAGATAGCCCCCGTCTCTTACGCTGATAGCAATTCTGTCGAATGTAGTGTTAGAGCGCATACCGTAGTATGTATTGGGACCGGGCGCGTCTATCTCGCACACAACATTGCCGATAGGATTTGCTTTCGATCCGTCTATTTCTATTACTCTAAGCTTTCCGTAAATTGTGGTTTTGTTACCTACGGCATGGTAAACCAACCAATACTTATCGTAAGCTCCGGCTTTAGGCAGCAGCTCTATGGCTTCGTTAACTATGGCGCTAACGTCTATCGTTCCACCCTGAGTCATTTTTCCTAAGCCGTTATTTTGCGACATATCGATATAGTAGTAGTTTAGCTTACCTGCGGCTTCTGCCGAGCTTACGCCAAACAGCATGTACTTATTGTCGCCAATGTAGCAAGCCGCCAAACCGTCGCTGTTAGAGCTGTTTCCTAAGAAAGTACCGCCGTCCATAACCTCGTGCTTAGAGTTATAGACCTTGTCGTGCATAACGTAGAAAATAAAGCTGCCGTCGCAAGCGGGTGTGCTTACCGAGAGGCTGTTTTCCCACGAATCTACCATCGATACACCTGAGTAGTCGTATGCTACACCACCTCTAAATACAATTCCCCTAGAAGTTTTTGCTCCAGATTGGTTATTACCAAAAAACCATACATCGTCGCTAAAGAGGTTGCTCGCGGCAGGCGGTGCGAAAACTTCTACCTTAATGGTATATGTTTGGCTACAAGTTTGAGTTGTACCGTTATTGTCGTATGTATCTACTGCCGTTATTACATATTCGGCTTCTCCCTTATCCTTTCCGGGAAGCAGGGTAAATGTTTGCGCCGGTAGAACGTTGCTCGTTCCCGATTGTTCTGTCGCCAGCTCTGCTATTGCACTTCCGCTAGCCGTAACGTCTTTCAGCGTCCAACTCCATGTAATAGTACCGTTGGGCTGGTTGCCATCGTAGGTAATGGTTTGAGCGGCAAAGCCTTCGCCTGTCATAAGTCCGCGTTCTGTTTTGCCTACATCAAGTTTAAAGTTAGCGCAAGGCGACAGCTTAGCTATGGCTATAACCCTGTTAGTGCCTACAGTGTTGTTTGCCATGGAAAAGAAACCGTCTAACAGGCTTACATCCTGTAACGCTGTATTATTGGGATATGGCACATTTTCGATAATCTCAAAAGAGGTTTGCTTATCGGTAAGTATATACATCATGTTGGCGCCGTTAATGTTTACCGTACCCACATACTTATGGTTTACGGCATCCAGAACAAGCGGATTATTGTAAACTTTAGTACGGTCGGGAGACTCGTACCACATGCGATAGGCTAGCGTGCCGTTAGGGTTTATTTTCGCAAATGTTGACCCTGTCCGTACATCGCTGGCTTCCGAGAACTGAGGGTTAACAAAAAATCCGCCGTTAACGCTGCCTGTTCCGCTTAACGGAACATTGGTTGCCCCCGGATAAACCACGCTTGCCGGAAACGATACCCTTTCGGCATAGGTCGTACCATTCATCACGTGGGCGTTCGAATACCAACCATCTAAAAAGATGTCGCCGTTGGGCATTTTTCTGGCGCCTGTTATGGCATATTCGTCTTTTACGGCAGGACAACGTTCTGCCACAAAGTTTCCGTTTAAGTCGTACTCGTGCAGCATACCAACGCCTTTGCCCAAAGCCCCGATACTGCCGGTTTCGTGAATATCAAGCCCGGGAAGAAGAATTTTATCGTTATAGATAAGCATCTTATAAGCTTCTGCGCCGCGGGCTGTAGTATTCTCTATCACATTCCCTGCTGCATCTATCCTGATTTTCCATACTCCGGTTTTCATACGGCAGTTTGCATGGCTACCGGGCGAAAAGTCTTGTTCCCCTACTTGCCATCCAATAGCATTATGGCGTAAAACGTAGCCGAAAGCCAGAATGCTTCCGTCCGGTTTCATTACTGCTGATGTTATGGTTGATGCCAATACATCGTCGGGATCGGTGTTTCTGTACAAGTTGTTATAGGTGTTGAAAAATACAAGTTCGTGGGCTCCTTTGTTCGTTGCTTTTTCTTTGGTGTATTTATTATAGTAGCTTGGGACGGGGATTTCCCATTTTCTAAGCACGTTACCTGTTTCGTCGAGTATGGCGATAAAGCCTAGGCGAGAATGCATTGTGCCTGTTAAGAGATAGCGAGCTTGGTTTGTAGCTTGGTAGTATAAAGGTTGCGGCGTAAGGCTGGATGCCGCACCGGCAGGAGCCATTTCAGGATAATCTTTTGTCCAAACAACGCCAAGCGTTTGAGCGTTGGCGGAGAATGTGCTACCGGCTATACCAATAACCAACAAGCTTAGGGCTATGAGATATCGATGGATTTTTATATTGCTGTACATGGTAATTTATGGGGTTAAATAAATTTTACGCTGAAATATAGATTATCAATATCTGTTGAAAACAGGAATGTTTAATACTATTTAATACTAAAGGTATAAAGCCTCTGCCTTGCAAACAAAAAAATTTAGCGTTCTTTAACGGTTGTAAAGTATCTTGAAATAATGCAAAGTTCTAGCTATCTTATTTTCTTTGAGTTGGTAAGCTTACTAAAAATAGTATGGCGTGGTTTAGCTCTATTTAGCTGTTTTCGATATGCTTCATAAATAAGTATTTAGGTAGCTATTTAGGGAATTTGAAAGAAGTTGACTATTCGTTTGCGAGAGAAATTTAAGCGGATTTTAGGAAACATGAACTGACGGATTTTGTAAAAGATTATGCTTTATTTTACCCATAATGTGTTTTCTATATTTAACTTCTACATCATCATACTTAAGATATACTTGCTAGCAAGGTGTAAGCAATGAATCGACTTTATTTAGAGCTATGAAAAAACGCCTTTTGTTTGTTTTTATATCGTTGTGGTTTGCGGCATGTGCCAATAGCGTACTATCGCCCGAACCTTATGGGGCGGTACCTACTGCCTCGCAAATAGAATGGCAGAAGCTGGAGTACTACATGTTTATCCAT
Source organism: Prevotellaceae bacterium (assembly GCA_031258195.1). Lineage (GTDB taxonomy): Bacteria > Bacteroidota > Bacteroidia > Bacteroidales > UBA932 > JAIRNF01. The sequence continues at coordinate 23,392 of JAIRNF010000027.1, forward strand.
TTCGGACCCAACACGTTTACCGGAGTAGAGCGGGGGGGATGGTAAGGAGCATCCCGAGGTATTTAACCCTACACAGCTGGATTGCCGCCAATGGGCAGTTACGGCAAAGGCTGCGGGGATGAAGGCTATAATTATTACGGCAAAGCATTACGACGGTTTTTGCTTATGGTCAAGCGCATTCAGCACCCATACGTTGCGCCAAAGCTCTTGGCGCAACGGCGAAGGTGATTTGCTGAAAGAGTTCTCCGATGCTTGCCGAGATCACGGACTTAAGCTTGGTATATTACCTTTCGCCGTGGGACAAAAACCACCCCGATTACGGCACAAATGAGTATAACGCCGTTTTTGCAAATATGCTGACGGAAATCTTGACAAGCTATGGAGTTATCTTTGAGCAATGGTTCGATGGCGCTAACGGCGAAGGACCTAACGGAAAAAAGCAAACATACGATTGGAAGCTGTTTAACGAAGCGGTTTACAAAAATCAGCCAAATGCTATAATATTTAGCGATGTCGGACCGGGATGCCGTTGGATGGGAAACGAAGAAGGCGTAGCCGGAGAGACCAACTGGTCGAGGTTGAATAGAGAGGGGTTTACACCCGGTATAGGCGCTCCTCATCCTAACGTTCTTCAATCGGGCGATATTGACGGGGAGAAATGGATTCCCGCCGAAACCGATGTATCCACACGTCCGGGATGGTTTTACTCGCCAGCTACCGACAGTCTGGTTAAAACAACTGAACAGCTTTTGGCTATATACCTTACGTCGGTAGGTAGAAACAGCAACTTGTTGCTAAACGTCCCTCCCGACCGCAGAGGGCTTATTCATCCCATAGATTCGGCAAGACTAATGGAGTTTCGTGATGCCAGAGAGGAAATCTATTCGCAGAATTTGGCTACCGGAGCTAAAATATTGGCAAGCAACGAGTGCGGAGGGTCTAAGAGTTATGCGGCATCAAACATTTTAGTAGAAGATTACGATACCTACTGGGCTACCGATGATGGTATCTCTATCGCTACAATTACTATAGAACTACCGGAGAAAAGAACGTTCAACCGGCTGATGCTACAAGAGTATATTCCATTAGGACAGCGTGTAGCCTTGTTTACTGTTGAGTATTTTGATGCTACTACTAACCGCTGGCAACCTCTTACAGAGGGTATAACCATTGGGTATAAAAGAATACTTCCTTTTGCAGACATCACTACCGATAGCCTAAGAATAAGCATAACAAATTCGTTGGCATGTCCGGTATTAAATGATTTTGGTTTGTATAGCTCTAAGTGGAGCAATATAATTTAGACCGAGGTGATACTCTAACATTAACCGCTATATTTGGAATAACAACAGCTACCGACTACCTATGAGAAAAATATTCCTATTTCTGCCGCTTGTGTTGGTTACCCTAAACCTTAACGCGCAGAAAATACACCTTATCGCAGATGCTCCGCAGCGGGCTGAAGCCGAGAAGCATTTTACAGTTAAGTATATTATTAATACAGTGTTGGAAGGTAATGTTACGCCATCGCTAAGCGGGCTGGATGGGTTTGAGGTGGTTAATGGATCGTATGTTTCGAATACATCCAGTACAACCATAACTAACGGTAAAGTTGTAAGTAGTAATAACACGGTGTTCACCTATGTTTTTATGGTGCCGAAAGGAGGAGTCTATACCATTCCATGCCTTACCATTAAGACCGAGCTGGGAGAATACTACTCTAACCCGCTACCAATAACCATACTGGAAAAAAAGATGATCCCGCAATAACCAGCCAATCTCCTTCTAAAACAAACCGAGCCGAGAAGCCTAAAATTACGATTCATGCTCCGAAAAAAGTTGTTGTAGGAGAGCAATTTCCGGTACACTACAATTTTGATATTAATCATGAAAACGCTAGGGGATGGCTTGGAGAGATAAGGGGTATGCGGCAGGTGGCAGCTCCTACGGAAAATTATATGTTCACAACTGTAGGAGGTACTGTTCGCCATGCCGTCACCTATGTATATATCTTTAAAGCTACAAAAGAAGGCGCTTTTACCCTGCCATCGTTTCATCTCGAGTTCGAGCAGAAAACATATGATTATACATCGCCTACTATTCCTATAATAGCTGCTTCTTCCGATAACTCCGGCTTAGTGGGGCAGGATAAAGAAAATACGTTTATCCGGATAGAAGTGTCGGCAAAAGAAGCAAATGTCGGCGATAGAATTACAGCTGTATTAAAGTTCTATGGTAGGGATAGAGTCTTTGGTGTTGAAGATTTTAAAGTTCCGGAATTTGATGGGTTTTTAGTTGAAAAAGATAGTACTTTTCAAGAGCTGGAAATGTATTCTGAGTTTATTAATGGTAAGCGTTTTAATACGTTTGAAATAAAAGAGTATGAGTCGGTGCCGCTATATGCCGGGGATATGGCTATTGGCGAGTGCGCTATGGATGTGAGGATGGCGCCGGAGAAGAAAGGAGCGTATTTGATGATTTTTTTGGGAAAAATGAAGAGGCGACAACAATAAAGATAAAAAACTTACCTGTACAAGTAACGGTATATCTTTCTGCTACCGTTGATATAGCTGATGATTCGGAGCTTATTGCTGAATCAGAAGAAACGGATATCACAAATGCGGGAGAGGAAGACGCTGTAAAAATGGACTACAAAAAAATGCTGTTCTATGCCTCTATCGCCTTATTACTGATAGCTATGTTAGCATATATCAGCAGGCTTAGCAGCTACCGTAACGAGTTGAAACAAAATAGAAGCCGCAGAAAAGATACCTCGGTCCAGCCGGCTGCCGGCTGGCAAATATCCTATTTCGTAGTAATGGCGGTGTTAGTAGTGGCTGTCATATGGTTTTATTTGCCTGATAAATTCGGCGTTGCAGGCGGGTTGAATGATAAGCGGCAAAAGCCTGTGAGCATAGCTTACGCTCCCGATTTTTCTACATCGATGTTGGCAGAAGACATTACGCCTAACCGTATTAATGCTACTGTAGAGGCGTTGCTTAAGCATGCTAAGCATACCCCTGCCGATTATGTGGGATTGGTAGGTTTTGCCGGAAATAGTAAAGTATTATCTTCGATAGAGAATAGTAACACCCATCTTCGTAACGTGCTAAGGAAATTGGGTACGGTTTCTCATCTCTTTGCCGACGGTGCGGCCATAGGAGACGGATTGCTGCTTTCTATTAGCAATTTACTCGCTAAGCCGGATACCCGCAGCTATATTATTCTTTTTACCGATGGAATGAATAATGGCGGAATGGTTTCGCCCAACACTGCTGCCGAGCCGATGAAAGCTTTAGGAATAAGACTTTATATTGTTGGTATAGGTTCTTATGAAGATGGTCCCATAAAAGTGCAAACTCCTAATGGAACGGTTTACCATAAGATACCCGTAGAGATAGATGATGAGCAATATACACGAATGGCGGCATCTACAGGCGAAAAATATTTCCGGGTTGCCGATAATGAGGACTTAAAACGGGTAAGTGGCGAAATAGATGCTCATATCAAAGAAAATATTTGGAAACCTGATGTGCCCGTAAACCCGTTCTCCTTCAGTAAAGAAGAGGCGTTGCAGGTAGTAAAAAAAGTGGTACTAAGAATAGATCGGCAAGTAGAAAAGTAGCCTGCCAAGCTAAATTCTCAAATAAAAGCTGCTTTTACCATCTATGCACAACAAATTGGGAAATAAGCTGTTTATCTACTATAGAATTACGGAAAAGGCGGAATTTGGGCAATTCAAAATCTGATATATTTGTGATACTATAATTAGAATACAAACAATGGTTCGGCTCTCCTTTGTCGATTTAGCTTATGACGAAAGCCGGCGAAAAACAGAATGAATATGGATAACTTTTTGTCGAAAAAATCTTTGCAGCCCATTTATGCGGTAGCAATACTGCTCCTTTTGCTATGCGCGGTGCCTATATTCTCGGGACCCGGAGAGTTTGGTGTAGATATGTATAGTGTTTTAAAAGGATGGGGATCGGGAGTAATGGGATTTTATATTTGGATCAGTATTCTTGTTCCCATCGTGTTTATTCTTCTTGCCATCCCTTCGGTAAGTCAGAAGCTAGATAGTCGTACAGATTTGTTGGTGCGGTTGATTGGTAGCGGTGTGCTATTATTTTTTATGATAATTGCGCTTCTTTCTATCAAACATTTTGCATGGGGTTGGGGGTTATGGATCATAGTAATCTTAACAGTACTCCTCTTTATTAATGTTATGCTAGGCTATAGAAACAGTACTCCTAAAGCAGAGCTAAGTTGGTGCTATTAAAAAAGAAGCTGTCTAAAAAGTCAACCAAAACGTCATTCCGAATGTAATGAGGAATCTCCTCAATAGTAGTAATGCCTTGAATGGAGAGATGTCTCACTCCGTTCGACATGACGATACAGGCTTTTTAGACAGCCTCTTTTTGCATTATAATCAGCTTCTAGCTTAACATTCTATTTGCGGCGTTTTACCACCCATTAAACCGGCTCCATATATCCGCTACCTTGTTATTCTCGATAACCTGATACTCCTGAAACTGCGCGGCTGTTGCACATGCATGGTTCGGAAGAATACGTAGCATCGTGCCTGCTGGGAAGCTCACATGCACATCTTTTCTACCGTCTCTAAAAGCAAGTACACCGTGCTCTTGAGCTGCGGAAATCATCGTAAGGTTCTCGATAACATCTCCGCGTTCGTTGCAAGCCAGTCCGTATCCCATATCCGCCTTTTGATTGGCGGTACCCCTGTCGCGCGACATTGCCATCCATCCGGCATCAACAATAATCCACCCCTTTTCGGCTTGATGCCCTATTACCGTAGTCAGCACCGAAATGGCGATGTCGTTGGGTGTACAAACGCCAATACCTGCCATAACCAGATCTTGGAACATAAAAACGCCGGCGCGTACTTCCGTAACACCTGTAAAGTCTTTAGCAAAGTATGCCGCGGGTGTTGAGCCTATGCTTACAATAGGCGCACTACAACCGTTTTCTCTAAGAATGTTGGCTACACCGACGGTGGCAATCCTTTCCCTTTCGGCTGCCTGTGCAATTTCGTCAATACTTTTTGACGAGTAGCTTCCGCCCGAATGCGATAGTACGCCCTCTAGTATTGCTCCTCCTTCTTTTAAAGCGTACGCAATTTTAAGTATGTTATCTTTATCGTCTGGCTTAACGCCAGAGCGTTGTCCGTCGCAGTCAACCTCGATAAGTACCTGTATGGGGTCTTTCGTATTCTGTACATATTTTGACAGTATTTCTGCCTGTTCAACCGAATCGAGAATTACTCTCAGCTTTACTCCGCCCGCCCGTATTTGCTGTATTCGCCGCGGCTTATTCGGCGATATTCCCACGGCGTAAATCATATCGGTAAAACCCGCTTTGGCAAACTCCTCAGCTTCTTTTAGCGTAGAAACCGTTATAGGCACATCGGCTTCTTTAAACGAATCCTTTGCCACGTCTATAGATTTTACGGTTTTCATGTGCGGTCTTAGGCTTACGCCGAAACTTTGCAACCGATTGCTGAGGTTGATAAAGTTTCTTTCCATCAGCTTTCTATCCAATAGTAAGCATGGGGTTTCTAGCGAGTTGAAAGTGGTGGTTTTTTGAGTATTCATAGTATAGCTTGTTATTCTCAACGTTTAAAATAAAGCAGTTGTTTAATGTAATAGGGCTGTTAGCGGACCTCCTAGAACGAAGGATAGAGCAATGCTGCATAAGATTGCCAACGATAGCTTTTGAACTCTGGATTTACTATAGCTGACGGCTATTTGGGGGTAGCGCTTTGTAAAATAGCGGTATAGTTTATATGCGGTCCATCCGATAAGGCTTCCTACAACCATTCCCGCAACAACATCCGAAACGAAATGCACGCCGAGGTATATACGCGAATAGCCCATTATTGCCGCCCATAAAATAATTGATATGGTGTACCACTTATTTCGAAAAAGTAAAGCGGATGAAATGGCGATTCCGAAGGCATGGGTAGTATGACCTGAAATGAAACCGTAAATTCCTCCGGAATGTGTGTAAAGCGTTCTGACCTGATCCATTACCTCGGGGTAGTAGATAGGGCGAAAACGGGTAAAAAGCGGTTTGGTAAAACCTGATGATAGCGCTAAGCAGAATATAAAAACGGTAATAAGCATACCGACTATCGGCAGCCATTGGCGCCAGCTGTTTTTATATACTATTGCGCCGATACCCATTAAAGCAGCAGTTATCCACATCAGAGCGCCGGAATAGAGTAGCATGGCGTTGTTCAGAAAGGGAGTACGCGAGCCGTTAATCAGGAAAAAAAGGTCTTTCTCATAGGGTATAAGCCAATCCATTCTAAGTCGATTTTAATATCATATGTACAAATATTGTGATAATATTGGAAAATCCAACGAACGGCCGATTTTTTCTCATAGTGTACAGTTGCCATACTGGCAAAGTATAGAAACAATACTTCCGATTGTTTTGTTGGCTCATAAAAATATGTTTTCGTACCGTACATACAAAGCATATTATGTATCTTTGGAACTATTATAACTATTAAACGAATAGCTTTATGAACGAATACATTTGCCAAAGCTGCGGTATGCCAATGAAAGCCGCTGGGGAATTCGGAACAAATGCCGACTTAACGCAAAATACCGAATACTGTGTGCATTGCTTCCGAAACGGCGCTTTTACTCGTGATGTTACAATGGAAGAAATGATGGAAACCAACCTGAAGTATATTGATGAATGGAATAGGAGTACAGGAAATAATATGACTGCAGACGAAGCCCGTCCGATTCTCCGTGAATTTTTATCAACGCTGAAACGTTGGAAAAAAGACTCTCCATGAAATTCAGCGTTTTCACACCGATAAAATAAAAGAGAGTGTAGATTTTTATTGTAAGTACTTTCAAGCCAAGGTTGCTTTTGATGCCAAATGGCATGTTATGATACGTTTAGAGAGCGATAATTCGGCGCCTTTGTATCTTTCTTTTCAGGGTTGCAATGGGGAAACGAGAGATACATTTACCGGAGGAATTACGATCAACCTTATGCTCGATGATGTTGATGCGGCTTACGAACAAATTAAGCGATCGGGCTAACATTTGTTGAAGAAATAACCGATCATGAATGGGGCGACCGTGCCTTTTCTGTAAAAGACCCTATTGGCAATATTGTGTATATTTATTCGCCGCGAGAGCTACACGAGAAATATAAAGATGCAGTAAAAGAGTAAAATATATAAACGATATGGAGCAAATAATCACATTCATAACCCTCGGTGTAAAAGATTTAAACACCTCTGCCGATTTTTATGAAAACAAGTTCGGCTGGAAGCGTTCTGACAGAAGTAGCGAAGGTCTGGTTGTTTTCCAAATGAATGGAGTGCTGCTATCCCTCTATTCGAGGGAAGAACTTGCTAAAGATGCTAATATGAAACCTAACGGCGAAGGATTTAAAGGGTTCGCTATGGCTCATAACTTAGGCAGCGAGCAGGAGGTGAATGATTTATTTGCAGAGCTTAAGGCAAAACAGGTTCAGATTATTAAGGAGCCTGAAAAAGTATTTTGGGGCGGCTATAGCGGATATGTTGCCGATCCTGACGGAAACATTTGGGAGATAGCGTATAATCCGTTTTTATAGTAGAAAAATCTATTTCTTTATATGCCTGGTTAATTTGCCGTGATAGGTTAAGGTTAAACGGTACATTGCTCTTGTAGCAGCAATATATAGCATACCTCGGTCTGCCTCGTTGTTGTAGCTCTCGTCATTAGCGTGCGGAACTATTACCTCGTCGAATTCCAACCCTTTCTTTTGTCATGTGCGCCGAGGTTACAATAATACCCGACACAAAGGCGGAATTCTTGTTTGACAAGAAGTTAGATATCATCGACGAGTGTTTTGAGTTTTTCCGCTATCGCTTCTGCCTTTTGCTCCGTTTTACATATTACACCCAGCGATTTATATGCAGACTTTTTAAACAACTATTAGGCTGATAATGCCAATAATTTCTTCTTCGATATTTTTAAAGCGTAGAGTTTTTGGTTCTTCCCCATGCCGTATAACCGGCTATAAGTCTGTGTTTAAATGGATTTTTTGAGCAAAATTGGTAATCTCATAAGTTGAGCGGTAGCTCTTACACGGCGTTGTTAATTCTGCTTTAACTAAAGCCTTTTGAATCATAGCGGCAATTGACGATCCGTACGGATTAACCGATTGGTTTGCATCTCCCAATATTGTTTTTTGACAAGGGTATAGCTTCTGTATAACTTTGTATTGTATAGGCGAGTAATCCCGCATTTCGTCGACTAAAAGATGTTTTACACTATTTTGCGCAATATTCCCTTCTAGTGCTATGTGCGGGTACGCTAAAGGTGCTAAGTCGGCATACTCAAGCGTTCGATTTTTCGCAGCTTAAACATTTCGGGCATCCCCGGCATTCAAGAAAATCTTTGTAAACCTGTATATCGTCGTTTCTTGCAAACATCTTTCTGATAAGCATATTTCGTTCGGCAGTGGTAATCGTAAGCCGATATCGGGCTGTTGTTATTTCCAAAATATATTCGGTCATTGCCTCAAAGCGTTTTCGCATCGAATAACGATTAAAACGCCGGAATTGCTCTTCGATAAATTCGGAGGGGATTGTAACATATTTAGAGAACTGTACATCTGCCGCTTTAAAGTAGGTATTTTCAATGTGTAGAATAAAATTGTCCAGCTGAGTAACAAAATCGAATGAGGATTTATATCGAACTCTATCAATAAAGTCCTCACGAGACTTTATAAGTATTTCGTTTACCTGATCAAAAAAGTTTTGATATTTATATTTGTTATCGAGTACACTTGACAATATTTGCTCCATATTTGTTTCTGGTACGGTTTCTTCTCCCAGTTCGGGGAGGACATTGGCTATATAGTCGGCAAAAACTTTATTAGGCGAAATAATCAAAATATCTTTTGATGAAATGCTTTCTTTAAAAGTATAAAGAAGATAAACAATTCGGTGTAAAGCGATAGATGTTTTACCCGATCCCGCTACACCTTGAATGATAAGGGGGTGCGCCTCTTCGTTACGTATAATTTTGTTTTGCTCTCGCTGAATGGTAGCGACAATATTTTTCATTTTATCGTCCGCATTGGAGCTCAGCTCTTTTTGCAGAATATCATCATGAATAGTCAGCGAGTTTTCAATCATATACTCCAGCTGCCCGTTTCGGATGCGGTATTGCCTTTTAAGTGAGATTACGCCTTGTATTTTGCCAACAGGAGAAGTATAAGAAGTTTCTCCCGGCTCATGGTCATAATACATACCTGAAATGGGTACACGCCAATCGTAGATCAGGCTTATTTTGTTCTCGGAGTCGTAGAACGTATGCACTCAAATGTATATAGGAATAATCCGGCTGTCCTCTTCATTCTCTTTAAAATCAATTCGTCCAAAATAAGGGTTAGCCAGTACTTTACTTAGTCTTTTTCGTTTATCAATTACATTTTCTCCAATAGCAAAATAGTTAAGAATACTTTCTCTCATCGAGCGTATTTCATGCGGATCAATGTCTTTATTCGACCACAAGTAGTCTTTGTATTCTCGTAAAGTATCTACATGCTCTTTTATTGACGTATCCGTGTTGCTAATTATGTTCTGTAGGAGGTTTATTATGCGCTGTAAATATTCTCTTTTCTGCTCTTCCGTTTTATTAAATGCCATCGTAGTACAATTTCCTGTATTTAGAGTATTGCAAGATTATAACCCTTTTGCAGAAAAAGGATTGCAAAGATAGGAGAACTACAATGTTCGCTATAATAGCTATTTATAGCTATGCAAAGTGTGAAGGTAGGGGAGATATCAGCTGAGTAAGCCTAAGCGTTGTGCGAAAGTAATTGCTTCTATCGGGCTATTTGCCCCCAACTTGGCAAGGATATTTTTTCGATGGTTATTTACGGTATGAGTGCTTATTGCTAATTTGTATGCAATTTCTTTGTTTAAAAAACCTTGGTAAATGAGGGTTAGTATTTCTTTTTCACGGTTCGTTAATTGCCGATCGGTAGCTGTAAAAGCAGGTACAATTATCTCTTTTGTTTTTCTATTCACTATGACACGTTTTACTTTTTCGGCAAGTGCTTGATCGGGCGATATATCCATAATTCCCATAATAATCCATGTCTTGCCGTTTCGGTCTTTTTCTATTATCTGCTGGCGGCTGATAGTGTTTACATACTGCTGTTTTGTATTAAGCATACGCAGCTGAAATGCCTGCTGGTAATCGTTTCTTTCTTCAAAAGGAGGCGAGTAGATAAACTGCGCATGATCGATTTAGTATTTTATTAGCTGCGAACGGTCATCCGGATGAATTCTTTCTTCCAGCAAATCTCCCTGCCTTCCTATTGTTTTTATCCACATGGGGTTATACCCAAAGAGATGAGAAAAGTTTTCGGAAGCAAAGTCGTATCTTTCTTTAAATACATCGACAGTGAAAATACAGCTGTGGCTTATCTGAGAAAATTCTTGAATAGCTTTCCTCTTTTTATTCCATATATTATAGTCCACGTCAAAGCCGCTTATTTGCTGTCGCGACCAAAGTTATCGAGGAGTTGTTTTATTGGAAGTCACGATGCAAAATAGCTATAAATTGCCATTTATCATATAAAAACAAGGGCTACTTATGTGTTAATAAGGTGGTAGATTATGCCGTCTAAAATAAAAGTGAGATTAGTATAGTATAAAGTAAACTTTCTGGTTATGGATAGATAGCTTCTCTCTTTCTTACCAAGTAGTTTTCGTAGTAGTCGGAAACAAGACTATACGGCTTATCAAAAGAACAAAGTAAGGTTCTGTTAGAATATTGGCGAGCCATAGTAGTGAAGCTTAATTCTTTTTCATAGCTGTTTCAAGTCACATCTCCAAAGATATGGCTGTCTTTCTAAAATAGTAGCTTGTAGTTTTACTGTCTAAAGAAAAATAATACCTTTGCGGAGGTATATAAAGTTGAAATTGAGTAGTGTCGCAAAAAAGAAAACAAATAATAGCCTCAGTTTTAGTAGTTTCATTCGCACTTTACTATGCGAATATTACTTTCTTTTACCATAGCCACACTATAAATGGAGCTAAATTTTCGCACTCCCACTTTCACAACACAGCCCATACCCAAACCGGAACACATAGCGCGAGCGAAATTTCGCTAATCTCCGCTTTATCCGCATTTCAATCGCTTCAGGTTGCTTTATGTTTTGTAGGGATAGGATTATTTCTTCTATCCAAAACGCTTTACCAGAATTATTCCGATAAGAAGCGGCTTTCTGGTACCCCCTGTCATTCTTATTTACGAGGACCACCCGTTTCAGTTTAGTTTTTCGACTTACTTCTGTTTATTGAAATATCTTCAATAAATAATTCTTATGTAGGTTGTTTTCATCAACGGCTTCATAGGTTATTCCTACAGTATTAATTTATTAATCCGCCATTTATGAATAAGCTAATTACATTAGCAGGATGCCTTTGTATTATACTGACATCGTGCAAAAACAATAGTCCCTCTAATAATATTACCGACGTAAGCTATCGGGGAGATACGGTATTCGTGTCCGAACAAGCGGCTATTAATTCTAAAATAAAATTACAAGCTATTGAGCTTAAAAGTTATAGCGCCGAGTTCTATACAACCGGTACGGTTAAAGCCATTTCCGGACAGTTAGCCGAAATTGCATCGCTGTTCGACGGGCGTGTAACCAAATCGTTCGTTCAGCTCGGGCAGAAGGTAAACGTTGGTACACCTCTGTTTGAGCTGCACTCTGCCGACTTTTCCGAAATGGTAAAAGATTACTTTCAATCGTTACAGACAAAAAAGACGAAAGAGCTTAATCTACGGCGTCAAAAAGATCTGGTAAAAAATGGCGTAGGCATTGTTAAGGAGCTGGAAGAAGCGGAAACAGACTACGAGGTTGCTCTTAAAGATTACGAAAATGCAATGGCTAACCTGAGAATGCTCAATATCGATCCCGATAAAATCAGCATGGGACAAGCGCTAAAAGTTGTATCGCCCATTGCGGGAGAAGTGGTACAGGCAAGCTTAGTTATCGGGCAATACGTAAAAAGCGATGCTGTGCCTCTTGCAATAGTTGCCGATCTAAGTAAGGTTTGGGTAGTGGCACAAGTGAAAGAAAAAAATGTAGGCTCCATAGGCAAAGACGACAAGGTAGAAATACGGTGCGATGCCGATCCTGAGCAGCTGATTATCGGACATGTTTCACATATTAGCGAGTTGTTAGACGAAGAGACCAGATCTGTTCAGGTACTCGTTTTATGCGATAACGCAGAACGTAAGCTTAAGCAGGGCATGTTTACCAACATTCATTTTATCAATTCTCCTAAAGAGGCGATAGTTGTTCCTGCAACAGCCCTGATGCAAAGTGGAGATGACTCGTACGTTTTGATACAGGAAAGCCCCGGAAAATATGTTAAGCGCAGGGTAAGGGCTACAATGGTTAACGGTAATGAAGTATTGATTACCAGCGGTCTTAAGGTTGGCGATACAATAGTAGCCGGAGGCGGTATCTACTTAATGGAGGGTTGATTATGGAGAAATTTATTAACCTTCTTATCGACCGTCGCTGGTTGATGTTAACCATATTCATACTTCTGTCGGGTATTGGAATATACTCATGGCGGCAGCTTGCTATTGATGCCTATCCCGATATTGCCGATGTATCGGTTGGTGTTGCTACACAAGTTCCGGGACTTGCTGTTGCTGAGGTAGAGCAACAGATAACCATTCCGCTCGAACGAGAGCTTAACGGTATTCCGCGTTTGAAAATAATGCGAAGCAAAAACTTTTTTGGGATATCTAAAATTACACTTGTTTTTGAAGATGGGACAGACGATTATTGGGCTCGCCAACAGGTGCTGGAGCGCATTAACGATATCGATCTACCCTTTGACGCCAAACCCGCACTTGATCCGTTGACTTCGCCTACTGGCGAGATATACCGCTATGTAGTTACCGGGAATAAAAATTTGAGAGAACTTACCGATCTTAACCATTGGGTTATTATCCCTCGCCTGAGGCAGATTCATGGCATTGCCGAGGTTTCAAATTTCGGAGGTATTACAACGCAGTTTCAGATAGAAATAGACCCTGATAAACTGGTTAAATACGGTCTTTCCCTTAGCGAGGTTACCGAATCCATAGACCTTAACAACTCTAATGCCGGCGGTAGTACAATTATCCGGGGGGACTTAAGTTTCGTAGTACGTGGCGTAGGGCTTGTTCGTGATTTACAGGATTTGGGCAATATTGTAGTTAAGAACGTTGGCGGAACACCTGTATATATAAAAGATTTAGGCGAACTGAAATACGGAAACCTCGAACGAAAAGGTATTATGGGCTATCTGGACGACGAGGTAAACTATGAAGACGGAGTACAAGGTATGGTGTGCTTGTTACGTTATGAAAATCCCTCGCGTGTACTTGAAAAAATAGTTGAAGCAGTTGATGATTTAAATGAGAATATCTTGCCTAAAGGTGTAAAGATTCACACCTTTTACGATAGAACAGAATTGGTAGACGCAACGCTGAACACCATTTCTCATACACTTTCGTTCGGTGTTCTGCTGGTTATCGGAGTGCTCATTATATTTCTCGGAAGCCCGAAAGGAGCGTTACTTGCTACCATTACCATTCCCGTTTCGTTGCTGATAGCCTTTATTTTGATGTGGCTTACCAATATCCCGGCAAACCTGCTTTCTTTGGGTGCAATCGATTTCGGTATTATTGTAGATGGTACTATTGTTATGATGGAGACAATTCTCAAAAAACGAGAAGATAATCCTAGCGAACCTTTGGAGAAATCAACCATAGCAAAACGTGTTACCGAAGTTGCAAAGCCAATATTCTTTGCAACGCTTATTATCATCATTGCCTATATGCCGTTGTTTGCATTCGAGAGGGTTGAGCAAAAGCTGTTTACCCCAATGGCATTTACGCTGAGTTTTGCGCTGTTGGGAGCATTGGCTTCAGCCTTACTGCTTATCCCCGGTCTGGCTTTTGCGGTGTATAGGAAACCTCAAAGAGTTTATCGTAATCGCTGGCTCGAGAAGTTGACGGAAATCTATAAACGCCAGACGGCAAAAATTATCGCTGCGCCCAAAAAGATAATTGCGCCCATTGCTGTAATTCTTATTGCTGTCGTGGGACTTTCAACATATGTCGGAAAAGACTTTTTACCTCATCTTGACGAAGGAAGTATCTGGCTTCAAGTACAGCTTCCTCCCGGTATGTCGCTCGAAAAGTCGTCTGAAATGGCGGCTGTGCTTAGGGACGAAATCAAAAAATATGACGAGGTAACTTATGTTATGACTCAAACAGGGCGAGACGATGAAGGTATCTGCCCGTTCTCATTCTCGCATATCGAAGTAATGGTTGGGTTGAAACCCTACGACACATGGAAAGACGATCGCAGAAAATCAGACCTGATTGCAGATATGGCGGCAATGATTGATACGATGCCCGGATACAACGTCGGTTTTTCGCAACCTATTATCGACATGGTTATGGATCAGATTGCAGGAGCGCATAGCGATCTGGCCATAAAAATATATGGAGAAGATATAACAGAAAGCCGCCGTATGGCTGAGCAGATATCAAAGATTTTAGAGGAAATACAAGGCGCTGGAGACATAGGCATTATGGAAGAACCTTTTTTGCCGCAGCTCCAAATTGTTGCCGACCGCGACAAAATTGCTCAATATGGGCTGAATGTGGCTGATGTAGCCGAGTTGATAGAAGTTGCTATTGGAGGGAAAGCGATATCTCAAGTTTTTATCGAGAGTAGAGTTTATGATGTAACAGCCCGTTATAACGAAAAATACCGCGATACGCCCGAAAAAATAGGAGGACTGATGCTAACCTCCGGCTCTGGCGCAATGATACCTCTATCGACTGTTGCGGAGATTATAACAACAACAGGGGCAAGTATGATTTCGCGCGAGATGAACCAGCGTTTCGTTACTGTACGAATGAACTTACGCGGACGCGATCTTTCATCTTTCGTTAAAGAGGTTAATTCTAAAATAGAAGAGCAGCTGCCATACGACCATTCCAAATTTCAGCTGCGCTGGGCGGGACAGCTGGAAAACCAGCATCGCGCATTCGGGCGTCTTGCTGTAATTATGCCTGTAACGCTTGCCGTAATGTTCCTCCTTCTGTTCTTCACTTTCGGAAAATTCCGTCAGGCAGGATTACTTATAGGAATGCTACCGCTTGCGGTTTTTGGAGGTATGTTAGCGTTGGTTGTACGTGATATGACCTTCAACGTGTCGTCGGCAGTTGGATTTATCGCCCTCTTCGGCGTTTTTTTACAAAACGGAGTCATCATGATTTCTCATATCAATATACTACGGAAAAGAGGAACAGAGCTGAAAGATGCCGTAATCTCAGGTTCATCCCATCGGCTACGTCCGGTACTGATGACGGCAACGGTTGCCATTTTGGGGCTACTACCCGCATCGCTTTCAACCGGCATCGGTTCTGATGTACAACGTCCGTTGGCTACGGTAATTGTTTACGGTCTTTTATTCGGTACCATAATTACGCTGTATGTTTTGCCTGCATTTTATTACCTACTGGAAAAAAGAAAGCTAAGTAAAAAATCTGTTTAAATAGATATTCCGATGAAAAATATAAAACCAATAATAGTTGTACTTTTTCTTTTGTGTGCTGCTACCGCTTTTGCACAAGAAACGAAAGTACTGACATTTGATGAATACTTGAACAATGTTAAGAACAACAATATCGGCTATCTGGTCGAAAGGTATAATGTAGATATTGCCGAGGCTAACGTTAAAGCAGCCAAAGTCTTTCCTGACCCGGAGCTGTCGATAAGCCACGCAAATAACCAAAACTGGGATTTGGAAATGGGTTACGGTATTGATGCAGAGCTAAGCTATACGTTAGAGCTGGGCGGAAAGCGAAAGGCAAGGGTGTTGGTAGCAAAAAGTGAAAAGGAAATGACCGAGGCTTTGCTCGAAGACTACTTCCGCAACCTGCGCGCCGATGCCACTATTGCTTACTATGCAGCATTGCGGCAAAAGAGGATATGCGAAATACAGCAATCGTCATACCAACAAATGCTTGAGTTGGCACGTGCCGATAGCATACGCTTTCAGCTGGGGGCTATATCGGAGGTAGATGCCAGGCAATCTAATCTCGAAGCAGCGAGCATACGTAATGATGTATATTCGAGCGAAGGGGAGCTGCAGGACATTTTAGCTCGGCTGATGTTATTTCAGGGAAATAAAACTATGGAGCTGCCCGATTCACTTGCAGGGGAGCTGTTTTACTCAAAACGTGATTTTAACTTACAAGAGCTTATTGTCGTGGCTCAATATAACCGTGCGGATTTGCATGCCGCATTAAAATCCAGAGAGGTTTCTCAGCATAATTTGCGTTTAGCCAAAGCTAACAGAGCAATAGACCTTGGGCTAAGTATCGGTGGCGGCTATTCGTCAGAGGTACGAAATGAGATTGCGCCTGCTCCTTCGTTCAAAAGTATTGGTGCCGGAATCAGCATTCCCTTAAAATTTTCTAATGCTAATAAAGGTGAGTTACGTGCTGCTCAGATAGCAGTTAAACAGAGTGAGCTGGAATATGAGGCTATCGCGCAACAAATAAGCGCAGAAGTAGTACAGGCTTATAATAAATATGTAATCAGTTGCCGACAGGTGGAGCAATTTCAAAGAGGATTGCTTGAGGATGCAAAATTTATTCTTCAAAAGATAATTTACAGCTACGAACGCGGAGAAACGGGTATTCTTGAAGTGCTTAATGCTCAACGCACCTATAATGAAACGCGGACAGCATACAGCGAAACGCTGTATAATTACTCTGTAGCTTTAGTTGAGCTGGAGCGTACCTGTGGTATTTGGGATGTTGAAATGAAATGACTTAATCTTAAATATTACGTTTTTTAAACGCTGGATAATTATAAAAGTTTCAAAATAAAAATCAGCATTGCGATTATTTAATCGCAATGCTGATTTTTATTTTGCTATTGCTCCAATAGCGCTACCTTACAATAAGTATTCTCGGAATATGCTCATTAATGTATTATAGGATACCGCATCTTTATATCTAACCTGATGATCGGAAGCATGGCAAAAGTATCCTTAGCGGTAGGATAGAAGTTAATACAAAAGGTAGCTATTTCGTAGTAATATCTTATGACCTTTGTAATATTCCCATCATAGCTTTGTGCCATGCGATTAAAACAATTGCATATAATGAAACAGATTACAATCTTATTATGCCTTTTTCTTATGGCTATGACCGGCTATGGGCAACAAACAGAAAACGAACAAATACCCCTTGAGAATTTAGAAAAAAGAACCTCGTCACTTGAAGACGCTGTAAAGATTCTTCAAAAAATAAAAATATCAGGCTATATCCAAGGGCAGCTTCAAGTGGGCGAAAAAGACGCCAAGCTGAAAGTTGGTAGCGATAATGAAGATAAAGAGCATAGCTTTAACAGAATCGGTATTCGTCGTGGACGCATTAAGCTGACGTATGAGGAGAAAATAATTTCGGGCGTTTTTCAGCTGGATATAACAGAGAAAGGTGTTGGCGTTAAAGACGCTTACTTAAGCATTAAAGATCCCTGGATTGGAACAAGTTCCCTTAGAGCAGGCGTATTTGATCGTCCGTTCGGTTATGAAATCAACTATTCATCTTCTCGTCGCGAATCACCGGAGCGCTCAACAATCTTTCAAACCTTATTTCCCGATGAGCGCGATTTAGGGGCAATGCTGGTGCTGCAACCGTCAAAAACTTCTCCATGGAACATCTTGAAGCTGGAAGCAGGTCTTTTTGCCGGAAATGGAATAAAAATCGAAACGGATAACCGTAAAGATTTCATAGGGCATGTGTCGGTAAACAAAAATATAGGTTCTGATGCAAAGATAGGCGTTGGCGTATCTTACTATAATGGTGGTGTGTACCAATCGACAGAAAACGTTTATACCATGAATGATGATGTTTTTACCGTGGATAGCAATTCCGGTAATAAAGGTAAGTTCGCTAAACGCGAATATGTAGGTTTCGACGCCCAATTTTCTATAATGAGCATATTAGGTATGACATCTGTTAGAGGAGAATATCTGTTTGGTCAACAACCCGGATCATCATCAAGCGCCAAAAGCCCTAACTACTCAAACCTACCCGGCTCCGGCGGATCAGCCCCTACAGCATACGACATGTTTATACGCAAAATGAAAGGCGGATATGTGATGCTGGTTCAAGACCTGGGTACTTTTCCCGTTTCTATTATAGCAAGGTACGACTGGTATGATCCAAACACCAAAATATCGGGTAATGATGTTGGTAAAGCGGCATCCGGAACAAGTATCGCAACAACAAAAACAGATCTTTGGCAAAGTACCATCGGATTTGGAGGTTTGTGGCGAATAAACCCGAGCCTGAGGCTAACAGCCTACTACGAAATAAACAGCTGGGAAGACAGCGGTAATATTACCGATTACGATAGCTGGGAAGGAAATGTGTTTACACTTCACCTTCAGTATAAGTTTTAAATCTTAACCGATTCGTAACAAAACAGTATTACCTCTGTAACATACAGGCAATATGTTTATGTTTGTAGCGTGAACTAGTAAATATAACTTTTATAATACATCATAAAATGAAAAAAATTATTCTGATAACAATAGCTCTGGCAGGCGTTATTTTTAGCGCAAATGCTCAGAAAATAAAAGGATCTGATACCGTACTCCCACTATCGCAAAAAGAAGCGGAAAGCTATATGAAAGCAAACCCGTCGCAAACCATTACGGTAACCGGAGGCGGAAGCGGCGTAGGTATAGCCGCCCTTATAGAGGGAACAACCGATATTGCACAGGCTTCGCGTAAGATTAAGTTCGATGAAAAGCAGAAGTTGCAGGAAGGCGGTAAAACTGCTAAAGAAGTAGTTATCGCATACGATGCGTTGGCTATTGTGGTAAACCCGTCTAATAAGGTAACCGACCTTACGCGCGAGCAGTTGGAGGGTATATTTACCGGCAAGATTAAGCGCTGGAAAGAAGTAGGCGGTGATGATTTAAAGATTGTACCCTACTCGCGAGAGACATCTTCGGGTACTTACGAATTCTTTAAAGAAAGCGTATTGAAAAATAAAAACTACCTGAATGGCATTATGAGCATGCCTGCAACAGGTTCGATAATACAATCGGTTAGCCAGACCAAAGGTGCCATAGGTTATGTAGGCTTAGCTTACCTCAACAAAGATGTAAAAGCCATACATGTTTCATATGATAAAGGCGCAACCTATACAGATCCATCGGCGGCGAACGCAAAGAATAAAACATACCCTATCGTTCGCCCGCTTTACTTCTACTACATTACAGCATCAGAGAAAGCAGTTAAGCCATTTATAGATTATGTGCTTTCGGAAAAAGGTCAAAAAATAGTATCCGAAGTAGGATTTATTACTATAAAATAAAGATTGGTTAGTGGTTTTAAGTTGTAAACATATGTTTTTAGTCATTTCGAGCAAAGCGAGAAATCTCCCCAATAGCAGCAGAATGTTCAGTGAGGAGATTTCTCGCTTTGCTCGAAATGACATCTTCTACAGATTACACATACAAGATGAAACACCTTAGGCGAATTATAGAGCGAATAGTAGAAAGTATTCTCACAGTAAGCGGTGCTATTACAAGCATCGCCATTCTGCTTATCGTTGTATTTCTATTTAAAGAAGGTTTCGGTTTATTTAGCAGCCCGTCTGTTGAAAAAGGATATGTATTATGTGTTAATGCGGACAACACCATAGAACACCTGAATCCATATCAGATTAAAAAAATATTCGATTCGGAAATTGAAAATTGGAAAGAGCTGGGTGGAGCTGACGAAGCTATCGCGCTATTCAGGTTCGAAGAAATATTCAACCATTACTCAGATGAAGAATTGGGAGAAGAGTACTCGTTGTTGCCTGAAAAGTTAGGAGAAGTAATTGCTCAGAACATTGGCATCATAGCATTTGTACCAGAAAAGTATGCACCAAAAGATATAAACGGGGTAAAAATCCTCCCGATAGAATCTATCACCCTCTCCGATTTTTTTGGCGGTAAAGAATGGATGCCCACCTCTACGCCATCGCCTCAGCTTGGTGTACTACCGTTAATTCTTGGTACCTTACTGGTAAGCATATTCGCAATTATTATCGCCCTTCCTCTAGGGTTGGGTGTTGCCATATACCTATCGGAATTAGCGGACGAGCGTACCCGTAAAATTTTAAAACCCGCCATAGAGTTACTGGCGGGAATACCATCCGTAGTATATGGCTTTTTTGGTTTGGTGGTGCTTGTGCCGATAGTTCAAAAAACATTCGATCTGGCGGTAGGAGAAACCGCGCTTACTGGGAGCATAATATTAGCCATAATGGCTCTCCCCACCATTATTACCGTTGCCGAAGACGCTATGAGAAATACACCAAGAGCTATGAGAGAAGCAAGCCTAGCCTTAGGCGCAACGCATTGGCAAACTATTTATAAAGTGGTTGTTCCCTATGCGGCGTCCGGAATATCTGCCGCTGTTGTGCTGGGTATTGGCAGGGCGATAGGCGAAACAATGGCTGTGCTAATGGTAACTGGAAACGCTGCCGTTATGCCCCATTCGCTATTCGAGCCGGTACGAACAATTCCGGCAACCATTGCGGCTGAGCTGGGCGAAGCGCCTTCGGGCGGAGCACACTATCAGGCGTTGTTCATGTTGGGTTGCATACTGTTTCTTATTACGCTTATCATTAGCATAACAGCCGAAGTTATTTCTAAGCGTCAACCCAATAAAGGTCTATAGCCATGAGTAGAAAAGTAAGTCAGCATATAGCCTTCATCACATTCCGACTTCTCGGGTCGCTGGTGGTCGGTATTCTATTCTGGATATTGGGATTTATAATATACAAAGGAATAAGCGTAATCAGCTGGGATTTTCTGACAACAGCGCCAACAGACGGAATGATGTCGGGCGGAATATTTCCGGCAATTGTAGGAACTCTTTGCCTGGTTATCGGAAGTATAATATTTGCTTTCCCGCTTGGTGTAATGTCTGCCATATATACCAACGAGTATGCAGGGAATGGCTGGATTGTGAAGTTTATCCGTGTTATGACGAACAACCTCAGCGGCATACCATCCATTGTTTTCGGACTGTTCGGAATGGCTTTGTTCGTAAACACTTTGGGGTTCGGGGACTCTATTTTAGCAGCCTCTCTTACATTAGGATTGCTAATCTTACCGCTGGTAATACGCACTACCGAAGAAGCCTTGAAAGCCATACCCAACTCTTTCCGTACAGGCAGCCTTGCGCTCGGAGCATCGAAGCTGCAAACCATAAGAAAGGTAGTGCTGCCGATGGCTTTTCCGAATATTATTACAGGCTTAATTCTTTCTCTCGGAAGGGTATCGGGCGAGACAGCACCCATTCTTTTTACCGTAGCAGCATACTTTTTACCTAAGCTACCCAACAGTATTTTCGATCAGGTTATGGCATTACCATATCATCTCTACGTAGTAGCAACAAGCGGAACAGATGTCGGGGCTTCGCGCCCCATAGCATACGGAACGGCGCTGGTACTCATCGCCATTGTATTGCTCATAAATCTACTGGCAACCTTTTTACGCCGTTACTTCGGTAAAAAAGTAAAAACAAATTAATAATGATTGAAGCGAAAAATATAGACTTTTACTACGGCGATTTTCATGCGCTAAAGAATATCAGTATGGCTATGGAAGCCAATACGGTTACGGCATTTATCGGACCATCCGGTTGCGGAAAATCCACTTTCTTGCGCCTTTTTAACCGCATGAACGATTTGATTGACGGAACCCGCCTTACCGGCGAATGTTTGGTGGACGGACAGAATATATATAGCAAATCCATTCATGTTGATGAGCTTCGTAAAAAAATAGGCATGGTCTTTCAGAAGGCAAATCCTTTTCCAAAATCAATATTCGAGAACGTAGCTTACGGTCTTCGGGTAAATAATATGGGCGATAAAAGCTTTATCAGGCAACGGGTCGAAGAATCTTTAGCTGCAGCAGCATTATGGGATGAGGTGAAAGATAAGCTGAAAAAATCGGCTTTTGAATTATCAGGAGGGCAACAACAGCGGCTATGTATAGCAAGAGCATTAGCCGTTTCGCCATCGATACTGCTTATGGACGAACCGGCTTCGGCGCTCGATCCTATTTCTACTTCGAAAATAGAAGAGTTGATACATTCGTTGAAAAAAGACTATACCATCGTTATTGTTACGCATAACATGCAGCAGGCTGCACGTGTAAGCGATAAAACAGGGTTCTTTATGCTGGGCGACCTGATAGAATTCAGCGATACTAAAAAGATGTTCTTAAGCCCCGAAAAAGAGCAAACACAGAATTATATTACAGGTAGGTTTGGATAATAAAAATTGCATATGAAACATACCGAACGTGAGCTAAGCGCTCTTAAAGAAGAGGTGAGCCAAATGTGGAGGCTGGTGATATCGCAGGTCGAAAAAGTTAAGCAGGCTTACTTTAGTGGCGATGTTGAGGTTGCCCGCGAAATTGCCAGTAGGGAAAAACGTGTTGACGCATTCGAACTGAAGATTGACAGCGACTGCGAAAACTATATTGCGCTATTCAGCCCTGTCGCTGTAGATTTAAGGTTGGTACTATCGATGATAAAAATTAGCAGTACGCTTGAGCGTATTGGCGATTTTGCCGAAGGTATAGCCCGTCATGTGGTCGAAAACGAATGCAACAAGATCGATTCTGCTTTACTGGAAGAGCTACAGATGGAAAAAATATTCGACACATTAATCACAATGCTTTCAGACAGTTATGTTGCTCTGGAATCGGAGAATACGAAGCTATCGGGAAAAATTCTGGCTAAAGACAACGAAATTGACGAGCTGTATAATAAGTCGGTCGATATACTTACCAGCCATATGCGAGCAAATACCGATTTTATTGCATGCGGACTAAAAACTTTTTTGCTTATCCGTAAGCTTGAACGAATCGGTGATCATTGCAGCAACATAGTCGAAGAAATAGTTTTTTATGTTGATGCGAAAGTTTTAAAACACGGCGGAAGAGAAAATGCAAAGCGTTAATACATAGCAATAAATCGACTATCTGTAGTATATTTACGCTAAATAAGCTATACCGTCATTTCGACCGAAAGGAGAAATCTGCTGCGAAAGCAGAAGTGTGAAGAATGGGGAGATTTCTCCTTTCGGTCGAAATGACAAGGAGCCAATAAGGTTTAGGCAGCACAAAACATTAAGCTATGCAGAGAAAAATATTAATAGTTGACGACGAACGGGATATATGCGAAATTCTCGAATTCAACCTCTCAAACGAAGGATATGACATAACATGCGCTTATTCGGCAGAAGAGGCATTAGAGAAGCTGACGAACAATCACTCCCTAATACTACTTGATGTAATGATGGGCGAAATGTCGGGATATAAAATGGCTGAAACCTTACGACGTAATAATAACAACATACCAATAATATTTTTAACAGCAAAAGATACAGAAAACGATATGCTTACGGGATTTTCGGTTGGAGGAGATGACTACATATCAAAGCCGTTTTCCATAAAAGAAGTGGTTGCAAGGATAAAAGTTGTACTAAAAAGAAATAAACCGTCGGAAGAGCAGCAAGCGCAAGAAACAAGTAGCAAGCTGGTTTTTGACGAGGTATATATTGATCTCGAAAGCAAAGAGGTAGTAATAGATAATGAAAAAATAGCTTTAACGAAAACGGAATTTGAGATTCTGGTATTACTGGCTCAGTATCCCGATAAGATTTTTTCTCGAGATGATATTATAGATAGAGTGTGGAAAGATAATCCGTATATAACAGAGCGTACTGTTGATGTCCACGTTGCGCGTTTACGTAAAAAATTGGGCGAACGTGCTTTCGTCATATCCAACCGCTCGGGTTACGGTTACCGATTTAATACTTCTTACTTATGAAATCTATAAAGACAAGTTATAAACAGAAGCTTTTTTTCTACTTCTTTATAATCTTTGCTCTATTTACGGCTGGCGTGATTATATTTGAACAGTCTCGCGAACGAAGCTATAAAACCGAAGCGCTGGAAGAAAAGCTGGATGCCTATGCAAATATAGCTGACGTTGCTATCAAGAATGGCAATAATCAACAACAAACAATAGACAGCTTACTAACGCTATTTCCTTCAAATATCCGACTTTCATTAATAGATAGAAAGGGTGTTGTTGTATTTGACAATGTGGTTAGCAATTTAAGTGTGCTGGGAAATCACTCAGATCGCCCCGAAGTAAGCAGCGCATTAAAGAATGGAGCTGGAAGTAATGTCAGAAAATCTGCATCAAATGAGCAGGAGTACTTGTATTACGCAAAGCGTTTTAACAGCTATTTTGTTCGTGTAGCATTACCTTACGATATTAGCGTACAAAATTTTCTGAAGGCTGATAACTTTTTTCTCTACTTCATTATAGGTTTATTTATTATTTGCCTTTTACTAATCAGCTATGTTGCAGGCAGGTTTAGCAAATCCATAGAGCAGCTGAGAGATTTTACCGTTTCGGCAGAAAAAGGTTTAGTAAACTCAATGATTATTGGCTTTCCGGATGACGAATTGGGAGAAATCGGGAATAAAATAGCAGAGAGCTATAAAGAGCTTGAACAGCAAAAAAGAAAAGTTACTCTCGAAAGAGAAAAGCTGCTACAGCACGTTCACAGCTCGGATGAAGGGCTGTGCTTTTTCTCCTCAGACAGAGATGTTGAATTTTATAACGGATTATTTATTCAGTACCTCAACACTATTATTGATAACGCTCATGGCAATCCTGAATTAATTTTCAGTAATCCTTTGTTTACAGAGCTCAACAGCTTCCTGTCTTCATCAGAAAAGTATTTCGAAACGCAAATAAATAAACAGGGAAAAACATTCGCCATTCGCGCAAACATATTTGAAGACAGTGGTTTTGAAGTTGTCATTAACGATATTACCACGCAGGAAAAAACCCGTTTGCTAAAGCAGGAAATGACCGGTAATATTGCTCATGAACTACGTACGCCGGTTACCAGCATTAGAGGTTACCTCGAAACCGTTTTAGAGCAAAAGCTCGACAGCGACAAAGAACGGGAATTCTTAACCAAAGCGTATAATCAGGTGGTTGTGCTGTCGGATTTAATTCAGGATATCGGGCTTATTACAAAAATAGAAGAGTTGCCTCAGTCGTTTAAGGTTGAAAAAATAAACATCAACAACCTGCTTAGCAACCTTAAGGCGGATCTCGAAATTCCGCTGACAGACAGAGTTATCTCAATAGAATGGAATATTGTCGATAGTATAACGGTAAACGGAAATGTAAATCTAATCTATTCTGTTTTTAGAAACCTTACGGATAATGTAATTCGCTACGCAGGAAATAACGTAAAAATAACCGTTGCCATATATAACGAAGATAAAGATTTCTACTACTTCTCGTTTGCCGATAACGGCATAGGTATTGCAGATGAAAGCCATTTGAATCGCCTCTTCGAACGTTTCTACCGAATTAATGAAGGGCGTACACGCGACAGCGGTGGCTCGGGATTAGGCTTATCAATCGTCAAGAATGCCGTTCTGTTCCATAGAGGTACAATTACTGTAAAAAATAGGCAAGATGGAGGTTTAGAGTTCTTATTTAAGCTTCCGAAATAATTCCATTTAAAAAAGCCAAGTACCGTAGGTCGTTATGACTGCGAGAGCGGCTATTCATTTAAGGATAAAGTTCAATGATCCATTGAATTTTTGTAACTTCGCTCTATACTTCGAAATGGATGAAGTGCCTTTTCTACATACTGTTCCCACTCTTATCTTTGTTCCATTACCGCATTAGCGGATGGGGAGCATGAGGATAACCCTTTTCTGGAACCGATCGGGAAACCGTATGCGGAATATTACGAGGATTATACATCACATTGCGATCGGCTATTCAAGAATGATGACGACAGTCGCGCCCGGCTGCTCGTCTGGATGGAAGAGTCCGCCGCTGCCGATCCTGCGGGCGAATGGGATCTGCTGAGCCGAATGATGGAAGTCCATGTTCGTTTTCATAAGAATCGGAACGGAGGCTTGCGGCCTTCCGCTGACTATACGGCTGAACAATTTTCCGAAGACCTGCTCCGGTTTGTGGACGAGGCCGACAGACGTGGCTTTACTTTAATAAAAATGCGGGCTCTTTACAATGCGGGCAACGTACTGCGTATTTTCGCTCGCGACTACGAGCGGGCGTTTCGCTGCTACACGATCCTTACACCGATGCTCGACGGCGTTTCGATGCGCGAGTTCCTCCTTCGCTTCTACGTCTACCGTGAGATAGCCGAGTTTTGTTACTCTTTCCGCGAATACGACGAGGCTGTATCCTATTACCGCAGGATAACCGAAGACCCCGACGCGGGGGATAGCTATTACCGTTCGCGGGCTTTTGCCTGGAACGGCTTGGGTCTTCGCTACCGCAACGGATACGGCGATCTTGAAAGAGCCGACAGCTGTTTCCGCGCTATCCTGCAATTGCCCGAACGATATGCGGTGGTATGGGACGGCATTGTGACCGATAACCTCGGCTACAACAGTACTTGAGAGAGGATTATGGCAACGTCCTGCCACAGTTCATCTCCAGCATAGAAAATATCGACAGGACCATCGACTTTCCATTTGTGGCGGGAAAGGCGGTAACGATAGCCGATATTTACCTTAAAAAAGGCGATACCTCGACCTGCCCATACAACGATTCGAACAATCCGGCGTGTCGGAGCGAAACAGCGAATTTTATAAAGTGATGGACAAGTATTATGCAGCCGTGGGTAATGTCGTTATGACCGACCGATATATTGATTCGGCTATGGCGGCATAGCGGCATAGCAGCATAGCAGCGCAGCGTTCAGCGGACTAGTGCTGCGTTGTGTTGAACAGCGACTAAGGGATGCGGACAACCGGCTGTGCGAACGGGAGTTTACAGTCGAGAAGACACGGAGCCGATTTTATTTGCGTACTATCCTTATTGTTTCGGGTGCGTTGGTTGTCATCCTTACACTTCTTGCTTTGACGTTGTTCTTCTACCGCCGAAAACGGAACGCTTACCGGGAGTTGGTACGCCAAAACCAGAAATGGGCAGGCATCAATGTAGCCGAAGATGTGTCTGAAAACGGTAGCGGAGAGGACGAAACCCCAAATGCTATATTGAGTACCAGCCGCAGACGGCATATGATGAAGCAACCGTTCAAGTTGAGGATTTCACAGACTTATCAAGCCAAAACCCCATGCTTTGCACTGATGATAATACCGTTATACCCGAAGAGAACGACAAGATCATCATGAATAGCATCGAAAAAGCTATGAATGAGGATAAGCTCTACAAACGTGTTAATCTGACCCTCGATGTCTTTGCCAAAGAAATTGGTTTCAATCGGTATTATGTGTCGATTGCTTTGAACCGCTGTACCCATAAAAACTTCAATTCCTGCATCAACGAATACCGGGTTAAGGAAGCCGTCAGAATTATGTCGGAACCGCATAGTGCAAACCTTACTACGGATGCTATCGCTTTCGAGGCCGGTTTCAACGACCGGCAGTCACCGCACCTCGTATTCAAAAAAATAACAGGACTTTCTCCGGGAGATTTCCGCAAAAATATGGTCGGAAAGTAAAATAAACTTACAGAATATATAAGAATAAGCAGTTACTTAAAGGTCTGATATTCTCGCATAAATTAAAAAAGTTTGTCGCATATCAAGGATTGCGACAAGCTTTTTTTTGTTTCCCCATACTTTTATTCCGACCTGAGTACGAATCAATCTGGGTAAAGAAGATGTACGATGACAATCGCAAAACTTTTTTTAAGAATCTGGCTCTTCGGGTTCACGACCTGCTTATCACAGAAAAGTTCTATACCCGGAGTCGCCTGTCGATGGATGACGTTTCCGACCGTCTGGAAGTATCGCGCTACTACGTCTCCCATGCCGTAAACAATTATTTGGGCGAAAGTTTCGTCACTCTGGTTAATGAGTTGCGTGTTAAAGAAGCAAGTAAGCTGATGAAAGCAGAGGAAAATAAAAAAGCAACATAGAAGATATCGCCCGCCTTGCCGGGTTTTCCGACCGCGCCACTTTCACGAGGGTTCGCAAGAAAGCGACAGGATTTTCACTTGTCGAATTGAGAAACAAGCTAATAAACAAATAAATGAAAAGCATGAAAAAATTTATGCTACTGCTTTTTCTCCTGCCTTTATTCTCTACGAGAGGGATAAGTCAGGAGAATTATGTAAAAACCGACGACCGGACAGCTACTTTTAAGTTCGTTCTCGGGCAGGATATGTTCTGCGTTACATACGGGAGCAACGATGTGGAGCGGAACCGGCTTTACAGCCTTGTGGAGGAGTACCGCGCAGAGATCGCTTCGGGAAAAATACCCATCCATGTTGGACGGCTACCGCGCTTCGCTACCTGCCTGCGAAGAAAATTTTTGTACGGCGGTAATTCGCTCTAACCGGGTAAAGTCGGAGTTTATCATAAACAAAGGGCTGAAAGAGTCCGATTTTGTAACGAATAACCATACAACGGCTTACGAAGGACATAAAGATATGATAACGCTCCGCATTCCAGCTAAAGTTGAAGCCCCCGATGCCGCACGGTTGGAATGGGAGCTTCGCGAGCGCGAGGCAGCCGAAAGAGAACAGGCTGCTCATGAACGGGCAGAACGTGAGCGCGCCCAAAGAGAGCAGGCGGAACGCGAAAGAGTCGAAGCGGAGCGTGCTGCAAGAGAGCAGTCCGAGAGGGAGACTCTGCCAGAGCAATCCGTTACTGAGTCCGCTATTCTATCTAAACCGTGCGGACTAACCTGCTTTACGATGCTTTCCTCACCCCGATGCTCGGCGTAGAGTGGCTTACCAACCGCAATATCGGCATTAAAGTGGACGGCAGCTGTGCCTATTGGGGCGATGAAAAAAGCAAGGTGCGGAAGCTATGGCTCGTAAGCCCCGAAGTGCGCTGGTACTTGCTCAACAACAAGTGCTTTTACCTCGGTCTGAGCGGTAACTAAGGCGAATACAATATCTATAAAGGGATGCTTGTCAGCCTTATCTCCGATGATACCGGCTACCATGGCAAGCTGTGGAATGTAGGGCTGACGGTCGGCTATCAGCTAAAGCTCAATCGCATATTTTTATTGGAGATTTAATGTGGACGGCGAATGGTTTCAATTTGGTAGGAAACAAGGCATTAACTCCGCTGAAGAGGAGAAGTTAGTAGTACCCGAGATATCCAAAGGAGGCAACTTTTCGTATGATAAAAAGAGTCATTTGTAGCAAACATAGCTTAATACAATTTAACATTCTTAAAATACATCAGCGTATTCTTTTAATATGCTGAATTTTAGCATATTATAAATTTTGATGGCGATAAACACAACCAGCCTCCTAAAAAACTAATATACAAGCATCGCTTTTTTATCATAACCTCCTCTTAATTAGCCGCATAAATAGCATAATTTTTAATTTATTTTATACATTGCGGATGTTAACCATAAAAAAATCTGCCATGAAAAAATTAACTCTAAAACAGCTCAACCTGAATGAAAGTGCAATACTTTCAAGAAAGGAAAAGAAAAATGCACTAGGTGGCTATACCGGATGTACTGATGATTTACAATGCGCCAGACCAGAAAGTCCGCTATACGGAATACTTATATGCGAATGCGGTATGTGCTGGGATAAACGCCTTGAGCACCCCTGCCCATCGTGGTAGTCGGCTTCTTATAAATTACAATTTATAAAAAGAGCTTTAGGATTTTCTAAAGCTCTTTTTATTAAGCATACACTATTACAAAAAGCGGATAGAAACGTAAAAATTATTTTTGTATAAATAATAAAGATATAGAATCTCTCCTACTCTACCATATTTTTATCTATACCGAATATCTCCTTACTATGGCATTTGCCACGAGGCTCAACGTGCACAACAATATCGTAAACATTCTCTACCGATTGCTTAATGCTATCTTCTACGGCATTGGCAATATCGTGCGCCTCATCAAGCGTAATTGCTCCGTTGGCTTCTATATCAAGATGGATCATATGCATATTACCGATCATACGAGATCGAACACGATGAGGGTTGTATGCTCCGGGAACTTTATCTACTGCGTCAAATATTTTGCTATATACCTCTTCGTCCTGTACACCGTCCATCAACTCTACGTTCGAATCCATAAATATAGAAATAGACGATCTAATAATAAAAAGGCTTATCAGCAAACCGGTAATTGTATCGAGCAGCGGCATTTTAAGTATAAACGTAAACAGTAAGCCAACCAGCACGCCACCAGAAATAAGCACATCATTACGCATATTGATGGCGTTAGTTTTTAGCAACGAGCTACCAATCCTCTTTCCCTGCTTATACTGATATAGCATCAGCAACAGCTTACCTACAATAGAAAATACGGTTACGTATATGGCAAGCATAGCGGGCAGTTCTCTGGGTTCGTCAGCAATCATTACCTTAACCGACGAAACCAGCATCTGCGCTCCGGCATAAAAGATAACTAACGAAAAGATTTTTGTGGCTATCCCCTCTGCTTTTACATAGCCGTACGCATACTTTTTGCTGGGCGGTTTACTCATTATGCTTGCGGTAAACACCATTACAATAGAGATGATTACATCTGTTGCAGAGTCAATACCATCGCCAACTACAGCTAAACTACCGGCTAGCAGCCCAACCGCTATTTTTGATGCGGATAAAATTAGGTTACTAACTGTACTTACCCACGATGTACGTATTAATATCCTATCTTTAGATACCGACATGTTCACACGAATATGCGGTAAAGATAAAGTTTAAAACAGCAAGACACAAATATCACGTATCACCCCAAAAGAATAACTTAAACGACTCCTCGTAATACCCATACTATTTTTCGGCATCGCGATTACTATTTTTATATCTTCACAAAAAAATCAAGAATGGTTCTCCAAGAAAGAAGTAAACGCAAAAAAATATTGATAGTTTGTACGGGTAACAGCTGCCGTAGCCAGATGGCACATGGCTACCTGCAATCGTTAGACGCTTCTTTACAGGTTTTCTCCGCCGGAACGTTTCCGAGCAGCTACGTACATCCCATGGCAATACAGGTAATGCGGGAAATCGGTATAGATATCTCTAACCATACGCCCAGCCATGCATATAAGCTTATTAACGATGAATGGGACTACCTGATTACCGTTTGCGATGATGCATACAAGGAGTATGCGAATTACTTCGGTAAGGCTAAACATCGCATACATATTGGGTTTGAAGACCCATACACAGCCGTAGGTTCGCCTGAACATGTACACGATGTGTATGTAAAGGTAAGGGATGAGATTATAGAGGTATTTAATAAGCTGTATGTTGATCTGCTTAAAGATTAAAAAAGAAACTGGCTGAAAGTCAACAAAAATCTCATTCGAAATAAATACAACAGTCTGAAGGTGGATAGCAAAGCACTAAACTCGGAGATGTGGCTTTGCCAAACTAATGGTTCTCACATTCGTTGGATATGACGGAGAAATTAGACCTTGCAAAGCAGCTTCGCTTAATTACCTAATTACGCTAATAAGAGTCGAATTTCACAATAAAAGATACCTGTCCGCCAATGTACTGCCAAGTCGATTTATAGCCTTGAAAATTAGATGTATTTTCCGAAGAAAAATACCTGAACTTTGCTTCTATTGCAAATCGTTCGCTAAGGGCGAACCCTGCCCCGGCTTGCAGCATAAAGCCAATAACGGTCAATCTGGCTTCGCCGTGCTTCGTAGTAACCGTAGGGCTTATCTCTAACCTGTCTTCGAGCGAAACAGGAAAGCCAACGTGAACACCAGTTTCTGCTATGGGA
Source organism: Prevotellaceae bacterium (assembly GCA_031258195.1). GTDB lineage: Bacteria > Bacteroidota > Bacteroidia > Bacteroidales > UBA932 > JAIRNF01. Next base: position 55,328 of record JAIRNF010000027.1, read on the forward strand.
TAAACTCTCCATCTATCGTATATAAATCCTATCGTAACAGGAATATAGATGTTAGAGTATGAGAATTCGGGATGTAAGTTTTTATAGCCGTTAATATTTGAGTTGAACACATATCCGCTTTCCGACTTAAATGCTTGATACCCTACTCCCGATGAAACGTAGAACTTCCATATAGAGTAACGAACCGCAACTGATAAATCGGCTCCCATTTTTCCCTTATTATTTCTATAAGGCTTTGTAAAATCGTTCTCTATCTCGGAAATTCCGCCAGAAACCGAACCTACAAAGCTCCATTGCGAAAACAATATTGTAGGAAAAAATATCAAAAAAATAACTACCCATATTCTCTTCATAATGCTACCCCTTATTATTATGTGTGCCAGCCAGCCTTAGTTAACCAAATCCTCCTCATAACTATATACCTATTAACCATGCACCCACAGATAGAATCAAAATAAAGAACACCAATACAATAACGATAGCTACTGCCGGGCTAAACTCTTTCTTTTCTGATACATTGCTCATGCTAAAACAGTATTGAAATTCAAAAATAACATAAAAATCAAGAAGTAAGTAACATTTTTTATATTATACTTAACAGTTCCACTTCTCTTTTTGCTAACCGCTTATGAGTGTAGAAGTTAAGTTCAAGCTAACGCTCATTAACTTTTTGTCTGATTAGTTGTTTTATTTAATAAAGGGGAAACATAAAATACTACACCATGAAAAAGTTGTTAATAACTATACTATGCCGCCTGCCTATTGCTTCATCGGCACAATGGTGCATTGCACCTTCGGGCTCGGTGGGGATGTATGATTTTAAACTGGAATATAAAGGAGTCTCAGAGTTTAAGCCAGATGTAGGTTTTAGCGGAGATATTTCGTTAAGATACAGTATTCCATTTTCTAAGTTCTACCTTTTCGTAGGAGCGGGATCCGGCTGCGGTTCGTCTATCGGTATAAGCTCAGGTTGCGGATTATCTGCCGGTATTTCTACTTCGCAGGGCGGAATGGGTTTCGACTCTACCGTTACGGCAAATACACATAAGCAAATGGCTATAACAGGTAGTATAAGCAACTTGCGGAGGCTGCTATGGGTTGTTCTATTTTTTGTCATCATGGCTAATCTTCTTTTAATGGGTGATTGAAATAACTGATTGCCGAAATACGCGTGCTGCATAGGATAGAGCGAGCATAGTATAAACCCAGACAGTTCTTTTGCCACGCCATTCTTTACGTATACACGGTCGGCTAAAAACTCATGCACCAAGCTTTGCTCTTTTTTAAAAAACCAAAAAAACGGATTAAACCAGAATACTGTACATAACGCCTGAGCAAATGCTTTATCGGCACTATGATGCGCACGAACATGCTCCAGCTCGTGCTGTAGAACTCTCAGTCCTTCGCTCGTGTCAAGCGGTAGCGTATCCGGAATAAATATGTTCCTGAAAAAAGAAAACGGTGCAATCTTTTGCTTGCAGCAGTAAAGCCTAACGGCTTCAATGCTTCGATATGTATTAAACCTTTTCAACCAACTTATCCGTAGAATACTTTTAATGGCAAACGTTGTAATTAATATTACCACCAACGCGTATAGTATTGTTGCTACAGAAACTATAAGCGCAGTATAACTTATGGTACTATCTGTAACGTACGGAAATACCTCGTACAGCATACCATCAGCAACAGGCAATGCCTCGTAGTAGATTGTTACGGTAACTTCTACCAACGGAAGCAGCGCCGATAGCACCATTGTACATATTATATACCAACGGTTGTATCGGATAAAGGTACTCTTCCGCATAAACAGCCAGTAGTAGCCGGCAAAAATGCCAGAGTACACCAGCAGCTTACCTATATTATGGTATAAGCGCACTCATGCTACTTTTTAAACTGCTGTATCAGCTGTTCGAGGTCGTTGATACTTACCTCTTTACTATCTACCAAAAACGACACCATGCTGCTAAGCGAACCGCCAAAGTACGACACCGCCAGCTGCGAAATGCTGCGCTTAGAGTACTCTTCTATACTTACTTTAGGCGAGTATAGGTTAATACGTCCTACAGGCTCTACGTTTACATAACCCTTATCGGTTAGTATTTTCAGTACGGTAGCAACGGTGTTAGAGTGCGGCTTGGGGTCGGGCATAGCATCTACCACCTCGCGCAGCACGCCTTTGCCTACCATCCATAAAGCACGCATAACCCGCTCTTCGGCTTTGGTAAGTGGCTTTTCGTTTTCCACAACTCTACGGTATTAAGTTGATTAAAATCCTATCGAGCGAAGCGAGAAATGACGGTGGATGTTAACCCTTGTGGTAGTTAAATAAACTACTCTATCCTGCCCTTACCTTACGAGTTCTTCAAAATCTACGCTTAGCGCTTCGTCTTTAATAAAGTCATAGAGCGTAAGTTGGCGTATGGTGTAGTAGTAGTTCCAGTAGTTGTGCAGTTCTGTTACGTAGCGTGCTGTCGAACGGTCGCGGTCGCTCTGCGCATTGTTCATATCAGTTATGGTAACCTTGTCTATCAGGTAGCGTTTTTTCGTAACATCGTAGCGCAGCTGCGAAACGGTATCGGCTTTAGCGGCTATTTTAAACTGCATATCCTGCATATTGAACTGCTGAACGCGAAGTATTACATCCTGCTCAAAGTCTATCTCCTCCTGCTGAACTTTTGCCTGCTCCAGCTCCTGCTTAGATTGCGCCATTTTTACGCGCCCTTTACCACGCCCCCAATCGAGAATAGGAATTGAAAGCCTGATACTAGCGGTTTCCATATCATCGGGAGACTTATAAGCACCGCTAAAGCTATCGCTCCGCTGGTTTAATCCGAACGAGAGCTCCAGATCAGCCTGAAATCCTCTGCTAGCACGCGCCTCGGCAACCGCCCGCTCTGCCTCTATCAGCCTTCGCCGATAAGCCAACACATTAGGGCTATTTTCTTTTGCCAGCGTTAGCACTTGCCCTAAGCTCAGCTCTACTTTCGGTACTTCTGCCGGAATTATAATTTCTACATCAACCTGTTCGTTAAACCCTAGGAACGAACGCAACCTATTCTTTGCCGAGTTCAAATCGTACTCGGCTTTATTAAGCGCTGACTGCGCATCCATAAATGACAACTCGGATTGCAATAGGTCGTTTTCTCCTATTGTTCCAATGTTATAACGCCCGTTGGAGATTTTATAAAGCGTGTCGTTATTATGGTAGTTAAACTTAGCCGTTTCCAAATCTTGCTGAGCAGATGCCAGGTTGAAGAACAAACGGATAGCCTGTATCGACACGCCTTCCATATCGGTTAAGTAGGTACGCTTTGCCGCCTCGTACTTAATGGGCTCTATTTTTTTATCCCACTTAAGCGTGTTAACACCAAAAAGCGACTGCCTGTAAGTTACGCTGATCGGTGTACTTATGTAGCTGGTGGATTCTCTGTTTTTAAGGCTTCCGCTAAACCTGTCAACGCGTTGAAGGTCGGTATTAAGCGAAAGCGTTCCGCCTGTAAATGGTACGTTCTGGTTTATAGAGAACTTGCCATAAACGGTATTAGAAAATTCTGACGAAGGGACGTACGATACGGTACCGTCGGCGTTGGTAACCTTTATATTCTCGATCCGCTTAGAGAAAGAAGGCGTTTCGCCGCTAAACACAAGGCTGGGTAAAAAGTTAGCTTTGTAGCTTACAAACTCCCAATAGCTTGAGCGGAAGGTATGCTTTGCCTGTATAGCGTTTGGAGATTGGTCTTGAGCCAAATCTATAACCTCTTGCAGCGTTAGCTTATAGCTGTATTTCGCCTGCGAATAGGCTGTATTGCCAACGGTAAACATCAGCAAAAAAGCCGCACAACCTCCTAACAGTAACGATATTTTATTCATATTCTTTATAGATTAAAGACTTATAGACAAAAGATTTGTATAACATCTCCGTCATTCCGAGCACAGCGAGGAATCTGTTGACATTGAGGAGATTCCTCGCTGTGCTCGGAATGACGACGTGTTGTATGTGAGAACAGGGTAATGCATATAGCCAATAAGATTAATTTAAAAATATAGGTAATTCAAGCCCTTATTTATGTATTGAATCATTATATTTTTGAATTATTAAATCTTCTTTTGCTCTGTTCTATAATATTTTACTCGTACCTTAACGATTCTATCGGATCTCTTTCTGCCGCACGTTTAGCCGGCGCATAGCCGAATATTATACCTACCAACGCCGACACACCAAACGCAACTATTACAGATACAGCAGATACTACGGTTTTTATCTCGAACACCGAAGTGATAATACTTGCCAGCGTAACACCAAGTATTACGCCAATCAGCCCTCCGGAAACGCTGATAAGCACTGCTTCTGATAAAAACTGAACAACTATATCTTTCTTCTTGGCACCAATTGCCAAGCGTGTGCCAATTTCTTTAATACGCTCCATTACCGAGGCAAACATAATATTCATGATGCCGATACCGCCTACGAGCAGCGATATTCCGGCAATTGCGCCGAGCACAATATTAAAAATATCTTTGGTTCGCTGCTGTTGCTTTAGCAACATTTCGGGCACGGTGATCTGATAATCCTCTACTCCTTGATGGCGGCGGAACATCATACGGCTAAGTACTTCCATCGAGGAGTTAAGCATTTCGGTTTCCTTAACCTGCACAATAATACGGTCGAGTTGGTGGTAGTTTTTGGATGCTTCTGTATTTGCCGTTGTGAACGTAGATACCACTACACGCATTCCACCGCCTATCATAGAAACCGCATTCTCGCTCTTTTTAGAGTTTGCCAAGGCGCGATTTTGATAGCGCATCAGCATAGTTTTAATAGGAATGAAAACGTTGTCGTTATACACGTTCACACCTGTATTTTCGAAAGTGCTAACGGTCATCTCGCTAGCCTCGAGCACACCCACAACTTTAAGCCATAAGTTCCCAAACTTTAGCTGCTGCCCTATTGGATCTATCTGGTTGAAAAATTTAGTTTTGATATTATGTCCTATTACGCAAACAGGCTGCCCTTGCTCATCCTGCTCTTCGGTAAAGTAGGCGCCTTGTTCTAGCGGAAGGTTATATAGACCGAAAAAATCGACGGAAACACCTGTCATCTTTGCGGAATAACGATGCCCCTCGCGAGTTACATACGAATCTACCGTTACTTCGGGACTGATGCGTTCAACGCTGGGAAGTATGTCTTTTATTGATTGTGCATCGGCAAGCGTAAGTCCGGGAGAGAATTTTTTTACCTGACTCTCTCCTTCTTCCGAAGACTCTTCGGCTTCGTCAGAAGTAAGAACCGGAACGATAACAATATTGTTTACCCCCACCATCTTAATCTGCTCGAGTATTTCCTGCTGTGCGCCATTCCCAATAGCCATCATGCTAATAACGGCGGCAACACCAAAAATGATACCGAGTGCCGTTAGCATCGACTTAAGCTTATTGCCCATTATTGCCTCCATAGCAATAACGATGTCGTGCATATATCTACTCCAAAAGCTAAACATAGTTCTTATTTCTGAGGTGCTTGGGTTGAGTCTGCCTGTGGACGTCTTCGTTGCTGAGTAGAATCGCCTGCGTTAGCGGGTCGCTGCCCCGTAGCCCCTTCGGGTCTTACCCTTGCTTGTCCCGAACCATTGGGGGCTACCCCTTGAGACGGCGCATTTCCGGGTACTCCACCACGCCCAGAACCTCTAAAATTCTGACGGGCATTTTTACGAGCTTCTTCTCGTTGGCGGGCTTCTTCTAACCGCTGCTGTTCTTCTCGCTCTTTTTCTTCTTTACGATGCTTAATAATAGGAATAAGCTCTTCGCCTATCAACTTAAACTTTTCCGCATTCTGAGGTTCCGATAAATAAATTTCTTCGCCATCTTGTATGCCTTGTTCTATTATACAGTAGTTTTCGTTCATTTCTCCGGCAACTACAATTTGTTTAACGCCGTTAGTTTTATAAACGTATGTCATAGTATCGTTACCGAACAAAGATTCGATAGGAATATAAACCACATCGCTAAATGATGCCGTAACAATTTGGTTAGATGTTGTCATTGCGGGACGAAGAATAGGGTCGGTACCTCTAAGACGAATAACAACCTCGAAAACTTTAGCATCGGCATTTCTTAGCTGCTCACCGATATTTGCAACGGAAATCACCTGTCCGGGATATTTTTTATCGGGGAATGCATCAATGCCAATACGCACTTCCTGTCCTGTTTTTATCTTACTGATATCAATTTCGTTTACATAGGTTTTAGAATCCATTACAGAGAAATCGGGAAGCGTTGCTATTATCAAATCCCAAGGGCTAACGGTAGCGCCTGTTTTTCGCTTTTCGCCGTTATACATCTTATAGTAGATAACCATTCCTGAACGGGGAGCGCGAACGTTAAAGCGGCTAAGCACGTCCACCATACCATCGTACTCGGTTTGGGCGCGGTTAAGGCTAACCTGTACTTCGGCAACCTGAGCGATTGCCTGATCGACTTTTAGCGTATAGTTACGCTTCTCTTGCTCCAGATCGCGGATTGCCTTATCTAACGCGTTTTTTGCTTGGCGTTGTGTTGCAGGTGGTTCGTAGATGGACTGATCGACTACTATTTGCTTTTCTTCTACCTCGAACTCAAGGTTCTTTATATTATTACGGATTGTACGCAGATTAAGCGATGTATCGAGTTGCGTGCGCTCCAGCTGACCTACAAACTTTTCAACTTCTGCATCGAGGTCTTTCAGGCGGGTTTGTATAGTCGATGGATCGAGCGTTGCTACATAATCACCCGAATCTACAACAGTACCTTCTGCAATCAGGTCTAAGATTTTAATATCGCCAATACCTCGCATGTTTCTGCCCTGTAGTTCTACAGGTCCGGTAATATTAACGCTATTGGGCGCCACCAGTTCGCCGGATGTGGTAACTACGATCTCGAAATCGCCCTTGAGCACTTTCACTCTTTGCTCCTCCTCTTTATCAGATGAGGAGAAAATAAAAATTGCCGCCACAACAACAATTACGGCAGCCAACGACAGATAAATAATTTTTTTCTTTTTCATGCGAGAATGATTATGTTGTCCTCCTGATAAAACAACTTTAGCAGCTATATAGACATACAAAGCTAAAAAAAGTTTCGATGGTTAGACATAAAAAATGGCCAAAGGTTTAGTCCAAATTTTTCTTTTTTAAAGAAAAACACTACTTTTGCCCCACGCTTTGCGTAAATGGTGATCGTAGCTCAGTTGGTTAGAGCGCTAGATTGTGGCTCTAGAGGTCGGGGGTTCGAATCCCCTCGTTCACCCGGAACATCTAAGTCGTAAGATTTTCAACAGATTATCGATGGTTTTAGATACAGTTATAAAGCCGGACAATTTAGATACATTAATAAAATTTGAACTACTACGCGTTTGAATTTCGCCGCGAAAATTCAAATGCGTAGAAAAAAAATTTTAATCTTGCCGAGCCTCCGAGATCGTAAGGGGAATATTTCAAAAAAGTGGTATGTAGAAGTTTCTCAGCGTAACCATCGAACGGACGAGATGGCGCGTAGGTGCTTCGAACTATTTGACGGCGTAAATATTAACGATTTGCCAACTAAAGACGAGCGCTATAAACTGGCGGAACGGCTTATTAAGGAGTTTAACGCGAAGCTTCGGAACGGCTGGGTCGTCTATGAGGATAATGAGAAAGCGGTTTACGAAGATCAAACGCAGTACCATCAAGAAGCGCGGATATTCAAAAGAATGATCGCCTCTAATAAAGCTTATGGCTACTGGATCTCAAAGTATATTAAAGAGGTTCTCAAGGATAAAGGGCTTAGGTCCGGTACTCTTGTAACATATACCAGCCGCTACAGGGTTTTTCAAAACTGGCTGTTTAAGAACGAAGTAGTCCACCTTGATGTTTCGGCGATAACAAACGACGTAATAATTCGATTCTTCCGGTATTTGCGCGACGACAGGAAGCACACCGCCCATACCGCGAGCTCATACGCAAATCTACTAAAAGAGCTGTTCGATTTTATTCTTAGTAACGGTAGCGTAACAAAGAATCCGGTTTATAATCTTCCGGTCAACAAAACGGTTAAAGATCTTGGCGCGGAGCGCATCCATAAAGACGACCTGAAAAAAATAATGGAAGTTATGGACGAAAAGGATCCTCAGCTCGCTTTGGCTTGTCGATTCGAATACTATTGCGGTTTACGTCCCGGCTTTGAAATTCGTTTAATGAAAGCGGGCGACCTCTATCTACGATCTAACGTAAGTAAGGTTAGAATTTCCGCCGAAAACGCGAAGACAAATAGACGAAAAGAAGTGGTTATTCCGGATGTTTTTCTTGAGTATCTGCTGAACGTACGGAAGTTTGATAAGTGTAATCCCGAGTTTTATGTTTTCGGCAGGAACAAGGAACCGGGACCCGAACGCTTAGGCAAAAACACTTTAAGAGATCGTTTTAATCGGATTAGGAATGAATTGAAACTTCCTGATATATATAAGCTTTACTCGTTTAAACATACGGGCGCGGTAACGCTTGCGGAACAAGGGGAGTCATTAATCAATATTAGAGATCACCTGGACCATACCGATATTTATACGACTGAGATATACTTGAGAAGGCACGGTTTTAATGAATCTAAAATTATTCGGCACAACTTTCCGAAGATATAATTTTAAGCAAAAAAGCTTTCAGACCATAATTTTAAAAACCCACCCCTACCGAAGAGGTGGGTAAGGTAGAAAGTTTTGGTGTGAAACAAGAGCTGCTCTACCGTTAGAAGTTCTTTACCTAGCCGATGTAGTGCAAAGACTATTTTTGCACGTACCTTTTCGCTAGCATTTCGTACACCACTTGCATAATGGCTTAACACTTGTGGAGCAATCCATCTCTGTGTAGGCTTGTATGTCGTCAAGCTATTCTTTCATAGCATTTTATAATTAATGGTTTTAGAAGTCAAACAAATCACGAACAGGGATACCCAGTCCGATAGAAATCCTGTATTGAACAGCTAGGCTATAGGCAAACCGACCTTGCTCTACGTTCTCTATGGCGCTTTCGCTCAATCCGTACAGTATTCGCTGATTATCGGAATTAGTAGAGCTACCCGATATCCCGGTTATATTTCAAGCGGAAAATAGAGAAGCCCCTTAGCCGAGGGGCTTCTCTTCGTTCGGAACCAGCTCTATTCGGCAGCTTAGCGCATCGCAGATGTAGCCGAGAATATCGATGCTAGTTGCGTATCTCGCGCTCTCTATACGAGCGATATTCTGCTGCTTAAATCCTATTCTACTCGCTAATTCCTCTTGGCTCAGACCTCTCAGCTTGCGCAGCTCCCTAAGCCGTGCTCCGATCGCGACGCGAATAGCGCATTTATCGCGATGATTTCGCCAGAGCCAAATCGACATTTCTCTAACGATACCGGCTAGCGTTTCGGCGGACGCGTTTGGCGCGTCGTCTAATACGGTAAGTTTTTGCGTGCTGTTAAAATAGTTCTCGAGGAACTCGCAAGCTATGCCATGCTCCGTATCGGTCAGTACCCATCCGTCGGGTGCGGACGTCGATTTCCGTAGTAAATATCTACTCTTCATTTTCTACTACTTTTAACACTTTATCATTACTTCCGTTTATCCTTATAATACAGCTGGAGGTAAAAGCGGTACGACCAGCAGAACAGTTGATGAAAACGTTGTCGTGAACATCTACGCTTAAGCTTCAAACCCAATATGAACTCCATCTTGTAAGAACTTTTATAGCAGAAGAATAATCACGCGCCATTGCATACCCACTGTCAGGATCGAAACGAACAATACGGCTGTCGTTGGAATTATAGTCATTTAATGACGCAAATACCCAACCATTGCTATTTACACCGAGACTTTGAGTATTACCAGGCAGTGTAAATAGTGTAACGATTGTTGAGGTATTTGCGTCAACCTTTGAAAGCGCATTAGGAGTTTGAGGATGTCCGTAGTCAAAGTAGTAGCAGTTGCCATACTTATCTACACACACGCTATTTGGAGTATATGCAATATACCCCACTGTAATAAGGCTAGTAATGGCTACTGCTTGTCTGGATAAATCTGAATTTGTAGCTTCAGATTCTACTTGCTGTTCAATCTCTTTACTACAGCTAAAAGCTAACAACCCCGCACAAAAAAGACATAGAATTTTTCTCATAACTTGATAAGTTTTAATTAGTTGATTATTATGATGAATATACATAGGGCTTATTCTGAGAAATAAAAGTTGTAAGTATATTCGACTTTCGGCTAAAGCAATATAAATCAGCCATTTTTATAGATAGAGCCACTAGCAAGTCAGGTGCAAATATATAAAATATACATTAAATACATGGTACCATGTATTTAATGTATAAACTTTGTTTTAACAATTAAAAAAGTGTTGCCAGTATTCGTTTCTTCTACAAAAAATAGTAGGATTTATTACCGGTATCAGCCGAATGAAGGGAGAAATGACGGAAAAAGCCTTTACTTTCTATAAATAAAGGCTTTTAATCTTTGTTTTCTAGATTTTATGTCGCCTCTTAAAAATCGTTTCCTTTGGGTAAGGCGTCGGGTTTAAGAAAAGCGATCATATCTTCGACAGGTTCGTTGAGAATAAGTACAACATTTACAAAACGGAGGGCTGCTACGAGCGTTGCCCTATCGGCTTCGGTATTCCCCAAAGAGCGTCCTGCTTCTTTTGCCAACCTGTCGGAGTGTACGGCAACAATAAGGCGGTTAGTTTCGTTAGAGGCATTTGCCAGATAATCGAGAACTTCTTTGGTTAACACATCAAAGTAACCATGAACGAAGGCAAAGGTTTTCGACTTAAACTTCCAGTAAGCCAGTTTATGCGAAATTTCGTCTTTGTCGCTCATAATCCGATGATTGATTAATTCTAGTTCATTATCCATAGCAATAATTTTTAGGTGAAAACTATCGGTTTCTTTTTTCTTAGCTTATACGATACACACGCAAGCGATATAAAGCCCAAAATGAGCATAAACAGCACTTGCGACTCGTGTGATATAGTTGCAAAAACAATACCCTGTTCAAAGGCAATTCCGTAAAGTCCCAGCCCCATGGCAACAATAAGGTGGAACGAGCCGAAGCCTCCCTGCGCGGGAACAACCCAACCAAGCCCACCGAGTACGTACAAAAATAAAGCATCAATAATGGTTAGCCCTGCCGTTTCGGGTATAGCAAGCATAATGGTATAGCTCATCATCCAATAACATAGGGTAATGAGTAGCGAATACAGCAGGAACATCCAGCGATGTTTCATCCGTATTCCGCTCTTAATACCTTCGGCAAAGCCTTTGCCCAGACTCTTTACTTTTTTTACTGCGCCAATATTCTTTAGCTTGTCTCTAAAAAAATATATCAGCACAACTGCTACAATAACAGACAACAAAATAATCAGCAATAAGGTTGTATGCCCCAACATGCTGTTCAAGCCATTGTTAACAGGTTGCCATACCTTTTCGAATAAAAAATTCCCAAAAACATCAACGCGGATAAGTACTGCCGATAAAACGGCAAGTAAAAGAATTATCAGATCGAAAATTCGCTCTACCACTACTGTCCCGATCAGCTTGTCGAAGGGTAGCTTTTCGGTATTGGCTAACACTCCGCAACGTGTTATTTCGCCTACGCGAGGAAGCGCAAGATTTGTAAGATAGCCTATCATTGTTGCGTTATAGGTGTTGGCAAAGGTGGGTTTATGACCCAGAGGTTCGATAATTATTTGCCAACGTGCGGCTCTAAATATGTATGCAAGAATACTAACCGCTATGGCTACTACTATCCAAAAAAGGTTAGCGCTTTTTATTCCGTCCCATAGCTTTTGCGGCTCTATGTTGCGGAAAGCAAAGTACATCAGCACTACCGTAGGCGCAAAGAATACAAGGTAGCGTAATATGTTTAATACTTTTTTCTTTTGCACGTTGCACGGCTTAACGGCACTAACTTATAAGACGGTTAGTTTTGGTATCGGGAAAAACAAGTGCGGGTTCGAACGTTTTAGCTTCTTCAAAATCCATCATACCGTACGACATGATGATCACAATATCCCCCTCTCTGCATTTAAGTGCAGCCGGACCATTTATGCCAATCTTTCCGCTACCGCGCTCCCCCTTTATTACGTATGTTTCTAACCGCTCTCCGTTAGTTATATTAACAATAGTAACCTTTTCGTTGGCAATTAGGTTGGCAGCATCCATTAAGTCTTCATCAATGGTAACGCTACCTATATAATGTAGATTTGCCTCTGTAACGGTTACTCTATGTAACTTCGATTTTAAAACTTCTATCTGCATAACTTTTTCTATAGAATGGCAAATATACAATACTTTGCGAAATTTTAGTCCTAATTAACACAATTAATTAAACTTCTACCAGTTGTGCCATTCATAATATATCTATAGCTTCCTTCGTCATTTCGAGCGTAGCGAGAAATCTACTGAATGTGAGCAGATTTCTCGCTACGCTCGAAATGACGTTATGTTTTACTCAAATCAAATTTATATTATCTATCAGGCGAATTTTACCAACCTGCACGGCAACGCAAAGCTGAACAGATTGAGCGTCATTCCACGCTTTTATGGGTTGGAGATTACCGGCATCTACAACTTCGGCGTATTCTATTTTAAGCTCACTATTAACATTTATCTGGTCTGTAACATATGCTTTTAGCTGATCGGGATTTAGCTCGGTAACCAGCTCCTTTGCTTGCATCAGTACACGATAGATAGTAGGCGCAGCCTCTCGCTGATCCGCATTAAGCAGCATGTTACGCGAACTCATGGCAAGACCGTCTGCCTCACGAATAATGTTGCAATCTACAATTGTAACAGGACGATTGACTTGCTGTACCAACCGACGAATAATCGCCAGCTGCTGAAAATCTTTCAGTCCAAAAAACGCTTTATCGGGCTTAACAATATCGAATAGGCGACTTACGATTTGGGCAACTCCATTAAAATGACCGGGACGAAACGCTCCCTCCATCACTTTGTCGAGGGGGGTAAAATCGAAAATGCTAGTATCAGGTTCAGGGTAGATTTCTTGCTCGGTGGGCATAAATACCAAATCGCAACCTGCTTCTTTGAGCATTTTGCTATCTTCTTCGGGCACTCGCGGGTAACGTTTATAGTCTTCTTTATCGTTAAACTGTGTAGGGTTGACAAATACGCTTACAACCGTATAATCGCACTCCTTATTACACTGCTCTACCAACGATATATGCCCTCTATGCAACGCCCCCATAGTAGGAACAAAGCCAACCGTTTTACCGCTGCTTTTTATAAAATCTACTTGCCTACTTACCTCCTTAGAGTTACCTGTTATCAGCATACGTATGTTCTTTTAGACATAAAAAGACGGACATTGTCCATCTTCAAAATTCTCGGTAAATATATTTCTTAATTCCAGAATAAAAAAACCGTCATCTCGAACGAAGCGAGAAATCTGTTAATTAGCTGTAAAGCGTTTTTTCAGGAGATTTCTCGCTTCGTTCGAAATGACGGTAAACATATAAAGGCAGCCGGAAAAATATTGGCTGCTTAACTATTTTCTAGGTACAAACGTTCCTATTTCTTCTGCAACTTTAAGCAGGTCGTCGCTAACATCTTTATGCATTTTTATAGTTTTGTTAAGGGGAACATGCGCTACCTGCTCGTTTTTCCAGCCTATCATAATGTTTTTTTGCGAATCCATTATGGCTTCAACAGCGGCTATACCCATAATGCTGGCAACAACACGGTCTTTATTGCTGGGCGAGCCCCCGCGCTGAATATGACCTAAAATAGATACGCGAATGTCGAAATGAGGGAATTCGGGCTTTATGATGTTGGCAATATCCATAGCTCCTCCTTCCTCCAGACCTTCGGAAACAATAATTATACTAGACCTATTCTTTGCAGCTCTTTCTTTTAAGAATAGGCGGACTTTATCTACCTGATTCCGCTTTCTTGGAACCATAATCACCTCGGCACCGCAAGCAATGCCGCTGTTAATGGCAACAAAGCCCGCCTCTCGACCCATTACTTCGACAAAGAAGATGCGGTTATGCGAGCTGGCTGTATCGCGTATTTTATCTACCGCATCGGTTACGGTGTTTAACGCCGTATCGTAACCAATAGTATAATCTGTTCCAAACAAGTCGTTATCTATTGTTCCGGGGATACCGATAACCGATATATCGCTTTCTTGTGTCATGTAGTTTGCACCGGTAAAAGAACCATCACCGCCAATAACCACAACAGCACCTATACCGAATTTATGCAGCTGTTCGTACGCTTTTTTTCTACCTTCGAGTTCATAGAACTCTATCGAACGTGCTGTTTGCAAAAACGTTCCGCCTTTCTGGATGATTCCGCTCACATCTTGCGACTCCATCTTAAAAATATCGCCTTCAATCATTCCCTGATAGCCCATACGGATGCCATAAACTTCGAAACCGTTGTTAATACCGGCACGAGTTACGGCACGTATAGCAGCGTTCATTCCCGGAGCATCTCCTCCGGATGTAAGCACTCCAATTTTTTTAATCTTACTCATAATAATACTTATAACGGATAATTCCGTAAACGTTGTTTATAAGCCTCTAAGGTAGCTGTTTGTTCACACAGCGGTATGAAATATTTATTATTTAAAAGCCGCGTTTTTTACAAGCAGCAAGGCATTTCCAGCCGAATGCTAAAATAAGCCATGTAGCGAGGCGTTAACCTTATCGATAACTAAGCCCAGATCTTCCTGACGTTCGGAAAAGTTAATGGTATCAACATCCAGAATAAGCTTTTTACCGGCATTGTACGACTCGAACCACTCATCGTAACGCTCGTTAAGCTTGGTAAGGTAATCGATACGGATGCCTGCCTCGTACTCTCTGCCTCGCTTCTGAATCTGATTTACCAGCGTGGGTACCGATGCCTTAAGATAGATAATCAGGTCGGGTGGAGAAACCAGCGATATCATCAAGTCGAACAACGAGCTGTAGTTATCGAAATCGCGGCTGCTCATTAGCCCCATAGAGTGGAGGCTAGGGGCGAATATTTTGGCATCCTCGTATATGGTTCTATCCTGAATTATGGTTTCTTTACGCTTCTTAATTTCTACTATCCCCTTAAGGCGCTTATTAAGGAAGTAAATTTGCAGGTTGAATGCCCAACGCTGCATATCTTCATAAAAGTCGTTTAGGTAAGGATTCCCGTCGGCATCTTCGTACTGGGCTATCCATTGGTAGTGGTGCGCCAGCAAGCCTGTAAGAGTTGTTTTTCCGCTACCTATGTTTCCGGCTACAGCTATATGCATGGTCTTTTCTTGTTTACCCGTTTGAGTGGTTTTATCTGTTACAAATTCTTTCGTAAAAACATAAAAAACAAAGATAGGTATTCTTATGCTGAATACCGAACCGATATTAACAATTAATATTCTATCCGCCTAATATTCAAGGACCACTCTATGGCTATTGGAATAAAATGACTGCCGAATAGAACAAATACGGATAAGAAATGTTAAATAAAAAAGCATATTTCTAAAACAACTATACTGATATGGAAATTACACAAACAGGTAACGGAGAAAGAGGACGCTTTAAAGCGGAAGAGAACGGGGTAGAAGCAGGGTTAATGACCTATGTGCATTCTGGCGAGAAAAGAATAATAATAGACCACACCGAGGTTGATCCTGATTTTTCAGGACAAGGTATTGGCAGGAGTATGGTAGCCGCGGCTGTTGAATATGCCCGCAAAAACGAACTTAAAATACTGCCGCTTTGCCCATTTGCAAAGAGCGTATTTAATAAAACACCTGAATTTGCAGATGTTTTGGTATAGCATAAGCGGGCTCAGAAACATAAAATCCCCCGATGAGTGTTCGTTGGGAGTTTTTATTTTAACGTAGTTCTCCCTATCTTACGGAAAACGGCGTGAGGATCGTTAGCTTGGTAAAACTATGTCTGCTTACCTTCGGCAGATTCCTCGCTATGCTCGGAATGACAAAAGACGCGTCGTGCTGCACAACACGACATTGCTAGAACATTGAAGTAATAAAATGGGGAAGCTGGCAGTACTCTGCAATAAATTCGGGCGATAGGAACAATAGAAGCACAAAAACAGGTATAATAAGCAGCAGCCTTAGTACGCTACCGCTATTGTGCTCGCCACAGCAGCGCCTTATCATATCGAGGCAGCGTAAATAGCCATGTCCGTCGTAGCCATAGCTGAGCATTGAATACACTTCCCTGCTCATGCTCGCTATTATCTGCCATTATACGCATATAAGCCGTTATACCAACTTCGCGTGCTACGGATCTGTCGGCAGCATACTCGTTTACCAGCCTTAACTCCTTAGCGTACTTGTTATAGAACGGATTAAACCAGCGGAAGAAGCGCATAATCGTAAGTACCATCCATATCTATGCTGTGCCAGTTTTTTACGTGATACTGCTCGTGCGCCAACAGCTGGTCGCGCTCCTTGCGTTTACTGCGGCTAAAAAATTGTCCCAGCTGATAAATATGGTGCGGAAAAAGGTTATAGGCTGGGTGATAATATCTTTTAAGATGCATAAGTAGTAGTTACCATCGTCTATGCGCCAGTTGTCTTTGCGCAATATATAGATATGCTGTATCTGCTTAATAAGTATGTATAACAAATGCAGGGCGCTTAAAGCGTATATGCCCAGCACTACCCAACCCACAAGCTTTAGGTGCTCTCCAAGCTCAATTACATGTATGGGAATAAGTACATCTATTGTTATCAAGCGTAGCGCCACCACTACCGACAGCACTATACCCGCCAGCAGATAAATACGGTTTACCACAAACGATGTGCTATTATACAGCAGCAAACGGTATAGCGCAAAAAATACAGCGATACAAATATTAAGCTGTAGAATAAATACCAATAGCCTGAACGGGAAGCCCCAGTTGCTATCTGCCGATACGGTTTCTGTTTCTGAAAACTGCGTAGTTATTGCCTTATACTTATCAACATATACGGCAGAATCTGCCTTAGGATACCAGCCAAAGTTGCCAATTTCATCTACACAAAAATAGGGTATTAAGCTATAGGTAGTATTAGATATGCGGCTATCCTCGCTTTGGCGTAATTTTACTAAGCGGTTAAAAAGATCACGGGTATCTTCCATCCCTTTAACAACCCTCGTGCTATCATATAGATTTATAGTATCAAACCTAGGAGTTGTCCATTCCGTACCGTTTTGAGCAAACGCTCATGTGCGGCGGGCAACGTATTCTCTATAGGAAATATATCTAGCGTAGCTATCGTTAAAAAGCTGTACTGCTGCGGAATAATGGCAAACTCCGTATCGAAAAGTTGCCGTTCATGGGGAGCCATAACCGATGCTCTATTTAGGTAGTAGCGGTAATAGGCTAAGTACTCCTCAGGCAATATGTTTAACCTTGCTATAGAGTCCAGCCTATACGTTAGCTTCTCCAACGAAGCGTAGTAGGCTTTTTCTAGCTCGGTAGGGTAATCATACCTTTCTGAGCTTCTTTTTTCAGGATTTTTTGGCGTTGAAGGTTAAGCGCGTAACCCCTCCTCTGCTCATTCATACGTTCAGGGTCGTCGCCCATAAACTCGTCAAACAGCTCTCTCCGTAATCCATATAGCCTATTATTCTCATCGCTGTAAAGGCTGGTGTAGGTGGGCTTATCGGTGCCATCGTAGCGTATTTTTACGGTATCGTCAGCCTGCAAGAGCATATGTTCGGCATAAATATAGTGGTGGTAGTAGTGCGACAGCTCTACCGTATTTCTGTTTACCGATTTGATAACCAGCGTATCGTAAGGTTTTGTAGGTATAAATTTATATGCTACTCCGTTCTCATCTACAAACGACCGGGTTTGGCTCTTGATCGGCTCATACAAAAAGGATGATGTAAGTCTGGTATTCTTTGTATCAAATGGTGCGGGGTTCTCGAATATAAGCAGAAAAACCAAGAACACCAGCTTACTATGCTTCATAATAAATTACCTGTTTGCTAGTTACAAATATAGTGGCTGTATTCCTTAGCTTCTTCTTCTGATAGCCCCGTTATAGCATCCCGAGGAGTAAATGCTGTGCAATTGCCATCTGTTATAAGACCTCCGTTAACACTTATCATTTCGGAAGCATTGAGCTTGCTTTGCTCTAACGGTAAACTTAGATTAATTTTTTTCATGATTTTAGATGTTTTTAGTTTGTAATGAGTCCTTGGAATGATACAAAATCAGAAAGAATTATTAAGATAAATTTATTTTAACGCCCCGTGTTGTTAAATTTTATCCATTCTGCAAGCAGGTTATATTAGTTGTTTAGGACAGCTGTTCATTTTCATGGCAGATATGATAAAATTAAACTATCCTGAAAAATACAACGGTAAAATAGGTTGAAGATGGTAAGAGGCTTCCCGTCATTTCGACCGAAGGGAGAAATCTCTTGAATAGCGGCAGCACACTAAATGAGGAGATTTGGCTTTGCCGAACTAACGGTTCTCCCTTCGGTCGAAATGACGAAAGTATTTTTGAAAACAACAGCATATTCTTAAAAGATCCGCTTTATAAAACAGATTTAGAATACCCATAAACAGGTAATAAATAATTCGACGCCATATCTATTTTAAGGTCGCTATACGTTTTTCTCATTTCTCCAATGAAATTATTAACTTGCATACTATAACACTATCTCAACAAACTATTGCTATGAAAAAGAAAATCTTACTTCTTACCGGCGACTTTGCCGAAGATTACGAAACAATGGTACCTTTTCAGATGCTCGAAATGGTCGGACACGAAATACATGCCGTTTGTCCCGATAAGAAAAAGGGCGAAACGGTTGTAACAGCTATTCACGATTTTGTAGGCTACCAAACCTATATCGAAAAATCGGGGCATAACTTTGCGCTTAACTACAGCTTTGCCGATGTTAAGCCCGAAAGCTATGATGCGCTGGTGTTGGCAGGCGGTCGCGCTCCCGAGTATCTTCGTTTAAATCCAAAAGTTATCGAGTTGGTACAGCACTTTGCTAAGGCCGATAAGCCTATTGCAGCCGTATGCCACGGCATACAAATTCTTACTTCGGCTCAGGTTGTAAAAGGCAAAAAGCTAACTGCCTACCCGGCAGTTGGACCAGAAGTAGTACTGGCAGGCGGTACGTACGTTGACGTTCCGGCAACCGAAGCCGTTGTTGATGGAAATCTGGTGACGTCGCCTGCGTGGCCCGGTCATCAAAAATGGATAGCAGCGTTCCTTAAGGTGTTGGGAACTAAGATAGAGCCATAGCGGCTAAGTAGTTTAGTTTACAAAAAGGTTACCTGAAAAGTAAAATAACCGTCATTTCGAACGAAGTGAGAAATCTCTTATATAGAAGCAGTACGCTGAAAAAGGAGATTTCTCACTTCGTTCGAAATGACGATTTTTAATGCCCTTTAGGCGGTCTCTTTTACTTTAAACTTAACCATATTTTATTTGTTTTATACTATTGTAAGCAGAAATCCTTACCTTTGTTTTGCTGTGGTGTCATAGCAGCAAATTTTCGCATAGTTCAAAATACAATCAACGCGTGGAATTTTTAAAAAAGATTTGGAGAAACGACTACTTACGTAACCTTATTTATGCGATATGCGGTATAGCGGTACTGGTTGCGCTAACAATGGTATTTCTTAAGTTATATACCCGTCACGGGCAATCTCAGCCTGTACCCGACTTTAAGGGGTTAACGCTAAACGAGGTTTATAAAATAGCAGATGCGCAAAGCCTGCGTATAGAAGTTACCGATTCCATTTTTCGTCAGACGTTAGAGCCAGGTAGCGTTATCGAACAAAACCCCAAGCCCAATAGCCTTGTAAAGAAAAACCGAAAGATATTTTTGGTAATTAACTGCCTCATACCTAAAAAAGTAGAAACTCCAAACATAGTGGGTTTCTCGCTACGTCAAGGTAAGGCTGTGCTCGAAAGTAAGGGGCTTAAAGTCGGGAAGATTAGCTACCGGCCCGATATTGCTACTAACAATATTTTGGAGCAACGATATAAGGGGCTTAATATGCTGCCCAACGAGAAGGTAATTATTAATACGGAAATAGATTTGGTATTGGGATACAACAATAATTTTCCAGAATATACATCCATTCCGTCTGTGCTTCGCCAGAACGCCAATGCTGCCCACAGCAACCTAATTAATGCGTCGCTTAACTGCGGAAGAAAATACTACGACAGCTCGGTTAAGACAGCCGAAGATTCTTTATCGGCATTGGTTTACAGACAAAATCCTGCTGCAAAAAGCGCTGTTGATACTCCTCTTGGAGCGACTGTAGATATATACTTAACCACCGACCAGACCAAAATTCCTAAGTAAAATTTAATAGAGGGAAAAATGAAAAAATTAGCAATTATCGGACTCATCATCGGCTTATTTTCGGTTCAAACGCTAAACGCGCAAGAAAAGTTGATTGGTCTGCAAAATAACCCGGAGCTGCTCGATAAGGACTTATCTTCTATGGGGACTATTACTCGCTCTGCCACATCTATACCCCTTCCGTTTATCGACGATTTTGCTAAAGCAGGTCCGTATCCCGATCAGGCAAAATGGAAAGGGATAGGTGTGTTTATCAATAGCAACTTTGTTCTAAATATGCCAACTGTTGGAGTTGCTACTTTCGATGCGATTGATGGTACCGGAAAGTTATACGATGTTGCCGGAACATTCTCTAAACCTGCTGATACGCTTACCTCCAGCGAGATAGACCTAAGCTATACTGCTGCGGATAACGTTATTTTAAGCTTTTACTTTCAAGCAGGGGGGCTTGGCGATATGCCCGAAAGCGCCGATTCTCTTACCCTTCAATTCTTAAACTCTTCGAACGAATGGGTAAACGTATGGAGTGCAAGCGCCAACCAGCGCGATTCTTCTATGACTGAACAGTACCATACTACAGGTCAAGTTCTAGTAAATAAATCGGACGATCTTTCAGCCGAATTCTTCCTAACCTACATCCGGATTGATCGACCCGAGTATTTATATGATGGCTTCCGCTTCCGCTTCTTTAACTATGCAAGTATTGCCGTAAACTCTTTTGTATCGGGACGTGCAAGCAATGCAGATCATTGGCACTTAGACGTTGTTTACATTAACAGGGCAAGAACAGAAGGCGATTATATACCCGATGTGGCACTTTCTATTCCTCAGCTACCGCTCTCTTCCCGCTATGAGTCTATCCCTTGGAAACATTGTAACAGCAGTACATATAACCAAATGTTCCCGGGGCAGCTTAGTACAAACTTTACCCTTACTAATTTGGGGCTATCTCTCTCTAGCGTGGGGTTGAATATAAGAATTAGACCTCTGTTGGGAAATGGCGAGAATTATGCTTTTTCTGCCGGGCAACATAATATTCCGAACGTCGGCGAAACGAAAGAGTATCCTGTTATTATGCCTAACTATAGCTTTTACTCCGATCATGCCGATAGTGCGACATTCGAAGTTGCATCATACATTATAACCGATAATGATGCCTCTACGTTAAGGCGAGAGTTTAGAAACAACGATACTACCCGCTACGTCCACAAATTTTACGATTACTATGCCTACGACGATGGTACAGCCGAAAACGGCTACGGACTATACGGAGGCGGAGCATCAACAGGTAGAGTAGCTGTTAAATTCCAGAACTTTGTGCAAGATTCTTTGCGTGGGGTCTATCTTTATTTCAATAGAACTATTAATGACATAAACTCGTCTAATAAAATTAAGTTGGCTGTATGGGCAGACAACGGAGCCGGACAACCCGGAGAGCTACTATACGTTCAGGATACTGTAAGACCCAGCATGAGCGGTGAACCGAATAAGTTTGTGCCTTATAAGTTTAGCCACGCTCTTTCTATCGGCTACAACCAAATATTTTATGTGGGCTGGATGCAGACAAGCGAAGACTTTGTGAATATAGGCTTTGATCGTAACCGTAACCGTCAGGATAAGCTATTTTACTACTTAAACGGAGCATGGCATCCCAGCGTTTATGAAGGTGCGCTAATGCTGCGCCCCATATTTGCTACTAACGAGAGCGAGTTTCCGCCCAACCCTGTTTTACCTCCTGTGCAAAGCAGCATTTCCGAGGCTGTAACACCTGTTCCTAATCCGGCAAGCAGCACTATTAGGCTCCATTGGGCAGAGAGCCAGGCAGAGCCGCTTAAAAGCAAAGTTGAGCTGTACGATATGCGAGGTCGCTTAGTAAAAACACAACAGGTTAGCTACGGCGAATCTGTTAACGTTTCGACCCTATCCGAAGGCATTTATTTTATTCGTATTTACGATGGAAAAAATAAGCCGGTAGAGACCAGTAAAGTTATAATCAAGAAATAGCGTGAGTACAGACGACTTACTGGAAGTAAATAGCCCATTACAAGACGATATAGCCGAAGAAGGACAAGACTTTTACGAACACTATAGCTTTGCGGTAGATAAAGGTCAGAGTCTGCTTCGTATAGACAAATTCCTAACAGCAAAAATCGAGAATGTATCACGCAACCGGATACAATCGGCTGCGGATGCGGCTTGTATCTTGGTAAACGGTAAACCTGTAAAATCTAACTACAAGGTGAAACCACTGGATACTATTTCTATCGTGATGCCCTATCCCCGTAGGGGTGTGGATATTATTCCCGAAAATATTCCGCTCAATATTTTATACGAAGACGAGGATATCATTGTCATCAATAAACCTGCCGGAATTGTTGTACATCCCGGACATGGTAACTATTCGAGCACGCTGGTTAATGCTCTTGCGTGGCATCTGGGCGCAGATTCTAACCTGGATAAAAACGACGAACGCGGCGGGTTGCTTGTGCACCGAATAGATAAAAATACATCAGGCATCCTACTTATTGCAAAAAACGATGTTGCACACGCCAAGCTGGCTAAACAATTTTTTGATCACACTGTTAGCAGGCTATACACTGCTTTGGTTTGGGGAAGAATGGAAGAAGAGCAAGGTACTATTATTGGCAACATTGCCCGCAGCCAAAGCGACAGAATGCGTTTTAAAGTTTACGAAGATGAAACAATCGGTAAGTACGCCGCAACACACTATAAAGTTTTAGAAGAGCTGGGTTATGTCTCGCTGATAGAGTGCAAGCTCGAAACGGGTCGCACCCACCAGATACGTGTACACATGGAGTATTTAGGGCATCCGTTATTTAACGACGAACGGTATGGTGGCGATAAAATTTTACGGGGTACAACATTTACCAAGTATAAGCAGTTTGTGCAAAACTGTTTCAATATCATGCCTCATCATGCCTTACACGCCCGTACGCTGGGGTTTATACACCCAGCTACAGGAAAAGAAATGATGTTTGAAGTGGAGCTACCGGATAACTTCAAATTGTTGATAGAAAAATGGAGGAGTTATGTTTCCAGCAGAAAAGTTGAAGAAGAGGGAGTTTAATAGATAAGTATTTTTTTAATGACTCGTTATTTTAAAACAATATCGTCATTTCGACCCAAGGGAGAAATCTGCTCATTCAAGGCAATGTCACTTTTCAAGAGATTTCTCCCTTGGGTCGAAATGACGGAAATTAGGATATTCTAAATAATGTAGTATTGAACAGCTATAAACCCGATATATTAAAAGGCTTTGAGTTGCTGGCTATTGAAATGCCCAAGGATTACGAGGGCAAGGTAGTTTGTACGCTTATCCGTAAGCGGAATGCTCAATCTAGTGAACGCGCTGTTTTATATGTTCATGGATTTCTTGATTACTTCTTTCAGAAAGAAATGGCGGATAAGTTTATTGAGCAAGGATATAACTTCTACGCGTTAGATTTACGTAAGTGCGGTCGTTCCATACTACCTAACCAAAAGCCATACAATCTGCGTAAAATAGAAGAGTATTTTGCAGACCTTGATGCTGCTATTGCACAAATAAAAGAAGAGAACAACAATAAACTGGTAATCTTTGCCCACTCAACAGGCGGATTAACAACATCTCTGTACTTAGATAAACACAAAGATGCCTCTAATGCCTTAGCTCTTAACAGCCCGTTTTTAGAGATGAACAAAAGTTGGATGATTCGTAAGATAGGTATTCCGTTCGTAACCCTTTTTGCCGGATTATTCCCAAATTTAGCAGCAAACTCTAACTTCTCTACTTTTTACGAGCAAAGTTTGCATAAGACAGCAAAAGGAGAATGGGATTATAATCTGGAGTGGAAACCCATAGCCGCAAAAATGGTAACACTAAGCTGGCTTAACGGGATACACAAAGCGCATAAAGCCATAAAGCAAGGATTAAACATTCAATGCCCTGTTCTTGTTCTTAGCTCGAATAAATCGATGAAAAGGCACGAGTGGACGGATGCCTTTCATCATGCCGATTTAGTATTAAGCGTAGATCAAATTCAGCGTTATGCCGATAAGCTGGGTAAAAACGTTATCAAACAAAAAATCGAAGGTGGAAAGCATGATCTTGTTTTATCAGAGAAACCGATGCGGGAGAAGGTGTATGAAATAATATTTAGTTGGCTGAGTAAAATAACAACATAATTAATAAACATTATATTGAATAAGGACTTAAAGAACAAAGACAAAAGATTTTATAAAACACAATTAATAAATAGCACTCATTATCAGTTGCAAATGGTCATGCCTGCTATAGAAAGTCTTTGCTCTTTTATCCTTACATCTTTAATCTATATAAACCCCCATAAGTATGTTAGACATAAAAGTATTTGTATTTAACGAGATACA
Organism: Prevotellaceae bacterium; assembly: GCA_031258195.1. Taxonomy (GTDB): domain Bacteria; phylum Bacteroidota; class Bacteroidia; order Bacteroidales; family UBA932; genus JAIRNF01. Next base: position 80,052 of record JAIRNF010000027.1, read on the forward strand.
GGAAAACACGATAATTCTACCAGACGAAACAAAAGAGTGTGTCATTATAGATGCCGGATGCAATAATGAGGCAGAACAGTTACGATTATCGAACTATATAGCAGAGAATAATCTCAAGCCTGTTATGCTGCTTAATACGCATGGTCATTTCGATCATGTTATGGGTAACGCGTATATTTTTCGTAAGTATGGGCTAACGCCTATTATGCATTGTGGCGATTTAAATAAAATTGAAAACGCCACCGCCTATGTTAGCGCATTCGGACTGCAAATGGAAACGCCTCCCGCTCCTAAACAATTTCTTGAAGACGGGCAAATACTAAAATTTGGCAATACTGAATTTAAGGTAATTCATACGCCCGGACATTCTGAAGGTGGAGTTTGTCTATACTTTGAGAAAGAAAAGCTGCTGGTAGCAGGTGATACGTTGTTCAATGGAAGCATTGGACGTACTGATCTGCCCGGCGGCGACTACGATGAGTTAATGCACAGCATACATACCAAACTGCTAACACTCTCTGGAGATACAGAAGTTATATGTGGTCATGGACCCGGTACTACTATTGGTCGTGAGGCAATGACAAATCCATTCCTTACCGGCGATACTCAATATATTTAATCTGTAAACTATACTTCGTTACAATGAATAAATTTTCTTACATCATTTTTTCTTTATTTTTGCTGCTTAGCCTAACAGTTTGTGCCTCTCGTCCCGATAACAGCGATGAGTCCGAAAAAAATCAGGATAAAAATATAGAGCAAATCGCCCAGCAAAATATAGTAGCCATCCCGGCCCCCAAAAAAGCAACCTTTGCAGGAGAAAAAGTTCCGTTGGAATATTTTGATGTCAATGAGTTCCTTTCACGCGAGCTGACGTCCATATCTTACGGACACGGTATAATGGTGCAAACCATACGCTTGGCGAATCGTTTTTTCCCCATAATAGAGCCTATTTTAGAAGAGCAAGGTGTGCCCGACGATTTTAAATACCTATGTGTGGCAGAAAGTAACCTACAAAACGTAATATCCCCTGCACGTGCCGTAGGCTATTGGCAATTTTTAGAAGGTACAGGAAAGGAATTCGGGCTTGAAATAAATAAGGAAGTTGACGAACGTTACCATATTGAAAAAGCAACCGTGGCAGCATGTAAATACTTTAAAAGGGCTTATGCTAAATACGGTAACTGGACGCTGGCAGCAGCATCCTACAATGTTGGTATGGCTCATATTGACGGGAAAATTAAACGCCAGAAAACCGATAACTACTACGATATGTCGTTGAATATGGAAACGGCTCGTTACGTTTACCGAGCGGTAGCTTATAAAGAAATTATGACTAAGCCGCATTTATATGGCTTTAATGTCTCAAAAGAAGATTTATATAAACCTTTTGAATACGAAGAGGTAGAGGTAAAGACCAATATTGCAAGTATTGCCGATTTTGCCCAAAAACACGATACAAACTATAAAATGATAAAGATATTTAACCCTTGGCTGCGCGACGGCGTATTAACCAACGCTGCTAAAAAAACCTATACCATTAAAATACCGAAAGAAGGTTTTAGAGAAGGCAAAAAGTAGTATCTTCATCTTGTTAATTACGGCTAAGCTGTAAATGAGATGAGAAAGCTTGTAGTATTACAGATCCTTTAATATTACCTATGCGCAATATTCTTACCCTACAAAGTACACTGAGGTTAACATCAGAGGTCTTGTTAAAAAAGATACATAAAATCTTGTTAGTAAAATTGAACAAGCACCTAGCATAGGAGAGCTGCTTAGTATAAGTTTTCCGTTGAGGGGTGCTTTTCAATGGAAAAAATAACAAGACCCGATAGCTGATGACGTTTGCTGGGAGCTGAAGTATCAACCTTTCCTTAAGAATAGTAAAAGAAGACAGCCTTCAGCATGCTTACGAAGAATATCGTATTGCCTGAGAAAAATATTAATTTCAGAAGAACGGGCAAAAATGTGGCTCTTATACTACATGGGCAGGTTGAATTAGGTTTTATCAAAGAAATGTGCCTCAAAGCATGGGGAATACCATACAATTTAACCAAGTCGTTAGTAGGTAATGTTATTTATGAAACATAGTAGTATGCCTATCTCGGCTATGATGAACGCATTCACATTAAGTATCTTAGGTTCGAAGGTAACAAGTTGGTATCATTTTACTATATTATTTCAAAGCCCGAAAGAAGGTACTAGCTAATGTTGGTTGTACTATATTTTTATTTCCATATGGTTCTGACCTTTGTGACAGCTTTGCTATTCCCTAATTCTCAAAGCACCGCATTCTCACGTCGCTTCTTTTTGCTACCTTTGTTTTCCATTTGTAAGAAATATCTGTGTATCTCAGACAGCTGAATATTACCAATTTCAAAAATCTCGAACAGGTTAACCTTAGCTTATCTCCGGGGCTTAACTGTTTTATTGGTGATAACGGTGAAGGTAAAACCAACCTGCTCGATGCTGTTTACTACCTTTCTATGGCTAAAAGCTACTTTCATCAACCCGATTCGCAAGTTATTCGTCATGGCGAAGGTTTTTTTATGCTGCAAGGCTTTTACGAGCGTAACGGAGCCGAAGAGCAGCTGTCGTGCGGGGTAAAGAAGGGAGAAGGTAAGGCTTTAAAGCGTAATGGTAAGCAATATGAGCGATTAGCCGATCATATCGGGTTTATTCCATTGGTAATGGTATCGCCTACCGATAGCGTGCTGATTACCGACTCGGGAGAAGAACGCCGCCGCTATCTTAACAGCTTAATATCGCAGATTGACAGGGAGTACCTTGACAGCCTTATTCGATACAACCATGCGCTTATGCTGCGTAATAAGCTGCTTAAGCAATCGGGTTCGATAGACCGTGACATGCTCGATACGCTCGATACGCAGCTGTCGGAATACGGACAGAAGATACATGAAAAACGTAAGCATATTCTAGAGTCTATGGCTCCGTACTTTACTATGGTATATGCCGTAGTGTCGGGGAATAAAGAAGACGTACAGCTTCCGTACCGCTCCGATCTAAGTAAAGAATCGCTATATGCCTTATTAAAGCAGTCGTTCGAAAAAGATAAATTGCTACAGCATACATCGGTTGGCATTCATCGCGATGATGTAGAAATGCAGATGGGTGAACATCCTATACGGCGTGTAGGTTCGCAGGGGCAGCAGAAGACTTACTTACTTGCGCTGAAGTTAGCACAGTTCGAGCTATATAAAAAGCACTCGGGTATTGCTCCTCTGCTTTTGCTTGACGATGTTTTCGATAAGTTGGATATGGCACGTGTAGAGCATCTGATACAGTTGGTTGCTCATAACGGTTTCGGGCAGATATTTCTTACCGACAGCAATAAAACAAGGCTCGATGCCATTCTTGCCAGCGTTGGCAGCGAACATGCACTTTTCCGCGTAAAGAACGGAGAGGTTGAAACGTTGAATGTACTACATACAGCAGACGATGAGACGGAGTAAACCACAGCGGCTAAGCGAAGTAATGCAGAGTCTTATTAAAGAGCTGGGGCTTGAGAAAGGGCTTAAAGAGGCAAAGGTGTACACTGTTTTTGATGAGCTGGTTGGCACTCGTATTACGAATCTTGTAATTCGTAAGTATATCAGCAACCGCAAGCTGGTTATTCATTTAAAATCTTCTATTGCCCGCGGCGAGTTGATGATGATTCGTAACGAATTAACTGCCGAAATTAACCGCAAGTTGGGAGAGCAAGCCATTGACGGTATTATTTTAAGCTAGCCTTTACCGTCCTCTTTACATGCGCAAAGTTTAAAAGAAGCGAACAACGATGACCTTAACCCCGAAATAATACAGTACTACAGAAATGATGCAGAGTTGCTTGAAAAATATAGAGCGTTACTGGTAGCCAAAAATGCCGGTGGAGTGGATCAGAAAAGAGTTCTTACCTACCTGAAAAACATATACTATACATTACAAATGGGCAACGAGTTCGAAGCTATTGATAGGCTATACGACCAATATTAGTCATTTTTAATATTCGTCAGTTCTAAATCAGTAGCTAAGTTCCAAAATCTCCCTTTTTCTCGTACTTTTGTAAATCTTTTTGGTTGAACACACCCGATGTTTAGAGTGTTTACTACTCAAAGCAGAAAGTTGATATTTTAAACCGATAGCTTTTACTCTTTGTCATCGCTCTTTTAGTCTATAGCTATGTTAGATATACAAAAAATACGCTCCGATTTTCCTATTCTGTCCACAACAGTATGTGGTAAGCCATTAGTTTATTTAGATAATGGCGCGACAGCCCAAAAGCCTAATGTTGTGATAGATACGATCAATCGCTTACATACACGGCAGAATGCCAACATTCATCGCGGGGTGCATTACCTTAGCGAAGCCTGCACGGAAGAGTACGAAAATGCCCGCCGATCAGTAGTTACGTTTATCAATGCAAATAGCACTCGCGAGATCGTGTTTACCGCCGGAACGACTGCTGCCATTAATCTGGTTGCGTCTTCGTTCGGAGATGAGTTTGTACAAGAAGGTAATGAGATAATCGTTACCATAATGGAGCACCACTCCAACTTCGTGCCGTGGCAGGCACTTTGCAGGCGAAAAAACGCTCGTTTAAGGGTTGTTGATCTTACTGGCGATGGAGACCTTGATCTGGAGCAATTTCAAGAGTTTATTGGCGAAAAAACGCGCTTAATTACCGTTGCCCAAACCTCTAATGTATTGGGTACGGTAAACCCTGTTTCAGATATTATTAAGTTGGCACATAGCTATAATATTCCTGTGCTGGTTGACGGTGCGCAGAGCGTTGTTCATAGTAAAATAGATATGCAGGCGTTGGATTGCGATTTCTTTACTTTTTCTGGGCATAAGTTCTACGGACCAACAGGTATAGGGGTTCTATACGCCAAAGAAAAATGGCTTGATGTCATGCCGCCTTATCAGTATGGTGGCGATATGGTAGCTACGGTAACCGTTGAAGACACTACTTTTGCCGATCTCCCGCTAAAGTTCGAAGCCGGTACGGCTAACTATATAGGGGCAATAGGGCTAGGCGCTGCTATTGGCTATCTTGAGGGGTTGGGAATGGAAAACATACAGCAATACGAACAAGAATTGCTACAGCTGGCGCATAAGCTGGCAGACGAAACGGCAGGCATGACCGTTTACGGCAGGACAAAGCGTAAGGCAGGCATACTGTCATTTTTGCTGGATGGCATACACCATTATGACACAGGCATGATTCTTGATAAAATGGGTATAGCCGTCCGTACGGGGCATCTATGTGCCGAACCTCTAATGACGTATATGGGCGTTACAGGTTTAGTGCGTGCATCATTTGGTTTGTATAACACAAAAGAAGAAGTGCAAGCTTTATTCGACGGGATAAAAAAAGTACAACAAATGCTCGGTTAGTTATTTTTCATCATCCCGAACGAAGTCGGAAATGATGGCTAATATAGAATTAATAATAACAATGACAATAAACGAAATACAAGATCAGATAGTAGAAGAGTTCTCAGTGTTCAACGACTGGATGGACAGGTACAGCTACCTTATAGAGCTGGGTAACGGCTTGCAAGTAATGGACGAAAAGTATAAGGTCGATCAGAACCTCATTAAGTCCTGCCAGTCGCGGGTATGGGTAAACGCCGACTTGGCAGATGGTAAAATCGTCTTTACAGCCGATAGCGATGCCATTATCACAAAGGGAATTATCGCGCTGCTTATTCGTGTGCTATCTAACCAGACACCGAAAGATATTATGAACGCCAACTTGTACTTCATAGATAAGATAGGGCTTAAAGAAAACCTTTCGCCCACACGTGCCAACGGTCTGGTGGGTATGGTAAAGCAGATGCGCGATTACGCTATCGCCTATAATAGTATATTAGCTAACCAATAGCGAGAGATGAAAAAATTTGCCTTTGTGTTATTTCTTGCGGTGTTGTTTACGCCGGCGCACGCCCAAACGCTTACCAATATTAATAAACTGGACGAGGAGTTGAGGAGCGTTGGAGAAAAAGACCAATCCATACGCATGGAGCTGATTGAGGCGGTAGCCAAAGCCCAAGAAACAGGCGATATAAACAGGTTAGACTCTCTGCTTATACAAATGAAGGTTATCGATAAGGAAAATCAGGCTTTTGTTGAGAGCGTGTTAGATTCGGCAGGTTGGGTAGCAGGTCTTAGCAACGAGGCAAATTCGGCGATTTTTTTGGTAATAGACCATGCAAACCTCGATTTTCAGAAGAAGTATATCGATTTGGTAAAGGCTCAAAGTGAGGCAAAGGTTATTTCTGCAAGCCAGTATGTTACCTTATTAGATAGAGTACTGATGAAATCCGGCAAACCGCAGCAGTATGGTACGCAAACGGTAAGCGTTAATAACGAAACTTTTCTTTGGACCGTTTCAGACCCTGATAACCTCAACCGGCGAAGAGCTGAGGTTGGCTTAATGCCTATTGAAGACTACTTGTTGTTGGTAGAAAAAACGTACGGCAATAAAGTCGTTTGGGATAAAAGCAAAACCGTTGAAAGTTTCGGTATGACGTTTGATTAGCCGATGTCAATCGTTTATTATACGAATAAGAATAGACCATGTTTGAAGTAGAAAAAAATATAGTTAAGGCGCTGAAGAATGTTTACGACCCCGAAATACCCGTAAACATTTACGATTTGGGGCTGATTTACGAAATAAAAGTTGACGAAGAAAGCAAGGTAGAGGTTACCATGACGCTAACGGCACCTAACTGCCCTATGGCAGACGATTTGCTCGACGATGTACACAACAGCGTTACAGATGTTCCGGGGGTTACAGATGTAACCGTTAAGCTTACATTTGAACCGGAATGGAATAAAGATATGATGACCGAAGAAGCTAAGCTGGAGCTGGGTTTCTTATAGAATAACGTTATTCCGACCATTAGAGGGAATCTGTTGAAAATCGGCAGATTTCTTACTTCACTCAAAATGACGTATTTATTTAAATGACGAATAATTGATGGTCACTATGTCAAAGACCTATCTTCTTCTTGGTGCCGATATCGGCGATAAAAGAACAACCTTTGCCAAGGCAAAGCAGCTGATAGGAGAGAGTGTAGGACGAATTATTAGAGAATCGTCTTTATACGAATCGGCGGCATGGGGATTTAAAAACGATACTACTTTTTTAAACCAGGTTTTAGAGGTAGAAACCTCTTTATCTCCGCTTGATTTGTTAGATGGTCTTCAAAAGATAGAAAACGAATTGGGACGAACCCGCTCGGGCAATGGCTACGAATCTCGCCTTATAGATATAGATATTCTCTTTTACGATGATTTAGTAACGAATACGTCCGAGCTAACAGTTCCTCATCCCCATTTGCATAAGCGTATGTTTACGCTTGCTCCGCTTAGCGAGTTGGCTCTTAATTATATTCATCCGGTATTGCATAAATCTGTCTCACGCTTAAAGGCGGAGTGTACAGATAGGGGGGTAGTAAGAAAAATAAACGGTTAGATTTTTTTCGATATAGTACGTGTACCGTCGGGCTGCTGCTCTATTTGCAGCCTAAGCGTATTGTCGGGTAACAGCGTTTCTATTAGTTCAGGCCATTCGATTAAGCATAGATTCCCGCTGTAAAAATACTCTTCGTAGCCAAAATCATAAACCTCTTCCAGTTTATTTATACGGTAAAAATCGAAGTGATAGATGGTTGCCTCACTTTCAGTATGGTATTCGTTTACCAGCGAGAAAGTCGGGCTATTCACAACATCCGTAACGCCCAGTTTCCTGCAAAGCTCTTTAATCAGGGTGGTTTTGCCTACGCCCATTTTACCATAGAAAGCAATAACTGCAGCCTCTTTAATTATCGGTAATAAAGAGGCTGCTGCTATTGGTAATTCTTGTATTCCGTGAATTTCTATTGGCTTCATTCTTCGGCTAAGTAGTATTGTCGGAAGAATAAAATATAGCCATCCAGCGATTTTTTCAGCTTCAATCGCTCAAGATTATCCTTAGATATTACAAGGCAACGAATGTCCTGTCCTTCCACCTCAAGTGTTTTAGGATTGCTGGTAATAGCATTGTAATAGCCCATTGCTTCTGTTTTATTGTTGAATGCGCTTATTACAACTGCCTTACTGTTGCTGTCTATGTCGGGTTCTTCTCTTAGCTGGTAGTTTTGGTTAAGATAGCGATCGGCATTAAACAGCGCAATGCTAAATGCAAGCTGGTTAACCGCTAGGTCTTTGCTAACAACTACGAGTACCAAATGCTCGGCGTTTTCTACATAACGATAATCCTGATCAGGCGTAATCTCTTCTTGTACGGTTGGCGGAACTGGAATATCTTCTACCTTTTCTCCTTCCGTTGTTGTTGGAGGTGTAGGTAGTTCGGACGCTGTAGTTGGAGAAGTAGTACTACCGCCTTCCAGCACGCTGAGAATACTCCTTGCGGCAGCTGATGCGCTTGTATTCGGATAGGTTTTTGTTATTCCTCGTAAATCTTCCTTATAGGCTTCAACGTTATCGTTATAAGATGTCGATAGTACTTTCAGAAGTGCAAAGTTAGGTTCTACAGTTAGCCCTTTATAGCTTTGCAACGAGCTGTTGGCAATGCTTAATGCTTGCGAATAGCTGCCGTTACGGTATAGCGCCAGCGCTTCTGCGTACTTCTGTTCGGCTTCTTCCTCAAGCACTATCAATTCTTGCAGATAGTTCGGATTTTGAGCCACAAGAGCCATTCTGTTCTCGGGGAACTCGCTTACCAGCTTAGCCTTGTATTCTTCGGCTTCTGCATACCTGCCTTCTGTCAGCAGCAGCTGGTAAATGCTATGGTAGATGGCGGGTAGGTTCTCGTTTTGAGGGAACTCTCTAAGTAGTCGAAGATATGCTCCAAGCGCCTTTTCATTATTGCGTATGTCGTTGTAATATGCCGCCGCAAGGTTATACAGCGCTCGTTCTAGCCGTGTATTAGATGCTTCCATCGCCTCTTTTGTTAGCGGAACATTTTGTAAATAATACTCTGCGGAAGTAACAGGTATATCCTTCTTAGGAGTACCACCTTCCGGCAGTTCGCCGTCGGCAAGTAGCTCGTCTTCAATCTCTTCATCGGATATTGCCGACACGGCTTTATTTTTACGTCTCCAGCTATCCTCTAACTTTCTACGCCCCCAGCGAGCCTTAAAATCGTTCGATCCTTGATTAACGGTAATGGTGTTGTAGAAATACCATCTGTTAGCTGTTGGGGCTGATTGAGCCTTCATGCCGGGCATTTGCTGCGTATTGTATTGATATCCGTGGCCACTGCTGTACTGGTACGACTGCTGTTCGGCTTGCTGGCGTTGCAGGGCTTCTTTTGCCTGCGCATCGGCATATGCCTGACGCTCGGTTGGGTTCATCTTTGCTATTCGTCGCAGGCTGTCTTCTCGATTTACAACAGCAAGATTTCTACCTACTACATTCAGTATGTTAGCCATGCTATCGGCGTACCTTTGCCGTGGATGGCTTGTTAGCAGCTCTGCCGCATCGCGATATCCGGTATAAGCAGGGTAATAGTCTTCAACAGAATAGTAGTGGCTTCCTAAGGCTAACGATGATAATCCTTTTTGGATATCGTTGCCCATACTGGCTCCTACAGATTTTTTGTAGTAGCCAATTGCGTTAGTAGTATCGCCTTGTGTTTTGGCGAGATTACCTAAAGCGTAGTATATCTGGTCGAAATATTCGGTGTTATTCTCGTTAGCCAACATCTTCTTATAGCGTGCTTCCAGCTCTTTACCTTCTGTTTGCAAGTCCATTGTGTTGGCAATATTCATCAATGCGCTAAACTGTACATCGTAAGGTATGTTCATTTTGGTAATCTTCTCGTAGTAGGCTCTTGCCATGGTTTTATTACCAATTCGCTCATACAGCTGTGCCAGAATAAATCGATAACGAACTTTGGTTTCGCGCATGCGGGCTTTACCAATGGCGTCTTCCAGCTGATGAATTGCTTCGTTATATCGTCCTTGCTTTATGTATATATCTGCCCAAACCGAGTTAAGGGTAAGACGCAACTTTTTGGAGTAAATGATTTCATCATCTTTTTCCAGCCTTTTTTCTAAACGCTCTAGCTGATCCGCCGCTTCTTGTGGAGATTCTGTTTGCGCAGCAAGAACGGCAAGCCAAACTCTTGCTTCTGTAACGGTGTTCTGGTCTTGGTAGTTGGTAATAATATTTTCGAAAGTAGCTTTTGCCTCATTGTACTTTTGCGAATACATCTGCGACTTACCGATAAGTAGATAGGCATCATCTACCATGTTGTTAAACTCCTTACGGTTATAAAATTTGCGGTATGCTTCTGATGGTGCTGCTTTACGTTTGGGCTTAACCGTTATAGAATGTTTAGCTATAAGCTTTTCTGATTTGGTAACCGTTTGATCTAAGTCTGACATGGTAACGTTAGGTGCTTCGGGGTAAGCAAAAGCAAATACCGGAAGTATTTCGTCAAACGATCGAGGATAGATTGCTTCCGCTTTTTTCGAAGCTTCTTTAAAGCTTTGGTTTGCGTTAAAGTTAACGTTGAAGCGAGCCGTAAGGTTATGGTACTGCCTGCTCGTCCATGTATTCTTTTTGGTAGAACACCCTCCTAAAAGTATAAGAAGAAGTAAAGCTGCTATTAAGTTAATCCGCCTCATTAAAATAGTTTGCAGAGTTCTTTTATTTAGTTTACAAATATAATACTAAAAATGAGAAATAGCTGGCTTGGCATCTTGAGATAAAAATAAACCCTAGAAGAATAGATATTCTGCTAGGGCTATGTCTTTAATCTAAAGCCGACTATATGTTAGTATTCCCAAAGGTCATGCTCAAAGTTGAATATCTCTGTTTCAATACGTTGAGATTCTAACATTGCCTCTAAACCTGTACGTGTATAGGTGTTGAGCCAACGGTTATTCATTACGTTTGATTGAGCAACGATATACGAAGAAAAGCGCCTTACTTGGAAAAAATCATCAAAGGAAAGCTGAGAAACTTCGTTTTCCGATACATAGCAAGCTACGTTAGCCAGTACATTTCTTGCTTCGGGGTAGTAAACCCAAAACAGCTGCTTTTTAACTTTATCACCGACAACGATTTCATCTTCATCGTCTGTCGTTAGCTCTCTGTTATATACACGTATAGGACAAATGCCGATTATGCGGGTATACATGCGCGAGTAGTGCTTATCGAAGAACCATTCTTCTTTTACAAGCAACTCCTGAACTTCTCCCCAGTTAAACGAACCAGGCACAACAACAGTTGTATCGCCCGAATCGTCTAGTTTTCTGCGTGTTTCTACTCTATCGCCTATTTCTAGGTTTTCTTTTATCTCTTCAAGTGTAAGAGCGGTAGTAAACACATCGTCGGTAGGATCGTACACCGTAATATTACCCTCTATAGCCGCATAGTATAGTGCTTGTACTAGGCTCTGACGATTTTGCATTTCAACAGTAGGGTAGTATAGCGGTTGGTTCATTTTTTCTCTCAAATCAACAACCCTCCACAGCTTGGTTGACCATATAATATCGGCTTCTCTAGAGTGAGGATATGGTATGGCTTTCCGTTCTTTAATGATTGTTTTAGGAACGTTAGTGTCCGGAACCAAACCTTGCTTTGGTTGAGCCAGTAACGACGCTGAAAATATAACCGCTGAGGCTATAAAAAGTAACTTTTTCATACGAAAAAAAATTTATTCTAAATATCTAAGTAACGTACTACTGCTACTTAACTCTAATTACTAAATCGTTCAGATCCATAGATCCGCTAGGTCCATTTGCCTTGATCTTGGTAATGGTAACCTGGCTGTTATTCCTCATGTTGCCGAACATTCTTCTGTGCTTGTCGTTAAAATAAGGACCGGAAGAAGGCTCATCTTGAGTGTACCCTTCGTTGTTTACCACGCTTACCTCAAAAGACGTAATGGTAAACTTAGCATCAAAGTCGAAATCAGAAGGTGGTACAGCTTTTAACCCTTGCGATGATGCCAGCTGTCCCTTAGTTGCTGTTTTACCTTGTATGCCATCTACAACAGCTGTTGGTGGTGGTACCGGTTTAACACGAAACTCTGAGGTACCCATGTTTTGCCATTTACCATCTATTTCTGCCGATACAACAATGCTCATAGCCTTAGAGCCGGCGGCCGGTGTAACCATAAACTGCTCGCCCTGCCGTGGTAAAGTACCTCCGCCTTTTACTTCTGCACGTATCTTATCCGCAGGCACACCCGCGCCAACCGAAATATCCAGAGGGTTAGGAATACCGCTATATAAAACGTTCATCTTAGATGGGGATACCGTTGCTGTTGGCTTTATAACTTGGAATTGAATTCTAAAGTTTTGCGTTTCTTCTCCGTTCGGACCGATATACCTGATTGTTGCAGGACGATCTACAATACCCGGACTTGTTGCAGGAACTCTATAAATCACCTTACCATCTTCGCCCGATTCTCTGGGGCTATCGTTGCCTATTATAACAGTCGATTTTGTATTTGGATCGTATGCGGCTAAGAAAATTTCGGCAACATACTCTCCTCCCTGCACGATATATTCTGAGTTAGCTCTTATCACAGGTTGTACAGCCGAAAACTTAAAGTCGTCTGCGCCAATCTTAACAAATAAATGGTTAAGCATTGCCGTTTCGCTGCTAAGAATATCAAGCTGTAGCTTAGATAAAAGTGTTATAGTTGCGATTAACGGACTATTATAAAACTGCAGGCTGGGCCAGTCTTTCTTGTTTCTATCGTCGGTTTTTGGTACTTCGGTGGACAGAAGACCATTAATAGTGTTTTTTAATGCTTGATCTTTTGGTGTATCATCCTCAATTAGCGCCAGTAGAGAGTTCTTGTAGCCAATAACATCTTGCTCCAGCTTGTAGCCTTCTCCGTTGTTGTCCTGTCCTACAAGAATGCGAGTGCCTGTGTCGGTATCGCTCTTTTTGGCTATGCTATCCGCCTTAATTCCGTTGCCATTTTTTAGCGCCAACGATTCTTCTCCCTCGCTAGCCTTGATAAGCCTTATCTTTAGCGAGTCAATAGTGTTGTACAGCTTATGCGTTTCTTCTCTAACTTCGGTGGCTTTTTTTAACCACGGACCAACTTTTTGTGGTTCGTTGGCTGCCGCCAGCACAAAGTCTTCGTAGTTTTGGTTATTGTTTAACCGAACAATACCTATAGTTTGTTGAAAGCCATCTTCTACACGAACGAAAGCATCCAATACTTCAGCCGATACATTCAGCGCCAACATTGCGGTTAGCACCAAATACATCATGTTAATCATCTTTTGCCTTGGAGACAACTTTTGTCCTGCCATAGCCCTATTACTTGTTTAGTACCGATGTAACGGCAGTAAGCATACTTCCGTAAACAGTATTAAGTTTTGCAACGTTATCGTTAAGTGATGCCATATCGCTTGATAGCCGCTGGGTTTGATCTACCGATTTTTTTACGGTACCAACCAACGAGCCGATCTCTTTATTGAGTGAGTCGTAGTTTTCTCTATAACGTTCGTTATCTTGTAGCTGAAGTTCAAATGAAGAGTTAACAGCAGCAAGATTCTTGTTCAAAAAGTTCATTTGATCTTTATATCCTGCCTGAGCAGAAGCCAAAGATTCCATTCCCTTCTTTGTTTGCTCGCTAATGCTGTTAATGCTTGCTGCGGTTGTAATATATGCTTCGCTTAAATTTCCGGCTGATCCGGTAACAGAACCTACTGATTGTGTAGCCCTATCAAGGTTTTCTGTAAGGCGTGCAGAAGCTTCTGCTACAGCGGCTAAGCTGGTTAGCTGATCTATAGTATTTCCTAGCTTCTCTAAGCCACCTTTCAGCCTATCTGTCTGTTCTTGATCTATATCTAAGTTAATTTGAGGAGCAGTACCCACTCCTCCTCTCTGTAGTGAGGTACCTTCATCATTTCCTTCTCCTACTAGTTCCGGGAAAACGTTGTCCCACTGATAGCTCTTTTCTACCGGCTCAAATGCGGAAATAACGAAAATAATACACTCGGTAAACATACCAATAGAAAGCATCACACCAGCAAATGGCCAATGCTGTAACTTAAACAGCGCACCAAGAAGAACTACCGCCGCGCCCAAGCCGTACGCTTTGTTTATGAAAGATTTAAAGGACTTACTTTGGGTAAAATTTGCCATTTTTTTAGGGTTTTATAGATGGGATATTATTGATTATACACTCTTGGTCCGGCGTACTGGCGAACAGTACGGAATCCGATATAGCATTTTGCCGAATCCTGATACTCGAAAGTGCGGGTTCCGCATTGTATGTAGTAAGCAATGTCTTTCCACGAACCACCTCTGATAACCTTTCTTTTTTGAACGGTTGGGTCGTCTTTCTTTGCATTATATGTAAAAGTAGGGGCTAAGTCGTGGTAGAAAGATGTTGCGTTTTCATCGAAAGCGTTTGCTGTCCATTCCGCAACGTTACCTGCCATATCGTATAAACCGTACTCATTAGGTTCGTACGAGCCAACAGAAATAGGTCTAACACCGCCGTCGTATCCGTAACGTCCGCGTTGAGGTTTAAAGTTTGCCAAGTAGCATCCTTCTTTGTTTGTAGTGTAATATCCGCCCCAAGGATATAGCTGTCCGTCTATACCGCCTCGTGCGGCATACTCCCATTCAACTTCCGTTGGTAAGCGGTATTCGTGGGGTTGTTCGCCCTTACGGGGAGCTTCAACTTCTGTTTTCCATCTAGCATAAGCATTTGCTTGCTTCCATGTTACACCCACAACAGGGTAGTCGTTATAGGCAGGATGCCAGAAATATTTTGCGATTAATGCATCGTTATACATGTAGGCATAATCTCTGATCCAGCAAAGCGTATCGGGGTAAACGTTTACGCCGTCTTTCTTAATAAAGTCTGCACGGCTGGTTGGCTCTACCTCTTCTCCCTGGTCGTCGATGATAGTACCTATGTATTCATTCTCTTCATAATCCCAACGAGCACGAGCAGCTTGTTGGTAGTCAATCCACTGCCATTCGTAAACTAATCTTCTTACATCAACCTCTTTTTTACCCATCACCGACTCTTCCGGCGAGTACATCATAGAATTTATAATGTCTTGAACATTAGGCTCTTTATAGTCAACCTTTTGTCTCCAATCAATCCGGGGTACGTCTAAAGGGTTGCCGTATTCGTCTTCAAAGATTTCGTAACCCAACTCCCTACGTAAGTTATATTCTTTTACGTAGTTGGTAAAGTTTCTATACTCTCCGTTAGTTACCTCAGTCTCATCCATCCAAAAAGCGTCAACTGTAATAGCTTTAGGACTACCGGTAAACGTTGAGAAAATATCCTCATCGCTATTACCCGATAAGAATGCTCCTCCCGGAATGAAAACCATTGCATAGGGATTGGATTCCTTATACTCCTTGGGTTTTGGCTTTGTCGTGGGACCGGGATAACCGTTCCCCTTATTGCCTTTAAACAACGAACAGCCGCTAAGGGTAAGACATAGCAAAGCGCTTATAAAAAGTAGCTTCTTCATATTGTTAATGTATAATTACAAGTAGCGTACACTTCTGTACTGCTGTTTTTTCTTTTCTGTCGATATCGTAAAGTTATAGTTCAAAAGTATTTCGTGAGAGCCTTTTGCTCCTTTTCTTACTTTAGTTGTAATAAAATCGTAGGAGTAGCCTACCTTAACTCCCCCAAACAGCTCAAAACCAACATTGGCTACAATAGCCTCGTTTAACCTGTACGATAAACCGCCCCATAGCTTATTGCGGTAAAACACATGGGCATTTGCCGTATAATGCGCAACAGATAAATCGGTTGACATATATATCGAAGGACGAATATCAAAGTTTGGATCGCTAAGTACAAAACGATATCCCGCCATAAGGTAAAATACCCGTGGTAACTTTGAGGCTACGTCCGTCTTTGTTATTTTAGTCTCTAGCAAATGCATGCAAGAAAATCCTATAAACAGCTTATCATCATTATAGTAAGCACCAAACCCAAAATCGGGACTTGTCGCTCCGTCATCTTTAGTCGGGATTACCGGGTCTGCATTGGTACCATCCGGTTGACGCCAGTTAGAGTTATCTATACTGGTACTCAAAAATCCGGCTGAAAGCCCAAACGATAAGTTTCCTTTCCACAGCGGAAAACGGAAAGCGTATCCTATGCTAACTCCGGGAGTTTTAAAGTAACCCATCTCGTCATTGTAAATAGAGAGGTTTACTCCCCCATGTAAAACATCAATCGGTCCATTTACGTTCAAAACCATTGATCGCGGGTTTTTCTCAAACCCCGTCATTTCCATTCTGACAACACCTGTTGCCTGAAAAAGCCCTGCGCTACCGACATAACCCGGATTTACAAAGGCTTGGTTAAATATCCCCTGGCTAAAATGGGTGTTATCTTGCGCTTTTAAAACAAAGCCAATCAGTAAAAAACAAAGCGTAAGAATCCTTTCCTTTCCCATTTCTAATGGTTTTACTGGGATATTAAACACATACGAACTGCAAAAATATAAAATTAACCCTTGCTGCAAACGTTTTCTTTTAGCTCAATTTATTAAAAGGCACACTTTTTTTACGTTGTACAGCTTACATTCTTACTATGCTTACATTCTATCGCCTTACGTAATAGTTAGTTTCATGTAAAACATGCATTTCAGTTCCGCTTTGAGAAAATGGCTAAAAATACTTTAAATTGTCTGTGTTAAATATTCTTATGGTTTATTCATTGATGTGAAATTATCGTTTTTTGATGCTATCTGAACAAATCTTCATCGTTATTTTCAAACAAATCGGAGTCGTCGCAATTTAAATTGAAATTTTCCATTCCCGGAGGAATACTAAACCTATCCTCCGAGCTGACGCCCAGCTTTCCGTCCTTTAGTACTTTTTGCATAAACAAACCCCAAATAGGCAATGCTGTAGCAGCACCTCCCCCTTGCGACAAGTACTCAAAGTGAATAATCCTTTCTTCAGCTCCAACCCAAGCGCCTGCGGTTATTTTGGGCATAGTACCCATAAACCAGCCGTCAACCTGATCGTTAGACGTTCCGGTTTTACCGGCAACGGGTCCTTCGGGAACGTATAACCTTCTGAGCCTTCCGGCTGTCCCGTGGTTTACCACACCTTGCATGAGGTTAATCATAAGGTAGGCTGTTTGCTCGCTAATAGCCTCGCGGCGTTCTTGGGTAAACGTTGCTAGAACGTTGCCCATGTTATCTTCTATGCGTGTTACATAAAAAGGTTCGGTATGAATTCCTTTGTTGGCATAGGTGGCATATGCGCTTACCATCTCAAACAGGGAAACGTCGGCAGAACCTAACGAAGATGCAGGTACAGGATCGATATAGCTTTTAATTCCTACCCTGTGCGACATATCGGCAAGTGCCTGCGCGCCGAACTGGCTGACTATCCAAGCGGATATCCAGTTGTTACTCATAGCCAATGCCCATTTAAGCGTTACAATCCGCCCGATATCCTCCGGTTTCCCCGAATTTTTAGGTTCCCATACCTCTCCGTTAGGAAGAGGTACGGAGTAGGGGATGTTCGGTAGCGTATAGCAAGGGTTGTAACCCTCTTGCATGGCTATGGTATAAAGAAACGGCTTTACTGTAGAACCTATCTGGCGTTTTACCTGTCGTACATGGTCCAATTTCATATAGCGGAAGTTGGGACTGCCAACATAGGCAAGTACCTCGCCTGTTTGTGGGTTCATTGCCATAAAGCTTGCCCGCAGCTGTGCTTTGTAGTAGAGAATGGAATCTCTGGGCGTCATCGTAGTATCTATAGAGCCACTTTTATTCCAGTTGAAAACGGTCATATCAACCGGCTTGTCGAACGACTCCATAATTTCACGTTCCGATATCCCTTCTTCCTTCATCATACGGTAGCGGTCGCTTTGCTTTATAGCCCTATCTATAGAACGTTTTACCTCTTGCTCGGTAGCCTTATTAGAGTAAGGCGGACGTCTATTATTTTTTACAGCCTTATTAAATGCGGGTTGTACATCTTTGCTCAAATGCTCAGCCACAGCCTTTTCTGCATACTGCTGCATCTTAGCGTTGATAGTTGTATAAATCCTTAGTCCGTCCCGGTCGAGGTTGTAAGTCGTACCATCTGCTTTAGGATTTTTTGCGCGCCATCCGTAAAGCGGGTCGCGCGCCCATTGAGCCGAGTCGATAGAGTAATCATAAGCGCTGTTGTATTTACTCTTATCAGGTTTTTTTGCATACATGGTACGCTTTATCATTTCTCTGAAGTGGGGAGCCAAACCCGAGTTATGATCTTGCATAGCGTACTTCGACATATCGATAGGAATTGCCGAAATAGAATCTTTTTGCTGCTGCGTAATGTAGCCGTATTTATGCATTTGCGATATTACACGGTTTCTGCGATCTAGCGCACGCTCAGGGTTTCTAACAGGGCTATACCATGTAGGACCGTTTACGAGTCCCACAAGCAACGCCGATTCTTGAACGTTGAGCTCTGCCGGTGTTTTTCCAAAGAATGTTTGTGCTGCCGAACGGATACCGAAAGCATTGCTGCCAAACGGAACGGTATTAAAATACATGGCAATAATTTCTTCTTTGGTATAGTTACGTTCCAGCTTAATAGCTGTAATCCACTCTTTAAGCTTCTGTATAGACCGCTTTACGATATTTGTTTCGCGCTCTGAGTATAAGTTAAGAGCCAGCTGTTGTGTAATGGTACTGCCTCCTCCGGAGCGTTTATCTCCTCCACCTACGGTTTTTACCATTACGCGCATAAGGCTGCGGAAGTCAATTCCGGAATGACCATGAAAACGGGCATCTTCTGTTGCAATAAGGGCATCTATCAGATGTTGCGAGAGTTCCTCGTAAGACGCATGTGATCGGTTTTCAATATGAAACGTTCCAAGCAAAACGCCATCGGCAGAAATTATCTCGGTAGCCAGCTTGCTTTTCGGATTTTCTAACTCTGCAAAGCTGGGCATTGGTCCGAAAACGCCAAGAGAAATAAGAATGATCAATAAGAATAGTAGTGCAAATGGAAATGCAATAATCCACCACAAGATGCGGATTATTTTTTTTCGGGGTACACTCAATATTTTTTTTACCATGAACCAAAAATAGTTATTTCGAGCGAATTTGCTAGAAAACTTTGGGGTTATAAAGTGCTAAAGTGGTTTTGTTCAGAGTACAAAAGTAGAAAATAAAATAAGAAAGTGTTTGACCATACCTTAATTTATGTTTTACTTTGCACATTATTTTCAAATCGAAAAGTCTGATGCAAGAGAATTTAGTTATCGTTGAGTCGCCAGCAAAGGCTAAAACTATTGAGAAATTTCTGGGGAAAGACTACCATGTGGTATCAAGTTATGGGCACATCCGCGACCTAGTGAAGAAGGGGATGGGGGTGGATACCGAACATAACTTCGAACCCGAATATGTGGTACCCGATGACAAGAAAAAAACGGTAACAGAGCTTAAAAAGCTGGCAAAACAGGCAAAAGTTGTTTGGCTGGCATCCGATGAAGACCGTGAGGGAGAGGCTATTGCTTGGCATTTGAAGGAGGCTCTGGGTCTTGATCCAAAGAAAACAAAGCGTATTGTTTTTCATGAAATCACAAAAGATGCTATTCTAAAAGCAATTGAAAATCCTCGCAACATAGACGATAACTTGGTTGATGCTCAGCAGGCACGCCGTATCCTCGACCGTTTGGTGGGCTTTGAAATATCTCCCATACTCTGGAAAAAGCTGAAGCCGTCACTCTCGGCGGGTCGCGTACAATCGGTTGCAGTAAGGCTAATTGTTGAGCGCGAGCGCGAGATTATGGCGTTTAAGTCCATGTCATCTTACAGGGTAAGTGGCTTATTTGTGCCTGCCGATAAGGGAGAAAAGTTTAACCTAAAGGCAGACTTAAACACAAAATTTGACGCAGAGAAAGCGGCTTTGGCGTTTTTAGAAAAATGCAAGGCCGCCGATTTCAGCATAATAGGTATTGAGAAAAAACCTACAAAAAAATCTCCGCCGCCACCATTTACTACTTCAACTTTACAGCAAGAGGCAAGCCGTAAGTTCGGTTTTTCAGTTAGTCAAACAATGATGGTTGCGCAGCGCTTGTACGAAGCAGGAAAGATTACCTACATGCGTACCGACTCAACCAACCTTTCGGATTTGGCAATGAATACCGCTAAGTCGGCAATTAAGAAGCTATACGGCGATAAATACTCGCATCCACGTCAGTATAAAACAAAATCAAAGTCTGCTCAGGAAGCGCACGAAGCAATTCGTCCGACTTACATGGAAAATCAACAAATAGACGGTACCGCTCAAGAGAAGAGGCTATATGAGCTTATCTGGAAGCGCACTATGGCATCGCAGATGAGCGAAGCCAGCCTTGAAAAAACTATTGTTGATATTAATGTATCTACTGCGGAAGAAAAATTCCAAGCAACTGGCGAGGTGCTGCTTTTCGACGGATTCCTTAAAGTTTATATGGAATCGCATGATGATGAAAGCGAAGAAAACGAAGAAAACGCATCATTGCTTCCCCCGTTAAAGAAAAGACAGCAGTTGCTTGTAAACGAAATTTTAGCAACACAACGTTTCTCACAAAGACCTCCGCGCTATACCGAGGCTGTTTTGGTAAAGAAGCTCGAAGAACTGGGTATAGGTCGCCCATCTACATACGCCCCAACTATTTCTACCATTATTAAGCGCGAGTATGTGCTTAAGGAAGATCGCCCCGGCGTGGAGCGTAAGTATAAGCAGCTAGCATTAAAGAAAGGGGATATCTCAAGCAAAGAGCTAACGGAGATTACAGGTGCAGAAAAATCTAAGCTTTTTCCTAGCGATATCGGAATGCTGGTTACCGATTTCTTGAAAGAGTACTTTGAAAATATTCTCGACTATGGTTTTACCGCAACGGTAGAAGAAGAGTTCGATAAGATAGCGGAAGGTAAGTTGGATTGGACTAAGATGCTGCATAAGTTCTATAAACCTTTTCATAAGGATGTAGAAACAACGCTCGAAGAGTCTCGTCCAACCAACGCAAAACGGGTGCTTGGTATAGATCCCAAAACAGATAAAGAAATTTCTGTTCGCATAGGTCGTTTTGGACCAATTGCCCAACTAGGCGAAGCAGAGGGCGATGAAAAGCCCCAGTATGCAAGCCTTCTAAAAGGTCAGCTGATTGAAACGATTACGCTGGAAGATGCTTTGCAGCTGTTCGAACTCCCTAGAACATTGGGCGAATATGAGAGCAAGGTGGTAGTTGCCGCTATTGGTCGTTTTGGTCCATACATTCGCTATGATTCGAAGTTCGTATCGCTAAAGAAAGGGATGGACGATCCTTATACGGTTACGCTGGATCGTGCGATTGAGCTGATAGAAGAAAAGCGCAAGAAAGACAGCGAGAAGGTTATTAAAGTTTTTGAAAAAGAAGGTATAGAAGTGCTTAACGGTCGTTATGGTCCGTACATTGCTTTCGAAGGCAACAACTATAAGATACCAAAGGATGTTGATCCAAAGGAGCTAACGCTCGAAGACGGCAAGAAACTAATAGCAGATCAGCCTAAGGATAAGAAGACGACAAAAACTAAATCGGTAGGAACAAAAACTACGAAAGTTGCGGCTGTTAAGGCTAAACCGACAGCTAAGAAGACAACGAAGACAAAAACGGAAGCTAAAGCTAAGATTACAACAGCAAAAAAGGCTGCTGCAAAGAAGAAATAATTGGCTGTATCTGCGGCATATTTATATAGTATAACTCGCTGATAATTACAATTATTGTTTAAGTGCTAGTAAAAAAGTCCCGACATTCGACCAAAGGGAGAAATCTCCTGATTCAACGCAATACTGCTATTTAAGAGATTTCTCCCTTTGGTCGAAATGACGAAGATATTTATAGCTATATGACGAGTAGCTAGTAGTTACAATTAATAACTTTAAACGATATAATGTTACCATTCCATTTTGTTGATAGCAGCTTAAGGCAGGAGTTAAAGGGAAAATCTGGCTCATTGATTGGGAATAGAATAACTTTTGCCGATGGCACTTTTCAGTGGAACGATCTCGAACGGTTTGGTATAGTAGTGCTAGGCATTGGCGATGATAGCTCATTTCTGAACAGCATACGTAAATATTTCTACAAGCTGCATTTTTATAGCGATAAGCCAAGTCTTATCGATCTGGGTGATGTTTCTGAAGATCCTATTGTTATTTCCGCGTGTCTTATAAATTTGCTGAAATCGAACGTTCTTACGCTTTTACTCAATCCGTCTTCCGCTACGCTGTCGAACGTTTATTCGCAAGCGGTAAAGATTAGCAAAGATATTTCCGTTACCTCTATTGCGGCAGATACTCCTGTTGAAGAATTATCCGCCTTTTTTGCTGCTAAAGATCCTAAGCTGTCACGTTATTCAGCGTTAGCTTATCAATCGTACTTCGCTGATCCGCAGTATTTAAAGCAACTGTCAAAGCAGAATTGCGAGCTTATGCGGTTAGGTATAATCCGCAATAAAATAATGGAAACAGAACCGATATTACGTGACACACATTTGTTAAATATAAACATGAATGCCGTGCGCGTAAGTGACGGCGGAGCAGGGCAGCTGGCTTCTCCTAACGGATTATACGCCGAAGAGCTATGCCAGCTGGCATGGTATGCTGGTAAAGGAGAATCGTTAGAATTATGTACTATCAATGGAGTTGACACCGCCAACTTCTCAGAAACTACGGTACATCTTATTGCGCAAACGCTATGGCATTTAGTTGACGGCTATTCTGCAAGAAGAAATGAGCTACCTACAGGCGATAACATTAAACGCTTTATTGTAGATAGGGGTAGAGAAGGAGAAGAGCTGGTGTTTTTTCAGAGCAGCATTACCGGACGTTGGTGGATGGCTATTCCTGTTCTTGGAGAGATAGACAACTATGTTGCCGTTGCCTGTACGTACGATGATTACTTAAAAGCATCTGCCCTCGAGGTACCGGATCGCTGGCTATTCTACTATCAAAAGTTGAATGGCATTTAATAACACCGTAGTACAAGATTTACATTTATCTCCCCCCGTCATTTCGAACGAAGTGAGAAATCTGTTGAATAGTGAGTAGATTTCTCACTTCGTTCGAAATGACGAAAAGAGTAATTTAAAGAATCGTTCTCTCCAGCTCTTGCGAGAATTTTCTACGATGCTCGTTCAGCAAAGAAATCTGTCTAATTAACAGCTGTATTTTTTCTGCATCCTTAACCTTAGTGGCTTCGTCTAGCTGTGCCATAAATTTGGAGATAGCCTGATTCAGAATTTTTACTTTATAAACAGCAATGGCTTTAGGTACGGCACGTTGCAGCCTGTCTTCTTCCTCTTCCATTATACCCTGGCGTTTGCGCCACAGCTCGCTTAAGCTATACTTTTCCGACAAAATATTAACGGTTAACTCGCAGATTTTTTCATCCGGATTATTGATGAAATGCTTTATTGATACAGCAACCTCGCTATTCAATATTTTTTCGTACTCATCAAAAATTTGTTTGTACTGTAAGTTTTGCAGCTCCAGCTTATCATTCTTAAGTTGGTCTATTATATACTGTGCAACGGTTTCTGTCTGATCCAGCTCGTTTACAAACAGGGCTTTTTCGCCATATTTCAGCAGGTAGTAGATCAGCTCTTTTTCCTGCTCATCGCAGTAAATACCGGTAACAAAATCGGGTATGGGCTGCTTATATTCCTTAAAGCCATCGGTTTGTTGCTCCGGTTGTTCTGCTTGAATATTGGTTGCGGTAAGTCTCTTTCTTCTCAGCTGCGATACCTCTGCAAATAACATTCCCTCATCCGCGTCAAGCATGCGGCTGCACTCCTTGATATATACGCTGCGCGTGATATTATCGGGAATGATAGAGATTGACTTTACAATATCGGTAATTAACGCGGCTTTTTTTAAGGGATCGTTCTTTGCATCGTTAAGCAGCAGCTTTGTTTTGAAAGAAATAAAATCTTGCTCGTTATTGTCTATGTATGATTGCAGCTCTTCCACAGAATACTTGCGTGCAAATGAATCGGGGTCTTCGCCATCGGGTAAGAGGAGCGATTTTACATTCATCCCCTCTTCAAGCAACATATCAATACCTCTTAAAGAAGCTTTTATACCAGCCGCATCACCATCGTAGAGAACGGTAACGTTCGGCGTAAAACGCTTAATGAGACGTATCTGCTCTACGGTTAGCGATGTTCCCGATGAAGCAACTACATTCTCTATACCTGCCTGATGCATTGATATAACATCGGTGTAGCCTTCAACCAGATAGCATTTGTTGAGTTGAGTAAGCGTTTTTTTAGCAAAGAAAATTCCGTAAAGACTTTTGCTTTTAACGTATATATCCGATTCGGGAGAGTTAAGATATTTAGCGGTACCCTTATCTGCTTTAAGCGTTCGTGCGCCAAATGCAATAACACGCCCGCTAACCGAGTGGATGGGAAACATTACACGCCCGTAAAAACGGTCAATTAACCCGTCGGTTTTTTCAATAGAAAGCCCTGTACGAACGAGAAATTCTTTTTTATAGCCTTCTTTTAAGACTGCTTTAGAAAATTCGCTACGAGAGTCGAGGCTGTAGCCCAGCTGAAACTTATTGATGATTTTAAGCGAAAAGCCACGCTCTTTAAAATAGCTTAGTCCGATTGATTTTCCTTCGGCAGACTTATTCAGAATATCAGAAAAGTACTGTTGAGCAAAAGATAAAAGCACCATCATACTTTCGCGGTCGTCGTTCCGATGCTGCTCTTCGGGCGACAGTTCCCGCTCTTTTACCTCTATGTTATACTTTTTTGCAACAAACTTTAACGCATCTACATAGCTGAGATGCTCGTGTTCCATCACAAAAGTTACCGCGTTGCCCGCCTTACCGCAGCCAAAACATTTATATATACCTTTAGCCGGTGATACGGAAAAAGAAGGGGTCTTTTCGTTATGGAAAGGACAGCAGCCCATATAGTTGCTCCCTCGTTTTTTAAGAGAAACGAACTCGCTGACTATCTCTACAATATCGGCGCTGTCATATATTTTTTCAACTGTTGCTTGGTCGATCATGTTGCAAAAATACATTAATTAGTCGAGCCATTCGAGGTTAAGCGCCCTAATTAAGCTACCTTTGTACAAGTTCTTAATAAATAATGTAAATTTGTAATAGGTTGATATGCAAAATAATAGGTGTTGTATCATTATGGCAGGAGGAGTTGGAAGCCGTTTCTGGCCCCTTAGCCGAAACGAACGTCCGAAGCAGTTCTTAGATATTTTAGGGGTAGGCAAAACTTTTATTCAGCAGACTTACGAGCGGATGGTTAAAATAGTTCCTAAAGAGAATATTTTAGTCGTTACCGGAAGCATACATAAAGAGTTGGTTAAGGAGCAGCTACCGGAATTATCTGATGAACAAATACTTTTAGAACCTTTACGTAGAAATACAGCGCCTTGTATTGCTTATGCTACCTATAAGCTGTTAATAAAAAAACCTGATGCGGCTGTCCTTGTTGCGCCATCCGATCATTTAGTGCTTAACGAGCCTGAATTTGTGGAGGTTGTTAACGAATGCCTTTCGTATGCTGATGAAACAAAAGGGCTTGTTACCATAGGAATTAAACCAACACGACCAGAAACAGGCTATGGATATATTCAGGTGAATCCTAAAAAGCCGTTGGCAGATGCTCCGAATGCCTATAAGGTAAAAACTTTCACGGAGAAGCCAAACGCAGAGATGGCAAAGGTGTTTATGGATAGTGGGGAATTTTTTTGGAATTCCGGTTTATTTATCTGGACGCTACAAACCATTAAGCAGGAGTTGGAAAACTCTTTACCTGAAGTTGCCAGCCTGTTCTCGGCAGGAAAAGATGTTTACTATACACCTCAGGAAGATGAATTTATTGCTGACGCTTATGCCGAATGCCGTAATATCTCTATCGACTATGGTGTGATGGAAAAGGCGAAAAACGTTTCGGTATTCTGTGCCGATTTTGGCTGGTCTGACCTTGGTACCTGGGGTTCGCTTTATCTACATTCGCAGAAAGATGAAGCAAAGAATGTTGTTGAGGCAAAAAATGTTTTGCTGAAAGATGTTTCTAGCAGCATGATAAAATCTACTACTAACCGCTTGCTGGTGGTTAAGGAGTTGGATAACTTTTTGGTGGTGGATACTAAAGACACCTTATTTATATGTCCCCGTGGCAACGATGATGAGATAAAAGATTTTATTGGCGATACTTTATTGAATAAACCTGATTATGCCTGATGGGCAGATGTAATTAAGATTATCTATACGTCATTCCGACCAAAGGGAGGAATCTCCTAATTTAATGCTTTGCTGCTTTTCAAGAGATTCCTCCCTTTGGTCGGAATGACGTGTATTAAGACATTTCCGCTTATATAATAAATAGCGTAACGATATTGGCTGCTGTAATAACGCTGAACCCTACGAGTAGGTATTTACGTAATGTTTTTCTATTTCCCGAAAAAGCCATCGAGTAGAAGAAGTTTATAATGTTATTACTCATCATGGCACGAATACAAGCGGCTGCAAGTACCGATGTACCTAGCGCATACTCTCCCTGGAAGATGTTTAGCAAGAATGGTGTAATGTCTGTAAACCCTACCAAATACGACAAAACGGATAATCCCGATTGCCCGAAGTAGATAATTACGTAATGTGTTATTAATGTAAAGGCAACGAATAGAAAAGCAAAAATAAGAGCTACCTTGAACTCCAAAGGGTTCTTGTCTTCTTCTTCTTTAATACCTTGTCCTTCTCCATGAACGCCTTTTTGAACTATTAATATCCCCAATCCTAAGACGCACGATACAGCTATCATTACTATAAAGTAGGGCATCATAGCATGGAAAAGGTCGGAGCTGAAAATAAATGTAAATACGAATACGCGTAAGTACATCATTCCTATAGCGAGCAGAATGGCAGCGGCATATTGTGGTACGAGTGGCTCGGGCGCTATTTTCGTTTTCTTACCGAGAATTACAATGGTTGCAGTACTGCTGTACAATCCTCCCAGTATTCCCGAAACAATAATCCCCGGACTCTTAAAGACAAATCGCTTGAGTAAGTAACCGACATACGAAATGGTAGAAACCACAACGGTTGCAAGCCATACGCTATAGGGGGTTAAGTTTATTTCGGGTACGATACGTTCGTTAGGAAGGATTGGTAGTATTATGCCGCTAATAAAGAGGAACTTTGCTAAAGTAATAAACTCGTTTTCGTTCAGCTGCTTGGCAAAATTTGTAAATGTCTCTTTCATTTCGGTTAGCAGCAGTGTTGTAACTACTACCAATATTAGCATCCAGAAAGGTTGGGTCATGGCGATAGGACCAAGACAATAGGTAATAAGGGCTATGAGCATAGCCGTCATTCCAAACGATTTCTGTTGTTGGATTTTAAAGTAGTAGCTGATACAGAGAAAGAGAATCAAGGCGATCCCGCCACCGCCAAAAAGCACCCAAGAATCATCGAGGCGGTAAAGTAAAAAGCCAAGTATTCCGATTAGCGTAAACGTTCTATCGGAACCAAAATATAGTATGGCTCGTTTTGATAGCGATACTCTTCGTTGAGATAAGCCTATCAGCAACGACGATACGGCTACTATAATAAAGTAAACTAAATCAGGTGGAAGAAAATCCAGCTGTTCGTGAATCATAGCCATCGAACAAGTTTTTTTAGTATATTATTTTTAGAAACAACAAAGGTAGGTTTTTGCTTAATTATTTCCAGCTTTTATATGGATTCAATACTAAGTTGGCATTTAAATATCGCGAATCGTCGGTAACTTCTTTACCAACCCAAGGTGGTAATTCGAATTGGTAATCTTCGCTTGGCATTTCAATTTCAGCAACAATTAAGCCTTCGTTGTCGCCATGAAACTCGTCAATTTCCCATATGTTTTTTCCCCACGGAACTTTATAGCGTGTTTTTTCTATAAGCGGTTTTTCGCAGAACTTTTGTAGCATCTCTTCTGCATGATCGACAGGAATTTCGTACTCATATTCTAAGCGGGTAATGGCGTTATGCAGCATTCCTTTTATAGCTATAAATGCTTTGTTGCCTGCAATACGTATGCGTACAATTTTATCGGGTAGCCTACAAATATAACCTTGTTTATAGCTTTCGCCTTTTGCCACTTGACGATAGCCGCTATTTGTCGTTAGGAACTTCCGTTCTATTTCTTTGGGCATGGCTTCGTAATATTTTTTTCGATGGGGCTTTTTTTAGCGTAAATGCAAATATTGTTCCTTCTCCGGGTTTGCTTATAACGTTAATTCCTTGTCCGTGTATTTCTAGTATATGCTTAACTATGGCAAGACCTAAGCCGCTTCCGCCCGACTCTCGTGAACGATGCTTATCAACCCTATAAAAACGCTCGAATATTCGTGAAATTTCTTTTTCCTCAATGCCAATGCCGTCGTCCTTAACTTCTATAAGCACACGTTCGGGGATATTGGAGAATGAGATGTAGGTGGTTCCGTTTTCATTTCCGTACCTAATAGAATTTACAACAAGGTTGGTAAGCACCTGAGTTATTTTTTGGCGATCGGCTTCTACCATTAACGAATCGTTGCTTACATTGGCTCGCTTAAATTTTATGCCTTTCTTTTGAGCTTCCATCTCTAAGCTCTCAAACGTTTCATCTACCAACTTAACGATGTTGAAACTTTCAATATTCAGTTTTTCAACTCCGCTTTCAAGCCTTGTAATGGAATCGAGGTCTTCCAGAATATTTATTAAACGGTTGATACTAATCTCTGTACGATCCAGATACTTTCGAGTAATTTCCGGGTCATTAATAGCTCCGTCTAGTAAAGTCAGAACATATCCTTGTATATTGAAAATAGGGGTTTTCAGCTCGTGCGAAACATTGCCGATAAAGTCTTTTCTAAACTGCTCCATTTCCATTAATACCTCTATTTCCTTTTCTTTTTTCTGAACCCATAAGGCAACTTGCTCTTTAGCAGAGTCAATAGAGTAGTTAGCCAGCTTCTCTTTAAACTTTTTCTTTGAGATATCTACGCTATAAATGGTTTTGTATATAGGCTTTATTTGATCCATTATTACGCCGACCAACGTGCCCAACGTAATAAGATATACAAGCACTACTACTGCTATGGTGGTTAATATAATGCCTAATACGGTTGTGTCGTGGCGGCTTGACATATATAACGATAGTATCATTATACCACCAGCCATCAATGCTATGGAGAAGGAGATAGTACGTATTGTCGGACTTTTCATGCTTGTTAGTTTTAAGCGTTGTTAATCTTTAAACAAAGGGGCTGACAAAAATCTTTCTCCCCTACTTTCCCTTAAACCCTTTATTAATTTATTATTTCTGCATATAACGGCTCATCAGCTTGATGATATACTTACCAACAATGTCGAACTCTATGTTTACCACCGTTTCTTTTTGTATAGTATGGAAGTTGGTTACCTGATGGGTAAACGGTATAATGGCAACCTGAAACGAGTTGTCCTGTGAGTTTACCACTGTTAGGCTTACACCGTTTACGCATACCGACCCTTTCTCTACCGTAATATTGCCGGTTGAGGGGTCGTACTCGAATGTATAGTACCAGCTACCATCGGCTTCTTTAACTTCTGTACAAGTTGCTGTCTGATCGACATGACCTTGTACAATGTGCCCATCAAGCAACCTATCCATCGTCATGCTACGCTCTACGTTAACCTTGTCGCCAATCTTTAGTAATCCGAGGTTAGATTTAATGAGCGTTTCGTGTATGGCGGTTACGGTGTAGGTGCTGTCTTTTAGCTTTACTACCGTGAGGCAGACACCATTGTGCGCAACGCTTTGGTCTATCTTCAACTCATTTGCAAACGAGCAGCTTAGGGTTATGTGTAAATTTTCCTGCTCTTTTTCTAGCGCAACAACGGTTGCGGCTTCTTCGACTATTCCCGAAAACATATGTTAAATATCTTTTATTTATTAAATTTTTATACGTTTGCGATGGTATTGTGATTTTATAGAAATCAAAATACATATTTACAAAGTTAAACTTAAATCTATTATGTTATGAAAAAACTAAAAATTGAAAGATTGAACTTTAATAAGCTAAGTAAAGATGAGATGAAAGTTGTTTCTGGAGGAAGAGCTGGAACTATTACTGGGTGTAGATGGACAGAAAATCAATGTTTTATTGATGTAATTTGGCATGATACAGGAGAGGTGGAATGTGAATTAGAGAGATCAATGTAAGAGTGTGATGTATGTGGAGCGGCATACGATCTATAGGCTATCTAAGTATTTAAGGTCAGCATCGAATTTAAAATCTGATGCTGATTATTTTAAAAATATTTTATATGATTAAATTAATATTTTCTTTGGCTTTTCTTTTTTCTCCGCTTTTCTTAGTAGCCCAACTCCGTAATATTGGACTTTCAGTAGTTGAAATGAAAGACTCTACAAATTCTGTTGTTGGAAAAACCTTTCCGCAATTTTCAGCAGCTACTTTAGATGGCAAGGAGGTTAGCGAGCGGGTCTTACAAGGTAAAATAACCTTGATAAACCTTTGGTTTAAAGATTGCTCTCCTTGCAGGGCAGAATTTGGGGCGCTTAATAGGCTATACTATAAGTATAAAGATAACCCTAATGTGGAGATTCTATCCTTTACCAAGAGATCCGGAGCAATATGCAAAAGATGCGGTTAAGGAGTATGAAATTCCGTATATGGTTTGCTGTGTGTCTTCCGAGGAGTGTAGTTGGTTAAGGTTTAAGCAAGGAGGTTTTCCGGCGAATATTATTGTAGATAAGGATGGTAAGGTTGCATACTTTAGTACGGGGGGATCTACTGATAAGCTAAGAGCAGAGCAGCATTTTAAAAATGTTATAGAGAAAAAGATAGACGAGTTGTTGTTAGAATAGCTAATAGAATACTTTAAAAGAATATTTTATTTCAACATACTCATATATCGCACTTAACAACAGAGCTATAGTATAGCTCGCTAAATCTTAACTCCTAAACAGAACACCGTGCTTTAAAAGTAGCTACCTTTGATGCTTTCTTTAAAGTATTATATCAATAATTACAGTTTACTATGAAAGCACAAATCGTAAAAGTTTTATGCCTTATATTTTTCTTTGGCGTATCGCTACAACAGCTGAATGCACAAGGAAAAATTCCTACAAATCTTAAGCAAGTAAAAAATGTTATTATGATGATTCCCGACGGAACAAGCACATCTGTTCTCTCGCTTGCCCGTTGGTATCAAAGTTACAATAGTTCGGAGCTTATTTGGTTAGCCACCGATGAGATCGTTTCGGGTTTAGTAAAGACACACTCGTCTGATGCACCTATTGGCGATTCTGCTCCTACAGGTAGTACTTTTGCTACAGGTGTTGTATCACAAGCAGGATATGTAGCCACTTATCCCGAAAAAACAGCCAACGATATTGTTCCGGTTGATGCGACATTGGCTAACACTCCGGCTCTTACTATCCTTGAAGCGGCTAAGCTAAAGGGAATGGCTGTAGGGTTAGCGTTTACTTGTGAGTTTACCCACGCAACTCCAGCTGATTTTTCTTCACACTCACCAGATCGTAGCAATAGAGACGCTATAGCCCCTCAAATGGTGTATAACCATATAGACGTTGTATTTGGAGGTGGAACAGATTATTTAAAGCCGGAACATCGCCAATATTTAGCACAGCATGGTTGGGATACTATTTTTTATGACTATAATCGGTTCAAAAACTTTTCGGGAACAAAGGCATGGGCGCTATTCGCACCTAAAGATGTGCCTTACGACTTCGACCGTGACTCGAACGCCGTTCCGTCGTTAGCAGAAATGACCAAAAAAGCTATCGAAACATTATCGAAGCACGAAAACGGATTCTTCCTTATGGTAGAGGGTAGCAAGGTGGATTTTGCCGCACATGCTAACGATCCTATCGGAATAATCAGTGAGTATCTCGCTTTCGATAAGGCAGTAAAAGAAGCGCTTGATTTTGCTAAAAAAGACGGACAAACCGCTATCATTATTTGTCCCGATCATGGCAATAGTGCCGTAAGTATAGGTAATACGGCATCTACATCGGGTTATAATAAGTTATCGAAACGCGAGCTGTTCGAGCCGCTTGTAAACTGTAAGCTCACAGCTTACGGACTTGCGGAAAAGTTGGCAGAAAGAGGAGATTTTGACGAGGATTTTATTCGTCAGCAGTTTAAAGATCAAATGGGTATAGATATTACCCAGCCTGAAATACAAAAATTTAAAACGCCAATGAAACGGGATAACGTTTCCGGCATTAACAACGCTATCGTTCCTGTTATCAACGCACGTACATTTATTGGCTTTACAACAGGCGGACATACCGGCGAAGATGTGTTTTTGGCAACTTATCACCCACAAGGACAAACATTAACCGGAACGGTTATAAACACAGATATTAATCGATATATGTGTAAGCTGTTAGATATTGGCGGCTTAGCTGATTCTACAAAAAAGTACTTTGTTGGTCACAAGGAGCTGTTTCCAGAGAATAGCTATATCATTAGCCGGGATAAGAAAAACGAAAAAGAACCGACCTTGACTATTACTTCTAATGCAACAAAGAAAGTGCTAAAAGTAAAAGCATTCGAAAATCAGGTGTCTGTTGGTAAGAACATCAAGGATAAAAATATGCAGCGAGTACCACTGAAAACAGTAGCCGTGTATGTAGATAAAAACGAAGAGTTTTATCTCCCTGCCGAATTAAAGAATTATTTAGACTAAAATACTTAAATTCTAATACTAAGATGCGGCGAATAGAACATTCGCCGCATCTTAGTATTAGAATGTCTTGACAGGAACTTTCTTTAATTGCTTATATGATTAAACCTACTTCCTACAAATTCGTATTATTACTAGCTCTACTATACATAGGAAACGCTGAACTATACTGCCAGAAGAACGAATGGGCGACACACCAAATAAAATTTCCACCAATTTGCGCTGTCAACATGTTTTCTCCGGGGCTAGAGCTAAGTTACGAGCTAAATCACCACCGCTACTCAACGCAGGTTTCCGCCGCCTATTTAGTAGTTATTTTTGACACGGTACCGAGAGGATCTAATTTTAATGGCTATCGTTTTGGTCTGGAAGAAAAAATTTATATCAAAACGTTTAAGCGTAAAATAAAAATGTATCTATCTGCCGAATATATTTACCAGTAAGGTTAATATGGATTTAGAAGCATCGTTTATTCCATGTGATTATTTAGAAGAAGATTGGGATACACAAGAAGCCAACAGCTATTGGGGTAGCTGTAATTTGAATAGAAAATCAAATATCGGAAACCTAAAATGTGGAGTGCAATTTATATGGGGGTGCCTTGTATTGGATATGGCTATATGGCTTGGAGTTATGCATCAAAATGTTAAGCACTCTAACAAGCGAAACCCAAAAAACAAGTATGATGCCAACTTTGAAGATATTATAACACCACTTTTTTATGATGAGGGGGAGTACTTTGTTTTAACCTTCCGATATCTATAAAAGTTGTATTTGCTTTTTGAATAAAGCACATCGCGATGTTAGAAATCCCCGAATTAAGCACCATAAGTCCGCAAGCGGCAAAAGCCTTAACAGGTAAGAAAATTAAAGAAGTAGCTAATGCTGCCAGCCCTTATAAGTTTGCCTGGTATAACGGAGATCATACCGAATACCGCAAGTTACTTGTTGGCAGAGTTGTTGAATCTGCAAAAGGGCATGGAATGTTTGTTGATATTATATTTGATAACGACACTTATCTGTCTGTTGGCGACGGAACAATTATACGCTATGGCGATAAAGGAGAAAAAAGACCCGATAAACATCAGCTGTTAGTGGGGTTTGAAGATGGTAGTTTTCTTGTGTTTACAGTCGCTATGTATGGTAGTACCTGGGCTTTTAAAGGGATTTTTGATAACAAATACTACCAAGGTAGCTTAAATAGTATTTCGCCCTTAGAAAATGCTTTTAACAAGCGGCTATTCGATAATGTTTTCAAGAACAGTAAAAAGGACCTGAGTGTAAAAGCGTTGTTAGCAACAGAACAACGTATTCCATGAGTTGGTAATGATGTGCTACAAGACTTACTGTTTAATGCAAGTATTCATCCTAAGCGTAAACAATCTACCATCTCAGATTTTGAAAAAGCAGAGCTATTTCATAGCCTAAAAACTACTTTAGCAAATATGACCGAAAAAGGTGGAAGAGATACCGAAAAAGACTTGTTTGGAAATGCTGGTAAATATAAAACTCTCCTCTCTAAAAATACGTATAAAGATCTTTGTCCCAGCCGTGGGAATACTATTGTAAAGCAAGCATACTTAGGTGATGCTGTTTACTTTTGTTCTACCTGCCAACGCTTGTAAAGTTTATAAAAGCAACGATAGTTCTTCGAATGTAAGCTTTCTTACTTCACAATTGCCAATACCGTTCATTAGGACGAAGCTGATACTATCGTTCTGCTTCTTTTTATCTTTTCGGATAGTATCTAGCAATATTTCTCTTGAAATAGCTGTTTTTACAGGTAACTCAAAAGATTGAAGCAAATTTTCTATTTCAACAACCTCTTCCTTTGTAAGTAAACCTAGGTTATGCGAAATATTTGCAGCAATAACCAGACCTACACTCACAGCCTCACCATGGTTTAACTCGCCGGACACCTCTATTGCATGAGCAAATGTATGACCTAGATTAAGCTTGCGCCGCTCTCCCGATTCGCGCTCGTCATGTCTAACAATATCCGCCTTTATCTCTACCCCACGATAGATTAAATGAGTAAGTATATCAATATCTTTAGATAGAATACGCTTTTTATCTTGAATAATATTATAAAATAGAGATGAGTCTGTAATTAAGGCGGCCTTAATCAACTCTGACAAACCTGCTCTATATTCACGCTCAGGCAGGGTTAAAAGCATATCAATATCGCAGATAACAAATTCGGGCTGATTAAAAACACCCAGTATGTTTTTATAGCCGGAAAGGTTAACGCCATTCTTACCGCCAATACTTGCATCGAGCTGCGATAGTAGGGTAGTTGATACCAAACCGCAGCGTATGCCACGCATAAAAATAGAGGCAACAAAATTTGCTATATCACAGGTAATACCCCCACCAACACCAACAATATACGTGCTACGATCAGCCCCTAAATCCAGCAGCTGCTTTGCCAAATTTTCTACAGCTGCTAACGTTTTATTTTTCTCGAATAAAGGAACAGTAACCCTCTGATAAGATGACAACATATTACTGTATAACCTGTCCACATTTTCATCTATCAGTAAAATAATTCGACATGAAGAGGGTAAATATCGCGAGAGGTTAAGTATGCTCTCTCCTATTAAGACCTTTGACGTAGAAGAGAATTGGCTATTTATTTGTATGCACTTCATCGTTTAGGGGCGAACTATTACAGCAACGACATTTGTACCGCATTACCATCATCACCAGATTGAGATAAGTCGTCATCGTCACTTTGTGGCGGTTCTTTTTCAAGCGGCTCTATAAACTTTAACGTACCAACATCTAAGGTAGAAACGCGCTTACCTTTTGCACGGAAGCTCTTAATGCCAATAAACTCGTCAACATCTATAAATTCAGGCTCTCGTTTAGCGTTCTTACCTTTAAATGTTACCTCTAACTGCGGATAGGTATCGCTCGATAACTCTACCAGATATGAACCCTGCGTTTCGTCAATAAATAGCTGATGATTGGGAGACTCCTCGAACGTAAAACGCTTCACATAAAAGTACTTTTGCTCCGCATCATAGTAAGTAGCCGAAAAAACTTTTTCTACATCCAGCTTTTCTACAAGTATCAGCTCTTCTTCGTAGCGGTTGCTTAAGTCATAGTCGGTTGTATAAAACTTACCCTGCTTAGTAACCGCCAGTATCCTATCTCCGTTACCAAATTCACCAAGTAAGCGCCCGTGCCCGTCAGTATTAAGACGACGAACCGCATCATCAAACCAAATAGATTGACCGCCTAATGTTGATTCGCCTCTCTCCTTAAGCACGACTTTATGTATGGCATAGCGGGTAAAAATATTCCCCATAGATCCACGACCTTTAATGGCAAGACTTGCAAAGTCAAGCTCTACTATAAGGTTCTTAATTCTCGGGCGAGGCTTAAAGTAAACTTTCAGTACCTCCGCTTCACCATTAGGGTTAGCACTCATATAAAGCACTTGCGATCCTTCTGTTCCACGGGTTACATCATACTCCTTATCGCGGGTTACACCGGTAACGGCAAAGCGCTTCATCATTATCGGTCCATTTTTGCCATCGCGATAAACCACATTGTAAATTGTACGCGTATCATTACGGCGGAATACGCCTACATGTATAATGTCTTTACCAATAAATGCCTTGTCTGATACTTTTGTTACAACGTACTTTCCGTTCTTAAGAAATACGATAATATCATCGATATCAGAACAGTCGCAAATATACTCATCTTTCTTTAATCCGGTACCTACAAAGCCTTCTGCCCGGTTAACATATAACTTAGCATTGGCAACAACAACCTGAGTCGCTTCGATATTGCTGAACTCTGCCAGTTCGGTAATACGAGGATGGTTCTTGCCGTACTTCTTTTTTAGCCGCTGATAGTAAGCAATGGTATAGGCTACAAGGTTATTAAGATTATTTTCTACTTCCTCAATTCCCTCTTCGATATTTTTAATCAGATCATCTGCATTCTTCGCATCATACTTAGAAATACGCTTAATCTTTATCTCGGTAAGCTTTACAATATCATCGGTTGTAATAGGGCGGCGTAGCTGTTTCTTATAAGATTTTAAGCCTTTATCAATGGCTTCGATAACTTCTTCCCAAGTTTCGCTCTCCTCAATTTTAAGATAAATACGTTTTTCGATGAATATCTTCTCAAGCGAAGAGAAATGCCACTGCTCATTCAATTCGTGCAAGCGTATTTCCAGTTCTTGTTTCAGCAAATCTTTTGTACGGTCAGTAGCCATACGTAGCATTTGCTTTACTCCAATAAAGTGCGGATGGTCATTGCTAATTATACATGAGTTGGGGGAGATAGAAACTTCGCAATCGGTAAACGCATACAGCGCGTCGGTTGTTTTATCAGGCGACACATCATTAGGGAGATGAATTACAATCTCTACATTCTGAGCCGTATTATCATCAACCTTACGCACCTTGATTTTACCCTTATCGTTGGCTTTTAAAATAGACTCAATAACTGTTGTAGTGGTTTTACCAAACGGTATCTCGGTAACAACAAGCGTTTTTCTATCGAACTTATTAATACGTGCACGTA
This sequence comes from Prevotellaceae bacterium, assembly GCA_031258195.1. Taxonomy (GTDB): domain Bacteria; phylum Bacteroidota; class Bacteroidia; order Bacteroidales; family UBA932; genus JAIRNF01. The sequence continues at coordinate 117,331 of JAIRNF010000027.1, forward strand.
CTTTTACTGCACCTCCACGTAATCCGTCGTTATAACGTGAGCAATCGGCTAATCCCCCTGTTGGAAAATCAGGGTATAATTCAAAATCTTTATTTTTTAAATGAGCAATAGAGGCATCTATCAACTCATTAAAATTATGAGGCAGTATTTTAGATGCAAGCCCCACCGCAATACCTTCAACGCCTTGCGCCAGCAGTAGCGGGAACTTTACAGGCAACGTAACGGGCTCTTGATTACGCCCGTCGTACGACGGCATCCACTCCGTTGTTTTAGGGTTGAATACAACATCGTTAGCAAACTTAGAAAGACGCGCTTCAATATAACGAGGTGCTGCAGCACTATCACCGGTAAGAATATTTCCCCAGTTACCTTGTGTTTCTACCAATAAATCTTTCTGACCAAGCTGTACCAATGCGTCGCCAATAGAGGCATCGCCGTGCGGATGGAACTGCATGGTAAAACCAATAATATTGGCAACTTTATTAAAACGTCCGTCATCCATGCGCTTCATTGCATGAAGAATACGACGCTGTACAGGTTTTAAACCATCGTTAAGATGAGGAACGGCACGCTCTAGTATTACATATGACGCATAATCGAGAAACCAGTCTTTACACATACCGGTTAAGCGATACTTTTTGCTATCGTCGCCGGCTGTAAGCTTAGCAAAACGCCCTGCCTCAGTCTCATTTACGTTCGCATTGTCGTCTTCTAATTCGAAATCGTCTGTTGACATTTATACTCTTAAGTTATGTTGAACAAGGATACTTTATAAAGCTTAAAGGATTTTAGTAACTCTAGACGTTTAACAATTAAATCTCTCGAAATACCAGGTTACATTCTTCTCTATGCGCAATATTAATCTTTGTTCTTTTATCTATCTTTTTTAAATCCAAAATCTCATTGATATCATCAACACTACTAACAGCGAAATCAATATTGTTAGCATCGCTTTTCGCTGAAACATCAACGCCAAGAATACCCCTACAAGGTTGGGCAATGCCTCGTTTATATTCGATTGAGTAATTTCTCCATGTCTTAACCTAATACTACCTTGCATTGTCAAATTTTTAGCACACGTAAGGCGCCATTTTCTATCAATTAAGCCATCTAGTATCCATTCCCATCTATCACCGGAGCAAAGATAAACAGTAACGCTCTTGCTCAAAATACGAGGTACAATAGTGGCTACCAGCTGTGATGTTTTTTTATCATACACCCTAAAAGTGTTGCTAAATACGCCATCTTTTGTAAACAAGTACGTTTTACCGCAAAACGACGCAATACATCTATACGAATCTGCACCCAGATAAATAAAACCTTCTTGTTTACCGTTTTTGTATAAAGGCGAGGAGTTTTCTAAGACTTTCTTGCTCCAGCTAATTGTGTGAACTGCTTTAAACATAAAAATTACTTCTACCAGTTTTCCCAATGAAGATTTTCTTCCTTCCACTTATCTTTAGGCATAGTTTCTCCTGAAGGATGACCAATAGGAATAACGTTTAACGGAATTGCCGTTTCGGGAAGATCTAATATATTTTTTACAAACTCCACTCTGTCTTTATCGGGATATACGGCAGTCCATACAGCCCCAAGCCCCATAACCTCTACGGCTAATAATATGTTTTCTGTGGCGGCAGAGCAGTCTTGTACCCAATACTCCGGATACTCTTCAATAGCTTTGGTTAAATCGCCGCAAACTATAATCGCCGCACCTGCTTCTTTCAACATTTTTGCATAGGGCAAACCTTCTGCTAACGAATCTAACGTTGTACGTTCTGTAATAGCGACAAAAGCCCAAGGTTGCTTATTAACTGCTGTCGGAGCAGCCATTCCGGCTTTTACTAAAGTTGTAAGGTTCTCTTTACTTACTTTTTTTTGTGGAATAAAATTTCGTACGCTTTTTCGGTTATGAATTACAGATAGCACGACCTCCTGGTTTGAAATGGTTTTACTTTCTGTCTTTTCATTCTTATCTGGCGTCTGAAGTGCCAAGACAAGAACGACTACCATCAATGCAATGCATATAAGCTGATAGGTTATAATTTTTTTCTTTTCCATCAAGAATTATTTTTAGCGTTTGTGTGTTTTTTAGTAGCGCCCTTTTTCATAATATCTAATGTCTGCCCCGTAGGACATAAAAATCGACACCATGGCTTTGTAATAAAAATCGACATTACTAAAGATACTACCGCAATTATAATCGCAGATAACGGTGCGGCAGCTATATTAAATGCGCTGAAAGGTTCTATCGCCGTTAAGTCGAATGCTAATCCTAGAACTAATAAAAGTACAATAAAAATGAGAATAGCCTTTCGTAAAAACATTAGCCAGCTAACAACTTTTCTGCCTAAATGCAGCTTACGTTTATTAAGCTTTCCAACTAGCTCTTGTGCTGCACCAAACGGACAAAGATAGCTACAGTAAAACGCTTTGCCTGTAAACATAGGAAGTCCGACAGCAAATAAAAGAATCAAGAGAAGTATCCATTGTGTTGCTAGCGGTATTCCGTTAGTTATCCATGTAAAAAGCTGTACTAACGACAGCATAGAACTTTGCCAGAAACCAAGTACAACAACAGATAGTAGCAATAATACCATTCTATACTTTTTTGCTTTTGACGGACGGAAAAAGCCGTATAAAGCCAATGCTAAAATCAGCAATATCGCTCCATACTTTAGTATCGAAGACCAAAGAAATGTGCCTCTTTGTTGTTCGGTATTTGTAGCAGCCGCAACTCTTACTTGAAATGATTTTACAATTGCTTTGGTTGTATAGGTTGATCCTGTAGCATTATCAACTTTTTTTTCTAATGCCTCTGTCAACAATAAGCCATCCCAAGTATTCAACACACCTGCATCTACTACCATTTCTACATACGAAGGACTTTCAACATTTTTTAGCAGCTGTACTTGTAGTACTTTTCTGGATGTATCTAACACAATAAGTAACGGGGTGCGCCCGGCATAGCCAATAACTTTATCGGAGTAAGGACTGCTAAGCATTACCTCCCCTATTTTATTTTGGCGACTATTGTAAACCTCTACCCACGAGGTATCAACATCACGCAAACTCGTAGCATCAGGAAAAGCAAGTTTTACGTAATCCAACGAAACCCCTGCCGTTTCAGCTGGTGTCTCTTCCTTATTCAAAGAACTTTCGTTATCTAGCCATTCACCTTGCCGAAAGGCAATGATTGCCAACACAAGCAGAACCAGAACTATGTTTAATATTCTATTCATTTTAATTTAAAGAGAGCGCTATGCTTCACTAAGCTCTAATTCTGTTTCTTCTATTATTCCCTCAGCAATGGGCTCAATCCCTTCTTCCACACGAAGATTACCAATAATAAACTGCTGGCGGTCTGGTGTATTCTTTCCCATGTAGAACTCCAGCAGCTCGCTTATCGTGTCGTCTTTACTAAGGCTAACCCTATCAATTCTCATATTTTCGCCAATAAATGCACGAAATTCGTCGGGTGAAATCTCTCCTAAACCTTTAAAACGCGTAATCTCAGGATTCGCTCCCAGCTTTGCTATTGCTTGCAAACGCTCTTCGTCAGAGTAGCAATAAATCGTTTCTTTCTTATTGCGAACACGAAACAGTGGCGTTTGTAAAATGTATAAATGCTTCTGACGAACAAGATCGGGGAAAAACTGCAAAAAGAAAGTAAGCAACAATAAACGAATATGCATGCCATCAACATCAGCATCTGTTGCAATTACAACCCTGTTGTAGCGTAAGTCTTCCAGACTATCCTCTATGTTTAATGCGGCTTGTAGAAGGTTGAATTCTTCGTTCTCGTAAACTACACGCTTAGTCATTCCATACGTATTAAGCGGCTTACCACGTAAGCTGAATACCGCTTGCGTGTTTACATTACGCGATTTGGTAATTGAGCCGCTTGCAGAATCTCCTTCGGTAATAAAGAGCGTAGATTTATCTGCCAGCTCATGTTTATCGTTAAAGTGCACCCTGCAATCGCGCAACTTTTTATTATGCAAATTTGCCTTCTTTGCACGCTCTCGGGCAAGCTTCTGAATACCCGAAATAGCTTTACGCTCTTTCTCTGATTCAGCTATCTTCTTTTGCAATATTTCTGCCGTATCAGCATGTTTATGAAGATAGTTATCCAGATTTTTCTTTATAAAATCGCCCACAAAGTTACGAACCGATTGCCCCCCCGGGGCCATATCACGAGAACCCAGCTTAGTTTTTGTTTGCGATTCGAAAACAGGTTCTTCTATTTTTATGCTTATGGCGGCATAAATAGACATTAAGATGTCTTTGCTATCAAAATCTTTCTTGTAAAACTCACGAACGGTTTTACCAATAGCTTCGCGAAAAGCCATAAGGTGAGTACCGCCTTGTGTTGTATGCTGTCCATTTACAAAAGAGAAGTAGTTCTCACCATAGCTGGAGCCATGCGTTATTGCCATTTCTATATCTTCGCCTTTAAGATGAATTGGCGGATAAAGCGGCTCTTCGCCAAGATTCTCGTTAAGCAAATCGAGCAAACCGTTCTTTGAGATAAAGTTCGCACCGTTAAAGGTTATGGTCAATCCGGAATTAAGATAAACATAATTCTTCAGCATCGACTCAATAAATTCGTAGCTGTATGTATAGGCTCCAAATACGCTTACATCTGGCGTAAATATCACCTTTGTACCACTTATTTCTTTCGAACTCAACTCTTCCGAACTAACTGTTTCTCCCTTAGAAAACGTAGCTAAAGCAGACTTTCCATCTCTATAGGATTGTATTGAAAATGAAGATGATAAAGCGTTAACGGCCTTAAGACCTACGCCATTCAGCCCAACCGATTTTTTGAACGCCTTCGAATCGTATTTTGCGCCGGTATTCATTTTCGAAACAACATCTACCAGCTTTCCCAGCGGAATGCCACGACCATAATCACGAACCGATACCTCAGATTCGTTAATGGTAACATCCACACGCTTACCAAAGCCCATGGCGTATTCATCAATAGCGTTATCGAGCACCTCTTTTAGCAGAACGTAAATACCATCATCAGCCGACGAGCCGTCGCCCAACTTGCCAATATACATACCCGGACGTTTACGGATATGGGTATTCCATTCTAGCGTTTGTATATCTTTTTCCGAATAATTTGCTGCGTCCATTTTATTAGCATAAGAACTTACAAAGGTACAAATTGTAGGAGTATTTTTAGCGTAATTTTTTCAACATCTCGGCAATTGCTATATTTGTCGAAACTTATTGATATGTGGGGAACTATTGTTAACTCTGCTGCTATTATTGCAGGGGGGCTAATCGGAACTTTTTTTAACAAAAGCCTTCCGAAGCGTTTTCAAACCATTGTGTTTCAAGCCATGGGGCTATGTACTATTGTAATAGGTATATCTATGGCTCTTAAAATGGACTACATGCTATTCTGCGTATTATCTTTACTCGCAGGGGGGCTGCTAGGTGAGCTATTAAAACTCGATGCTCAAATAGATAAGCTAAGCAGCCGGGTAAAACGTATTGTAAAGATTAAGAATGATCGATTTTCCGAAGGATTTATAAGTACATCTCTTTTATTCTGCGTGGGTGCAATGGCTATATTAGGTGCGGTTGAAGAGGGTAGCGGACAGTATCCCAACTTGCTATTAACAAAATCGGTAATGGACGGATTCAGCTCCATTGCGTTCGGCGCGGCTTTTGGTATTGCTGTTATCTTTTCGTCTATACCTGTATTCATCTATCAAGGACTATTAACATTCCTCGTGATTCTTTTCGGTAATCTGTTAAGTGAAGCTATTATCAATGAAGTTTCTGCCGTAGGAGGTGTTCTTTTAATCGGGCTAGGAATAAACCTATTAGAGGTAGTCCGAATAAAAATAGTAAACCTTCTTCCGGCACTCATTTTCGTAGGAGCGCTGGTATGGCTGTTTGCCTAATTATAGCGTCGATCATTCTACAAGACTTTGATAGACTTCCCAGTATTTTTTTGCGCTTACTTCCCAATCAAATCTGTTGGCGTACTCTATAACCTGCCGCATCGGGTTTGTTTCTAAATATTGCTGCATACCTTTCTCAAATGTGTCACGCATTTGGTCAAGATCAAAACTATTAAAATAAAACGCATGATTACCACCTATTTCCGGTAATGAAGTTTTAGTTGACAAAAACACCGGTTTTCCAAAGTGCATTGCTTCAATAACAGGTATGCCAAATCCTTCTGCCAAGGACGGAAATAAGAAAGCCGTACAATTTTTAAAGTACCAATATCTATCCTCATCTGTAATAGCACCAAGTATTTTCACCCTATTTTTTACGCCAAATTTTTCTGCTTCGTCTAAAATCTTTAAATGATAATCTGATTTTGCATTACCTGCTACCAGTAGCTCGTAGCTATTATCTACCAGCAATGAGGGTAAAACATGGAAATTTTTTTTTGGCAGCACTACGCCTATTGAGAATAAAAAAGGTTGTTGTGGTTGATATTTCGGTGTAACATATTCCGGAAATTCTTTTATTTTACATCCATTATATATTACGGTTATTGGCTTATTATTAACCTTTAAATATTTTAAAATATCTTGCTTTGCATATTCGGAAATTGCAACGATATGATCACAACGATCTATATTTTTCTGACAAAGTTTTAGGTATTTCTTTATTTTATCTTCCGATTTTTTTTCGTACAAAAAGTTAAGATCATGTATGGTTAATACTTTTTTTATCTGCTTAGAATTTGGAGCATACGAAGTAAGCTGATGCGTCATATGCCAAACGTTTACAGCCTTAAACTTTTGGAAAAAAAGCTTATGCGTAGGTTTATAGGCAGAATAATCAACATTATTTCCAAAAAATCCCACGTAATCGGCTGGGACATAGTAAAGTAAGTTATCATAGCTGTTTTTCACATCTATAAGTGATTGACCTAACAGTCTGCAATATTCGTACAATCCGGTAAAACGGTTCTTCATTCGTTCACCATCAAATGCAACTTTTATCCCTGTATGTTGAGCATCGACCATAGCACTTATTTTCTTTGTGAGATTAAATCTTGATTAAGCTAAACCTATGCAAAGCTAAGAGTTTTTCATTTTGAATCAAATAAATAACATCACGCTATAAGTAGCATTTTGTTTATACACATTCTATTATTTACCAATAAATAGCTACCTTTGGTTTTAGTATTACAATTATTTGCTCAAAAAGAGATGAAAACATTAGCCCATAAAAGTATTTTCAGCATTATATTATTTGCCTTTGTGTTGATTTTGAGCGCATCTTGTTCTATGTCAAAAAAATCCACATACTCAAAAAGCTTAAGAAGAGGTTGTAAATGTCCCGCATATGGTTATTTTGATAAACAGCCATCGCACCATCTTTTTACAGCAGAAAAAACGTCTTATAAATCGTAAGGCAAAATGCTCGATTCGCATCTCAAAGAAAGACAATCACTACGTGTTGCGGTGATTGGAAGCGGAAGTTGGGCAACCGCTCTCATTAAGCTTCTTTGTTCAAATCTATCAAACGTAGGTTGGTTTGTACGTTCACTCAATACTATTAGTTACATAAAAGAGCACGGATACAACCCTCGCTACTTACAATCAATGAAGTTATATCCTGAGAAGTTTTCTATGTCCGATGATATTAACGCTGTCGTAGCCAATGCTGATATACTTATAGTTGCAACGCCATCGGCATTTTTACGCGATGTCATGAGTGGCATACAAACAGATCTAAAAAACAAATTTATAGTTTCCGCAGTTAAAGGATTACTGCCTCATACAAACGCAACCGTTGGAGAATACTTTAACGAGGAATACGGTGTACCTTTTGATAATATTGGTGTAATTGCAGGTCCTTGCCATTCGGAAGAGGTAGCGCTGGAGCGGCTATCTTATCTTACGTTCTGTTGTAAAAAACAAGAGGGTGCAAAAGTTTTAGCAAATCTGTTTTCTACGCCATATCTTAAAACTATTACAGGGAAAGATATCTATGGAATTGAATACGCTTCTATTCTGAAAAATGTATATGCAATTGCAGCCGGAATTTGTCACGGGTTAGGTTATGGCGATAACTTTAGCGCGGTACTCATTGCAAATGCCCATCTTGAGATGAAGCGATTCTTAAACGAATCATATCCTACTACGCGTAATACCAGCGAGTCTGTTTATTTGGGCGATTTGTTGGTTACTTGCTACTCCCAATTCAGCCGCAACCGCTTATTCGGAACAATGATAGGTAAAGGTTACTCTGTAGGCTCTGCCCAAGTGGAGATGAATATGATTGCTGAAGGTTACTATGCCTCAAAAGGTATCTATGAAATAAATAAAAAGCATGGAATAAATATGCCCATTGCCGATGCTGTATATAACATTTTATACGATAAAATATCTCCTACAATAGAAATTGCAATACTGGCAGATAAGCTGCAGTAGCTTATTTTATTGTTTTTGCTATAGTAAGTAGCTCTTCTGCATACTCACGAGAATTATATAAACGTGGTACTTTATTCTGCCCGCCTAGCTTACCGCATTGCTTCATCCACTCGTAAAACGTACCATTTGGAACAGGAGAAAGCTTAAGCCTATTAAGCGTAACGCTTTTAGCGCGTTTCGCCTCATAATCAGAGTTTACAACTGTAAGCTCTTTGTCCAGAATATCGGCAAAGTCGTTGTAATCGACCGGTGCTTTTTCAAACTCAACAACCCACTCGTGCGCACCCTTAGTTCTCTCTTCCATAAAAATCGGGGCAACAGTATATTCTTTAACTATTGCACTTGCTGCCTCACATGCGACAGAAAGCGCTTGCTCCGCATTATGAACCATTAGCTCCTCGCCAAAAACGTTGATAAAATGCTTGGTGCGTCCTGTAATTTTTATTTTATGGGGGTACAACGAGGTAAACTCTACCGTATCGCCAATAATATAACGCCACAGACCGCTGTTTGTAGAAATAATCATAGCGTAGCTTACGCCCATCTTTACATCGGCAACGGTTATAGCGGATGAGTTAGGAGTACCGAACTCCGACATGGGAATAAACTCGTAGAACACGCCCGAATCCATTATCAGTAGCATTCCGGAATCTGACAAATCGTTTTGAAGAGCAAAAAATCCCTCAGAAGCATTATACGTCTCCCTGTACAACATTTCTTGCGAAGGTATTATTGCCTCAAACTGCTTGCGATACGGACCAAAGCTGATACCGCCATGCATAAAGAAGCTTAAGTCGGGCCAAATTTCAAGTAAATTCTGTTTGCCTGTATAATCTAAAATATAGCGCATCATCACCAAATTCCATGACGGCACACCCGCGAAGCCGGTAATGTTTTGTTTTGAGGTTTCCTCTGCAATTCGTTTCAATTTCGTTTCGAAATCAGGAATAAGTGCCGTTGCTTTCTTCGGTGCTCGAGAAAATGTTGTGTAGAAAGGAGCATTTTGAATAAGTATTGCCGATAAATCGCCCGATTTAACGTTGCTGCTTAATTCGTCTATTGCATGGCTACCTCCAAGCGTAAGACTTTTTCCTTTTAGCATTTTAGATTTAGGATATTGACGAAGATGGCTAAGCACAACATCTTTAGATCCTCTGAAATGACAGCCATGTAACGATTCTTTTGTAACCGGAATGTACTTACTCTTACTGCCCGTTGTTCCTGATGACTTCGCAAACCAAGCCGCCTTTGAAGACCAAAGAATATTCGATTGTCCTTGGCGCATTTTATCAATAAAGGGCTTTATTGCTTCGTATTCAAATAGCGGTACATTTTGTTGAAAAGCTTCTATGCTATTTATCGATGGAAAATTATACTGCTTGCCAAACTCTGTATCTCTCGCTCTGCTTATAAGATAACGAAAAACTTTTTCTTGCGCTTCAAAAGGATGCTCGCAGAAATAATCAACTTGCTTAAAACGATTCTTAGAGATAGAAAGTATTAGGTTATTGAGTAACATAGTCTTTTGGATATATTTTCAACAGTGTAAATATACTATATTTCAAAAACAAGGTTAACTATTGTGATATGCGATTTGAGCATTTCAAATTAAGTGTTACGAAAATCCCCATCATTTCTCCTTTCGGTCGAAATGACGTAAAATTTATATCCTTACTATTCCGATGTCCTATATGCTTTAGCCGGTACATAGCTTTTACATTAATAAGGACATATAAAGCATATAGCTAATTTTTATTATTGTTATGTTCATATAAACCTAATAAAAATAATTATGAAAAAGGTAGAGTTTGTAAGCCCACGTGGCTTAAGCGTGCTTTCTAAAGAAGAGCAGAAAAAAATTTCTGGAGGATATTGGGATAACTCCGGTCAATGTTGCGATGCCAAACCATGTGATGATTTAGGAATTCCCGTAATATGCAGACCAAAGGAAGGAGATAATGTATCGTACTGCTATTATTGGATTGAATAAAATCGATATGTTACATTAAAAGCCTCTCATTTCATACCGACAGGCTTTTTAAGTGCTATGAGAAACCTATAAACTCCATACACCTCTGTGTGTGGGCAAGTTAACAGACTCCTGTAACAACTTTAAGAATACATCGCGGGGTATAGCTTCTGCCCCAAGGCTAAGCAAATGTGATGTTACCTGCTGGTTATCTATAAAAGAAAATTTCCACGATTTAACACGTTCAACTAAATGCACAAAAGCTACCTTAGAAGCATCGCTTACAGTATGAAACATCGACTCCCCAAAAAAAGCATTGCCTATTGATACTCCGTATAATCCACCCGCTAACTCTTTATCCTTATATGTCTCCACGGAATGTGCAAAACCTAACCTATGCAAACCAATGTATGCCTCTTGTATTTCGCGAGTTATCCACGTCCCATCTTGGGCGGGTCTTTCAGCATTGGCACAAGCAGAAATAACAGCGGCAAAATTTGCATCAAACCTAACTTCAAACACTCCCTTTTTAATCTTTCGTCGTAAACTATCTGACACTATTAGTTTATCGGGATATAAGATACAGCGGGGATTCGGCGACCACCACATAATGGGATCATCTTCAGAATACCATGGAAAAATTCCATTGGCATAAGCCTGCAACAAACGCTCGAGAGATAAATCGCCGCCTATAGCCAGTAAACCCTCGTCGTCGGCTAACGATGGATGAGGAAATACAAGTTCTTCGTTAAGTAAATATACAGGCATGGATATTTAAGCAATCGTCAAATTTACGTCATTTCGACCAAGGGGAGAAATCTACTGAATAGAACATACTTGATACGAGAATTTTTCTCGGGTTGTATGGTGCTTGCTCTGTGTCATTAATAAGATTTTTTTTGTATAGTCGAAATAACGAGGCGATAAGGTAGATGTTAGCCGTTATGTCCGAAAATCTTACCTTTGCATAACGTATTAATCGAATATGTTTCGGTTGTCACATGGCGAATCCCTTAAACTTTGAATAATAATTGTCTTCAAATACTAAGTCCGTCTTCTACTTGGAAAGACTATGAGCTAATAGATTCCGGCGGTTTCGAGAAACTAGAACGGTTTGGAAAATACGTTCTTCGTCGTCCTGAGCCCAAAGCCGTATGGGCTAAATCTATGCCTGAGCAGGAATGGGCTAAAATGGCAGATACAACCTTTACCAACGGGGCAGGTTTTGGTAAATCGGGAAAAGAAGATAGCGGAACATGGAAGAATAAGCCTAAAATGGTTGAGCAATGGACTATAGGCTACGAATATCAACAGCTACGAATACGGATGCGCCTAGGGCTTACATCGTTTAAACATGTAGGCATTTTTCCCGAACAGGCTCCAAATTGGGATTATATTTATAAGTCCGTTAAGCAGCTAAAAACATCCACTCCGCGCATACTAAACCTTTTCGCCTACACAGGTGGAGCATCGCTAGTGGCCAAAGCGGCAGGTGCTGATATTATACATCTTGATTCCGTTAAGCAGGTTGTGACATGGGCACGGCGGAATATGGAGTTAAGTAAGTTGGATAACATCCGCTGGGTAATAGACGATGCTATGAAGTTTATCCGCCGCGAGGCTAAACGGGGAAATATCTACAACGGAATTATACTCGATCCGCCCGCATACGGACATGGTGTAGATGGTGAGAAATGGAAATTGGACGAGAATATTCTCGAAATGCTTACTCATTGTGATACCGCATTAGCAAAAGAAGACAGTTTTTTACTGCTAAACCTTTATTCTAATGGCTTCTCCGCATTGGTTGCAGATACGCTAACCCGCTCTGTTTTCGGAGAAGTAAAAGAACGAGAGTTTGGGGAGTCGGTTCTAGAAGATTGCTTTGGCAAGCGTTTACCGTTAAGCGTTTTTTCGAGAATTAAAAGATAATGCTTTTACCTCTATTTCGAGCAAAGCGAGAAATCTCCTAAATAGGTGGCGTATATTACACGAAGAGATACTCCACGACTTTGGTATGAAAAAAAGATTTTGCTCAATGAGAGTTGCTAATTATCAGGTAAAAATAGGTTGGAAGACAACACCTCATGAACCAAGTCGTACTCATATCCGCGAGATAAAGCAAAGCGAAGAAGTTTTGCTTTACGATTATATTCAGATTCGTCTTTTATGCTACTGTTTTTCTTTTTAAGTAGCTCTACCAATTTTTCTTTATACTTACCGTTATTAATGTCATTAAGCGCCACATCTATAAGGTTTGCTTGTACTTGTTTTGCTTTAAGCATGCGGACTATTTTTTGCTTGCCCCATTTGGCGAGATTCAGCTTCTCGCGTACGTAGGCGTTAACATACCGCTCTTCATCAACAAATTTGCTATTTAGCAGAGAGGCAATAATCTTTTCGCTTTCGGACGGCTCAATTCCCCACTTTTGTAATTTCAGTTTAATGTCGTAAATACATTTCTCGCTTCGACTACAAAGGTTTTTCAGCTTTGCTAACGCTTCTTGGCTGGTATATATTTTACGAACTTTGGACATTTTATAGCTTGATAACTTTTAGCATTCTGTCTTTACCGCTTAAATCTTTACGCAATATTACAGTATATTTTTCTTTTGAGAATAAAGCCATTGTTTCGTCTGCAAACGCCTCATTTATTTCGAGATATACAGTCCCCTTACTTGCCAAGCCATTTGTGGCAAAGTTAGCGATTGCTTGATAGTATTTTAAAGAATCGTTATCTGGAACAAAAAGTGCGGACGCTGGCTCAAAATCTAAAACATTCGCGTTCATAAGCCGTTTTTCTGATTCCCGAACATATGGTGGATTGCTAACAATAATATCAAAAATCTGGTTGCTAAGCTTCGTTGATGGAGTAAAAATATCATCTTCTAAAAAATGAGTTGCTACTTTATTTAAGTCGGCATTTGTTTTTGCTACTTTAAGCGCTTCTGTTGAAATATCAATAGCGGTAAAATTTGCAGAAGGTAAGTAGCGAGCAAGAGAAATGGCAATCGCTCCGCTTCCTGTACCGATATCAAGAATGTTTAAAGAAGAATTACACGAACGAAAATCTTTATAAATCCAATCGACCAACTCTTCCGTTTCTGGGCGAGGAATCAGAACATTTCTATTTACTTTAAATGTGAGTCCGTAAAAAGATGTTTCTCCCAATGCATATTGAAACGGGCAATGTTCTTGCAGTTTATCTAATGCTGAGGTGAAGGATTTAAGCTGAAATTCATTCGGTTCTAAACCTTTATTTGTGTAAAATTCAGTGCTGCTAATGCCAAAATAGTGGCTGCATAATCTGATGGTTATAGCGTTAGCCTCTTCTTTGTTGTAGATAAGAGCAAGCCGTTCTTTGGCTAAAGCTATGGCTTCGGATAAAAGCATTGGTAGATATAAAGTAGAACATTTAGTCGAATAAATCGGCATTCTCCAGCAGGTGTGCCGCAGCATCTTTGGCAGAAAGCAAAATGTTATTGGCAGAAATACCCCAATCGATGCCAATAGTAGGATCATTGTATATTATGCTTCTTTCGCTTTGCGGTGCATAAGTATTATCAACTTTGTAAGTAAAAATAGCCTCTTCACTTAATACTACATAACCATGGGCAAATCCGCGAGGGATGAATAGCTGGCGTTTATTTTCTTCGCTCAGCTCAACAGCCGCATGTTTACTAAATGTAGAGGAACTTTTGCGAACATCAACAGCCACGTCTAGTACTTTTCCTTTAATTACTCTAACTAGCTTTGATTGAGCATCTTTTCCTAATTGGTAGTGTAATCCGCGAAGAACACCGTACGAGGATTTTGATTCGTTATCTTGAATAAATTCTATCTTTCCAATATACTTCTCAAACTCCGACTGTTTGTAGCTTTCCATAAAGTAGCCTCGGTTATCAACAAATACTTTGGGTTCTATAATAAAAACACCTTTTATATCGGTTTCAATAAAATTCATCGTAACACTATTTTGCCAGCTCAAGCAAATATTGCCCGTATTCGGTTTTTTCTGAATGTGAGCCTATAGCTTTAAGCTGATCTGTACTTATCCAACCATTTCTCCATGCAATTTCTTCGATACATGAAACATAAAATCCTTGCCGTTTTTGTATAGTCTCTACAAAGTTACTAGCCTCTAGTAGGCTGTCGCAATTACCTGTATCTAACCAAGCAAACCCTCTACCGAATAGCTCTACTTTAAGAGAGCCTTCATGTAAATATGTTTTATTCAAGTCTGTTATCTCTAATTCTCCTCTTTTGGAAGGTCTTAGATTTTTTGCTTTTTCAACAACGGTATTATCGTAGAAATAAAGTCCCGGCACGGCATAGTGAGATTTAGGTTTTTCGGGTTTTTCTTCCAACGAAATAACTCTACCTGTACTATCAAACTCTACAACACCATATGCTCTAGGATCTTTAACATAGTAACCGAATATGTATGCGCCTTTCTCTATGGCTGAAACACGCTTAAGTAAACCGCTAAAACCTTGTCCGTAGAAAAGGTTATCGCCTAGAATAAGGCAACCGCTATCTCCGTTCAGAAAATCTTCTCCAAGAATAAATGCTTCTGCCAGACCGTTCGGCTTTTCTTGAATCTTGTATGAGAATGACATTCCTATTTCTTCACCACTACCGAAAAGCTCTTTGAATATTGGTAAATCGCGAGGGGTAGATATTATCAGAACTTCTTGAATACCTGCCAGCATTAATGTTGAAAGCGGATAGTAAATCATCGGTTTATCGTAAACAGGCATCATCTGTTTTGAAATAGCCTTTGATAAAGGGTATAGCCTCGTTGCACTTCCGCCTGCAAGAATAATTCCTTTCATAATGGGTGGCTTATCGGTAGGGTAATTATTTGTTTTGGTACATTTTTTCGTAGTAATGCTGGTAATCGCCGCTTACCACTTCATCCACCCATGGTTGATTTTCTAAATACCATTTTACGGTACCTACAATTCCAACTTCGAAGGTAGTTTCAGGTCTCCAACCTAGCTCATGCTTAATTTTTGCAGGATCTATAGCGTAGCGTTGATCATGTCCTAAACGGTCTTTTACAAAAGTAATAAGACTGTCGTTTATCCAGCTGATATCTATCTGTCCGTCTGCCTTAATTTGTTTTTTCTTCAGTACTTTACGGTAGGTTTGGTTTTCTTCCATTAATCGATGGATAGTTGCAATAATGATACGGACTATGTCAATATTACGCCGCTCGTTATGTCCGCCAATATTATATACTTCGTCCACTTTACCGTTGCTAATGACCAGATCGATAGCCTTGCAATGATCTTGTACATATAACCAATCGCGAATGTTTGACCCATCTCCATATACGGGAATGGGCTTACCTTCTAAAATATTTTTTATTGTGAGAGGAATTAATTTTTCAGGAAAATGGTAAGGTCCATAGTTATTAGAGCAACGAGTAATGTTAACAGGCATTTTATATGTATCGGCATACGCTTTTACAATTAAATCTGCGCCTGTTTTCGATGCGCTGTAAGGGCTATGTGGATCCAAAGGAGTAGTTTCTGTAAAATAGCCTTCGGCTCCAAGACTACCATATACTTCGTCTGTAGAAACTTGAAGGAATTTAACCCCTTGCTTCCATATAGGGTAGCCGTTTTCATCATTTCCATTTGTCCAGAACTTTTTTGCAACGTCAAGGAGGTTCTGAGTCCCAAGTATATTAGTTTGTAAAAAAAGTTGGGGGTTATCAATGCTGCGATCTACATGAGATTCTGCCGCAAAATTGACTACATAGTCAATTTTAGCATCTGTAAATATTTTTTCTACAACCGTTCTGTCAGTTATATCACCCTTAATAAATTTACAGCGTTTACTTAAGTTTTCAGCAATTGTACCCAAGTTTCCGGCATAAGTTAAGCCGTCAAGAATTATAATATTAACGTTGTTATGTTTTTCCAGCATGTACTTTACAAAGTTAGAACCAATAAATCCGGCACCACCTGTAATTAAATATGTTTTCATTTAATATATTAATGTTTATTTATTGTGCTAATATGTATCTAAAATAGCTTATAGTATTTTCTAACCCTTCTTTTAAAGACACTTTGGGCACCCAGCAATCAAGAGCCTTTTGAGCAAGGCTTATATCCGGCTGCCGTTGTGTGGGATCATCCTGGGGTAAAGGATGAAATTCTAATGTTGATTTTGAATTAGATAACTTTATAACTTGTTCTGCCAGTTCTTTGATAGAAAATTCGACAGGATTTCCAATATTGACAGGACCTATAAAATCATCGGATGTTTTCATCATTTTAACTAAACCCTCCACAAGATCATCAATGTATTGAAAACTTCTTGTTTGCAAACCGTCTCCATAAATAGTAATTGGTTCGCCTTTTAATGCTTGAATGATAAAATTAGAAACTACTCTTCCATCGTTAGGATGCATTCTTGGTCCGTAAGTATTAAAGATACGGACTATTTTTATTTTTACTCCATTTTGCCAATGGTAGTCCATGAATAGTGTTTCTGCACAGCGCTTGCCTTCATCGTAACACGAACGTTTACCTATAGGATTTACGTTGCCCCGATACGACTCCGGTTGAGGATGAACGGTAGGATCTCCGTAAACTTCGCTGGTAGAGGCTTGCAATATTTTTGCTTTAACACGCTTCGCCAGCCCCAGCATGTTTATGGCTCCCATTACGGAGGTTTTTACCGTTTTTATGGGGTTATACTGATAGTGTATAGGAGAAGCGGGGCAAGCCAGATTGTATATTTCATCAACTTCAGCGTAATAAGGCTCAATAACATCATGACGAACTAGCTCAAAATGAGGATTGCTCATTAGATGAATCACATTGTCTTTTGTTCCGGTAAAGTAGTTATCAAGGCAGATAACATCATTACCATCGCTAAGTAAACGCTCGCAAAGATGCGATCCTATAAAACCTGCTCCACCGGTAACTAAAATTCTTTTCATGCTTATTTGCCTATTGCGTAATAGCTGAATCCGTTATTGCTAAGTTCTGAAGTATCATAAATATTCCTTCCGTCTATGATTACATGATCTTTCATTCGTTTCTTTATCTCTTCTACGTTAAGTATCCTGAACTCATTCCATTCCGTCATCAGAAGAAGAGCGTTAGTATTATCCAGAGCATCATATGGGTTATCTACATAGCAAATAACGTTATCGCCATAATGCTTTTTAGCCTCGGGCATAGCTACTGGGTCGTAGGCTGTTATTTGTACTTCTGCTTCAAGCAGTTTGTCGATTACGGCTAAAGATGGTGCCTCACGCATATCATCGGTATTAGGTTTGAACGAAAGTCCCCATACGGCAACTTTTTTACCTTTCAGCTGACCCTCGAAATGTCTGGCTAACTTCTGAAAAACAATAATCTTTTGCCTGTTATTAACTCGCTCTACCGCTTTGAGCACTTCCAGGGAATAACCATTATTCTCGGCTGTTTTAATTACAGCCTTAACATCTTTCGGGAAACAGCTACCTCCATAGCCTGCTCCCGGATAAATAAATTTGTTGCCAATACGTGGATCGGAACCAATGCCTTTTCTAATCATATTGATATCTGCGCCAACCAATTCGCATAGATTTGCCATATCATTCATGAAGCTGATGCGGGTGGCAAGCATGGCGTTCGCGGCATATTTTGTTAATTCGGACGAGGTAATGTCCATAAAAATTATCGGATGCCCGTTAAGCAAAAACGGTTTATAAAGACGCTCCAATGTTTTTTGGGCTTTGTCCGATTCGGTTCCTACAATTATTCTGTCAGGTTTTAAGAAATCGTCTATTGCGCTCCCTTCTTTTAAAAATTCGGGGTTAGAGGCAACATCAAACGGAATATCCAGATTTCGTTTGATCAGCTCGTTTTGTATTGACCGTTTTACCTTTTGTGATGTCCCAACGGGAACGGTACTTTTAGTAACCACTACGGCATAATGGTTGAGATGTAATCCAATTTCTTTTGCCACCGATAGTACATATTTTAGATCGGCACTACCGTCTTCTTCCGGCGGAGTACCAACAGCAATAAAAATAACCTCGGCATTTTGGATGCTGTCTTTTAGACTTGATGTGAAAGAAAGACGCTTTTTTGCAATATTCCGTTTTACTAAATCTTCAAGACCCGGTTCCCATATGGGGATAATGCCTTTTTTAAGATTCTTAATCTTTTTTTCATTTACATCCACACAGCTAACAGTAACACCTGTTTCCGCAAAACAGGCGCCTGTAACCAAGCCTACATAACCACTCCCAATAACCGATATATTCATATACTATCGCCTAAAACTTTTTTTGTTGAGGAATACAAAGGTAGCAAATTAAGAGTTTGAAAAAAGTGTAAATGTATAATGTAAATAAAATAATAACATAAAATAGTTATAAAGATACCGGCTAGCCATTTTGCAAATTATCTAGTACCTTTACCTCGCATGGATAAAAATAAATTATATCAGCAAGCTTTATTGTTAGCTCCACTAACAACGGATGAGGGCGTATTTTTGTTTAAGAATGCTCCTCTTAATGAGTTAATGATAGTTGCTAATGAGTTAAGGCAAAGGCATGTTCCTGGTAATGGCGTTAGCTGGCAAATTGATAGAAACGTAAATATTACGAATATCTGTATTTCTGGCTGTACGTTTTGTAACTTTCATTGCAAGCTGCATGAGCAGAGTAAAAGCTATACAACCACATTAAAGGAGTATGTTCAGAAAATAGAAGGATTGTTTAAATACGGAGGAGATCAGCTGCTTTTACAAGGAGGGCTTCATCCTCGGTACGGATTGGCTTTTTATAAAGATTTGTTTAGGCAGCTTAAGCAGCGGTATCCTCAGCTGAAGTTACATGCGTTAGGGCCGCCGGAGGTTGCTCATATTGCTCGTTTAGAAAAGCTCAGCTACCGGGAGGTCTTGGATGAGTTGGTGTCATCGGGACTTGATAGCTTGCCCGGAGCAGGTGCGGAAATTCTTTGCGATAGGGTACGTAAGCGGCTATCGCCAGGAAAACCCAACGCTCAAGTATGGTCTGACGTAATGCGCGAAGCACATAAAATGAATTTAGCAACGTCGGCAACCATGGTTTTTGGACATATCGAAACGCTTGAAGAACGGATGCAACATCTTGTAAAGATTCGCGAATTGCAAGATGAAAAGCCTAATGGTCACTATGGATTTCTTGCATTTATTTGTTGGCCTATGCGGCTGAAAGGAACAAAGTTAGAAGAGCAAGTACAGCCTAAGCTTGTAAGCATGCAAGAATATGTAAGAATGGTGGCAATAAGCCGAATAATGCTTAACAACGTTACTAACATACAAGCATCGTGGCTTACAGTAGGTAAAGATACTGCACAGCTGTGCCTTCATGCAGGAGCTAATGATATGGGTTCTATTATGATTGAAGAAAACGTAGTATCGTCAGCCGGGGCAGAGCATTCATTTAATGCCGAAGGAATACAGAAAGCTATTATAGAAGCAGGTTACACGCCGTGGTTAAGAGATCAAAAATATCAACCTCGTGATTTATGATAAATGAGCGGAGAACAAGGAGCATAGACAGTATTTAAAAAGTTTAAATCTTTAAATTATTATTTTCGTCTTACACCCCACCTTTTACGATTAAGATTATGGATGCACAACAGCTATTTGAGCAAATTAAAAAGAAACGCAGCTTTCTATGCGTTGGATTAGATACGGAGATAAAGAAATTACCATCAAATATGCGTAAAAGCAGCTATTTATTATTTGAATTCAATAAGAAAATAATAGATGCTACGGCACCTTATACGGTTGCTTATAAGCCAAACTTGGCTTTTTATGAGGCGGAAGGCATTAATGGATTAAAACAATTGGGAGAAACGGTTAGCTATATACGAAATAATTATCCCGATATTTTTATCATAGCTGACGCAAAACGTGGTGATATAGGTAATACTTCGCAGCTATATGCCGATGCTTTTTTCAAGAATATGGATTTTGATGCTATTACGCTTTCTCCATATATGGGAAAAGATACCGTAGAGCCTTTTCTGAGTTATGCCGATAAATGGGTTATTCTACTGGCGTTAACCTCAAACTTGTCGGCAAGCGATTTTCAGCTGATAGAAAACAAAGCCAATGGGCTTAAGCTATACGAGCAAGTGCTAGAAACTTCAAAAACTTGGGGAAGTATGGATAACACGATGTATGTTGTCGGTGCTACAAAAGCAGAAATGCTTACCGCTGTTCGCAAACATATACCCGATCATTTTTTGCTTATTCCAGGAGTTGGCGCACAAGGTGGGAGCCTTAGTGATGTTGCTAAATATGGAATAAATAGGCAGTGTGGCTTACTAGTTAACTCATCTCGCGCAATAATCTATGCCGACAGTTCCGAACGTTTTGATATAGCTGCGGGTATTAAGGCAAAAAAAATGCAGCAAGAAATGGAAGAGTTACTAAAAAGTTTTTCTTTAATTTGATAGATACATCTTATGCCATATAAAAGCCTTAACGAGTTTATAAGTCGGCTGGAAAAAGAGAATGAGCTAATTCGTATTTCCGAATTTGTCGATCCTGTTCTTGAAATTACGGAAGTTACAGACCGTATCTCTAAAAGTTCAGGAGGAGGTAAGGCTTTACTGTTCGAAAATACAGGTACAAGCTTTCCTGTTCTTATTAATGCATTTGGCTCTGAAAAACGGATTGCTATGGCGTTGGGCGTTAAGTTGCTTGAGGATATACCAAATAAGATAGATGGCTTGTTTAAAGCTGTTACAACTCCGAAGCAGAGCCTATGGGAGAAGTTGCGGCTATTACCTTTGCTAAAAGAAGCGTCTGCATGGATGCCTAGTTTTAAGGCAAGGAAAGGTCAATGTCAGGAAGTCGTAGTTAAAAATCCTGACCTATCGTTACTCCCTATTTTGAAATGTTGGACATACGATGGTGGACGATTTGTTACGTTACCAATGGTGCATACCATCGATCTTAATAACGGCAGTCGCAATGTCGGGATGTACCGCATGCAGATATTTTCGAAAAATTCTACGGGAATGCATTGGCATAGGCATAAAACCGGGGCACGTCATTTTGAGGAATATAAAAAGCAGGGTAAACGTATGCCTGTTGTAGTAACGTTAGGGGGCGATCCTTCTTATACCTATGCGGCTACGGCTCCTCTACCCGATAACCTTGACGAGTATTTGCTTGCGGGCTTCTTACGTGGTAAGAAAGTAGAGCTGGTACAGTGTTTTACGCAACCTCTTGCCGTGCCGTCGGATGTTGATTTTGTTATTGAGGGATATGTAGATCCGTCGGAACCTTTGGTCACAGAGGGTCCTTTTGGCGACCATACAGGCTTTTACTCTCTCGAAGATTTATACCCCGCATTTCATGTAACCTGTATTACGCACCGTAAAGATGCTGTATATCCTGCTACAATAGCCGGCATACCTCCGCAAGAAGATGCGTACATAGCAAAGGCAACAGAGCGAATATTCTTAGCGCCTATACGTATGGTTATTGCGCCGGAGATTCTAGATCTCAACCTTCCAAACGAGGGTGTATCTCATAATATTGCGATTCTAAAAATTAAAAAAACCTATCCCGGGCAAGCTGTAAAAATTGCCAGCGCCTTATGGGGTGCTGGGCAGATGATGTTTTGTAAAGCAATTGTTGTAGTAAGCAATGATGTGGATATTCATAGCTACGATGAGTTGATCGAGGTTGTCGATAAAAATTTCAATCCTACTACAGATACCTATTTTAGCAGAGGTCCGCTTGATGTTCTCGACCATGCAGCGCATACAGCAGGCTTTGGGGGTAAGCTATGTATAGATGCTACAGAAAAGTTACCAGAAGAAATTGTGACAGACGGCTTAGGCATACAGCATCAACAGCTATATCGGCTTATTCATAAATCACAATTTAATGGAGATGTAAAAGCAAAGATTACCGTTTTATTTGATGATGTTGTTGATTTAAGCGATATAAGAACTTCCGTTTGGATATTGGGAAACAACATAGATATAAGCAGAGACTGTGAGTTTAAAAATGGTTCACTCATTATTGATGCAACAATTAAGCGTAAAGGTGTTAAAGGCTTTAACCGTCCTTGGCCCAATGCGGTTTGTTCGTCAAAAGAAACGATAGAGTCAATAAATGAAAAATGGCAAAGACTCGGATTAGGTACGCTAATTGTTTCTCCTTCATTAAAATATCGGCAGCTACAGCAAGACGGCGAAGCGGCAATATCTCAATAGCGTACTGGATTCAGCTTCTAATTGAATAACATTTTATATTTTTGTTTATTGAGCAATATAAGGAATAGAGATGTGTATAGATTTGATAGCTTAAAAGATGTGAATGATTTAAAGCTTAGAACATCTTGAATTATTTATATTTTTTGAATACTCAAATTCAATATTTGAATTGCTATATGTAATGCTGGTCTTCATCTCTGTTATTTATGTCTTTAGTCTAAAAGTATGTGGTTAGATTTTATAAAGGCAATATTAGTCGGTATATGTGGCTCTATACCTGTTGGACCGGTTGCTGTTCTTTGCATTCAGCGTACGTTGAATAAAGGACGAGCATCGGGAATTATCTCAGGTGCAGGTGCGGCGGTTGCCGATACTATTTTTGCCGCTTTTGCTATACTTGGCTTGGCAATCGTTCAGCGTTTAATAAAAGACAACGAACCTTATTTTTTGCTCGTTGGCGGTGTTATACTTGTTGCGCTGGGTATTAGAGTATACTTTACCAATCCTATTGTACAGCTTCGTAAAAGCCGGGCAAAAAAGGGAAAGTTCGTAGAAGATTTTGTTTCGGTTTTTTTACTTACAATAAGTAATCCTGCAACCATATTTTTTCTTATAGGTCTATTGGCTTTAATGAACCTTAACCTATCCAGCGAATCGGGCGGTTTTAATATTGCTCTGGTTTTGTGGGGAATTTGCATCGGTGCTTTCTTCTGGTGGTTCTCGCTTACATCGCTTGTAAACAAATTCCGAAAAAAGTTCCGTCTTAAGCAGCTTTGGATAACTAACCGTGTTTCGGGTATTGTTATTTTTGTTGCCGGCTTTATCTCATTGGTAGATGGTATTTGGTTATTGCTGTTCTAGAGATATAGTATCTCGAGGCAAGTATTACATATTGCAAAAAGTTTTCGGCATACTCATTATACTGCTTTGTAATTTAGAGGGCTAATCTTTTATTCGATTGGAATAACAATTCGATTTTTAGACTCTATAGACCATTGAACCTGCCATGTTCTACCATCGAGTTGATCGAGCAGAATGAAACTATAAATATTTTGGGTGGGATAGAGTGTAAATCTGCCGTTAACTTCCTTATCTTTAGCAACAAGAGGTTTTAAGCCCAAATAAGTTTCAAAGCGATTATTATCTTCTACATCGAATTGCACTTGCCGCATGAGCCCGTTTCGTGTGTTTAGTTTGATAAAAGTCTACATATTTTGTGTTTCATACAGTTGGTAAACTGCTTCGTTGTTTTGCTTTTTTAGCGAGCTATCGCTAGAATTTTTTTCTTGGGCTTGAGCAGCCGAAATCATCATAGCTATGCTAGCAATTAGCACAATTATTTTCTTTTTCATTTCAAAGAGGTTTAGTTATTGGCATCGATGTGAATTTAATGAATATTTGCATATAATATGGTGGGAATGTCATTTGCCTTTGCTCTTTTATCACGTAGTTGATTCGTTCTTTCTCGCATGGCTAAAAAAGAGAGAAATAGCCTTGCCATTTCTCTCTTTCCTTTTCTTCCTCTGATATAATTTTAAGTATTCAGGACTTCTCCTTTTTTATCTAAAAGTTCATATTCTAAGAATGTAAAAGAGCTGCAGCTTTCAACTTCTAGTTTACATTTATACTTCCTAGCCCATTTTCCTTTTATTGTCGAGAATAATCCTTTGGTTAGGTAAGCTGCTACAAAAGGATGAACTCTTAGCGTAAGATGTTTACCTCCCTTTTCGTTAGCATAGTAGGCAACCTGATTTTCTAACGTAATATCAAATAAGATAGGAGGTGCAATTTTTCCGGTTCCGTTACAAGTAGGGCAAACCTCGCTGGTATTAACTTGCATTTCGGGGCGTACGCGCTGGCGTGTAATCTGCATTAATCCAAACTTTGTAAGCGGGAGTATATTATGCTTTGCTCTATCTCTTTCCATAAGAGAGCCCATCTTTTCGAAAAGCATTTGTCGATTTGAACTCTCGTTCATGTCTATGAAATCGACAACTATAATTCCGCCCATATCTCGTAAGCGAAGCTGACGGGCAACTTCTTCGGCTGCAGTGAGATTTACCTCTAGCGCATTTGTCTCCTGATCGTTTGCATTCTTCGCTCGTATGCCGCTGTTTACATCAATTACATGTAGAGCCTCCGTATGTTCGATAATCAGATACGCGCTCCCTTTTAGCGAAACAATTTTACCAAACGACCCTTTTACCTGCTTTGTAATGCTGAATTGATCGAATATTGGTACATTTCCGTCATACAGCTTTACGATCTTTTCTTTCTCTGGCGCAATGGTACTGATATAATCTTTTACCTCATGATAGGTTTCTTCATCGTTAACATGAATGCTGTTAAACGATCCGTTTAACAAGTCGCGTAGTAAAGCAGTTGTTCGACTTACTTCTCCTGCAAGTAATTTTGGATTAGTAGCTGTCTTCATCTGCTCAATGCATTGCTCCCAACGTTTGATAAGCAGCTTCAGTTCTCCATCGAGTATTACTACTCGTTTGCCTTCGGCAGCTGTACGAACAATTACGCCATAGTTGGGAGGCAGAATACTTTCTACTAATCGTTTTAGCCGTCTGCGCTCTTCGTTTGAGCTGATTTTTTGAGAGAGAGAAACTTTATCGGCAAAGGGAATAAGTACCAGGTTTCGTCCGGCAATAGAAATTTCTGCAGTAAGTCTGGGACCTTTTGTAGATATTGCCTCTTTTACAAGTTGAACAATAATCAGCTGTCCGGTCTTCAGCACATCCTGTATCCTTCCTTCTTTTTCAAGGATAGGTTGCATACGATACCTCGAGAAGTTTACGTTTTTTCTTCGGGTATTATTGGATACGTCTGATAAAAATTGAGAAAAGGTTTTGAAATGTAAACCTAAGTCCAGATAGTGAATAAAAGCATCTTTCTCGTGCCCTACATCTACAAAGGCCGCATTTAATGCAGGCATAATTCGTTTAACCCTACCAAGATATATGTCTCCGACAGAGTGTTGAATATTACCTTTTTCCTTTGTAAACTCTACAAGTTTTTTGTCTTCGAGTAATGCTATAGAAATCTCAGAGGAAGCTACATCAATAACTAGTTCGTTGTTCATAGCTTCTAATTCATAACTACCATAACGTCTGCTTATAGTTCTAATTATACAGATTTATAGATATTAAGAAGACGTGTTGTACAATAAAAGCAGCAACCCCTAAAGATACGATTGAAGGACGCTTTAGGGTTATTCCTTTTTTGTACTGTTTACACAACCCTATTTACGTTTTTTATGCCTATTTTTACGAAGGCGTTTTTTCCGTTTATGGGTTGCCATTTTATGTCTTTTTCTTTTTTTTCCGCTTGGCATAATACTTATTTATTTAATGCGTTTTATACTTGATGTGAAAAGTTAGTTTACTTTTTTACATTATTCTTTACCTTGTTAACAAAGGTTTTGGCAGGCTTAAATGAAGGGATGTAATGCTCTGGGATAATGATGGCAGTATTCTTTGAAATGTTTCTAGCTGTTTTTTCAGCTCTTTTCTTTACTACGAACGAACCAAATCCTCTTAGATAAACGTTGTTGTTCTTTACTAGAGAAGTTTTAACACATTCCATAAAGCATTCTACTGTCTTTTGTACAGTGATTTTTTCAATTCCGGTTGCTTTAGAAATTTCATTTACAATGTCTGCCTTTGTCATGATTTCAATTATTTTGATTATCAGTGTTTTACTTTAAATTCAATGAATAAGGATTGCAAATATAATACATTTTCGTGATATCGTACCGCATTTGAGCTATTTTTGAGTTTTTTATTGATCATAAATGAACTGTTTTTCAACACAAATAATCAGCTGGTACGCTCAGAATAAGAGAGACTTACCCTGGAGGCATACCCAAGATCCTTATAAAATATGGATTTCGGAGATAATGTTGCAGCAAACACGTGTAGATCAGGGAATCGGATATTATAATAGATTCATTGCTATATTCCCTACAGTATATGATCTGGCTAATGCTCCTCTCGACAATGTCTTAAAGCTTTGGCAGGGATTGGGCTATTACAACAGGGCTTGTAACTTGCATGTTGCCGCAAAAGGCGTTGTAAGTGAGCTGGGTGGAAAGTTTCCAACATCCTGCGGAGAGCTTATAAAGTTAAAAGGAGTGGGAGATTATACAGCTTCTGCCATTGCCGCTTTCGCGTTTAAAATACCCATTGCTGCGGTTGATGGAAATGTATATCGTATATTTTCACGTTACTATGGTGTTTTTACACCTATAGATACTACTCAGGGGAAAAAGGAGCTGAATGCTCTCGCCCAAGAAATGGTTGATAAATCGCAGCCCGATGTTTATAATCAAGCCATTATGGATTTTGGCGCATTAATGTGCTCGCCTAAAAAGCCGCAATGTTACGATTGTCCGCTTCTTGAGTCTTGCTACGCTTTTCGTAATGGTTGTGTAGATCGGCTCCCGGCTAAAAGTAAGAAAATAGTGCAGCGTACCCGTTATTTCTCATACCTTATGATTAAACAAGGTAAATATACCTATATACATAAGCGGCAAGGTAAAGACATCTGGCACTCGCTTTACGATTTCCCGATGATTGAAACAGCAAAAGAGGTAAAGCCTGTAACGATTGTTAAATCAAAAGAATGGAAAGAATTATTTGGGAAGACTAAAGTTAATATTTTACATATGTCTGATTTAACAAAATACCCTCTCAGCCATCAAATACTAATGACTCGTTTTTATATAGTGGAGTTGGGCAGCGCTGCTTATTTACCTAATGGAGATTTTATTAAAATAAAAATTGATGAGTTAGCGCAATATTCTACACCTATACTTATTAATAATTACATGGCTGCGGAAGCAGCGGAAAAGTATTTTACAGATAGATAAATCAAGAAAAAAGCGTACCTTTAAAAATTGTCATAGTAAACAAATTTACTTATAACATGTTGAACACTAACCTTTATTCTTATTTTAAATGACAACTAAAATTTCTGAGCGATGACATTGAACAAGGCGATGATTATTGGAAACGTAGGAAGAGATCCGGAAGTAAAGCATTTAGACAAAGGACTTGCGGTTGTAACATTACCTATTGCGACAACGGAACGTTTTAAAGACAAAAACGGAGAGCTAAGAGAGCAAACCGAATGGCATAATGTAGTATTTTGGCGCAGTTTGGCAGAGTTTGTTGAAAGGCATGTGCGCAAAGGATCGCAGGTATTTGTAGAGGGGAGGCTCCGTACAAAAAGTTGGGAAGACCAGAGCGGACAAAAGAAATATGCTACTGAGATTGTAGCAGACGTTATTCGTTTGCTAGGTAAAAGGTCGGACAACGATAATAATAATAACAGCTACTCTCAGCAAGAAAGTAAACCTAATACGGGAATTAGCGACTCTATAGACGATATAGACGATGATTTACCATTCTAGTGAATATAGAAATGGAAAATATAAAAGAGTAGCAAATATTTGCTGCCCTTTTTCTGTATCGTCACTTCCAGTTTAATCGTTATTTCGAGCGTAGTGAGAAATCTGCTATGTATAACGCATGGTGCTAAATAAACAGATTTCTCACTACGCTCGAAATGACGAGGGGTTTTTTATGGAGCAAGTCTCTCAATAATCCATCCATCAGAGTTACCCAATCTATACTGTATGCGATCGTGCAGGCGGCTTTCTCTGCCTTGCCAGAATTCTACCAGCGTAGGTTTTATAATATATCCGCCCCAATTAGCAGGGCGCTCTGTTTCTTTATCCTTAAACTTTTCATTAAACATAGTCATCAGTTGTTCGAGGTATTTCCTATTAGGAATGACGCTACTCTGAGGTGATGCCCATGTTCCCAGCTTACTTAGTTGTGGACGCGATTTAAAGTAGCTATCAGATCGTTCTGCTGTAGCTTTTTTAACCTGTCCTTCCACTCTTACCTGCCTTTCTAAATCTGCCCAGAACAGTATAGCTGCGGCATATGGATTGCTGAGTATATCTTTTGCCTTATGACCTTGATAGTTAGTAAAGAAAACCAACCCCTCTTTATTTAGCTCTTTTAGAAGCACTATTCTTGCAGACGGTTTTCCTTCGGCAGTACATGTAGCAAGTGTCATGGCGGTAGGTTCTTGTACTTGTAGGCTAATAGCTTCGTTCAGTCATTTTTCCAGTTGCTGAATGGGATTCTTTGCTACAGAATCTTCGTTCAGCACTTGCTTGGTATAATCTTTTCTAATATTCGTTAGCTGAGTCATCTAGATTAAATTGGCGTATAAATTCGTTTATTTCTTCATTTTGCAGCATCTCGCTTTCTTCAGGCAGGCTGAGATATTCTGTTAGTGTTTCGGCTAATCGTCTGTGGCTGTACGTTTCAATAATTTTGTGGTAAGATTCAAGTACATCAGCGTTTAGCTTACGGTTGTCTTCGTCTAACCAATCAAATGTAGGTGTGTTGTCGCAACCTATAAGCAATAGACTTGTATAGCTGTTGTATTTTTCTCGAATGTTGCCGGCAAATATAGAGTTAGGGTATTTATCCAAATATTCTTCGAAGTTTATAATGCGATCAGCCAACTCTTCCCATGTAATATACACCGCGGCATCAAACAAGAATTCATTGGCGCGTTCAAAAGCCATTAATTTGAGATACTCTCGTGTTGCTTCGGTTGTATATGGCTTGAAGATTTCATAATAATAATCGGGATAAAACGATAGCTCTGCACAACCTTCTCCTATATCTTCTAATGTAATGCCGTGGCTATTCGGCTCTTTTACGATAGGTTGATAGACCTTAGGTAGTTCATCAAAATTATCGTAGGTTTTATAGAAATTGTCCGCTACTTGGCTGTAGCACTCATCGTTGTAGATATATTGCCGCAGAAGATCGGCATAGGTGTAATAAGCAATGTATAGAGAATCACATTGTTTGGCTGAAACATTTTTGAAATACTTTTTAAGTACTTCTTTAGCATCAATCAATGCTTTACCTGACGTATTGTCTAGCTGTAGCAGATCATTCAGTAAACGTTGTTGTACTTGCGAAAACTCATTACTTATTTCGGCAAGGCTAGCTTCAAGTCTATCTACATCAAACGGAGTAGGCTTTTCTGTTTTCAGCTCAACATTCGTATAATCGTTGTTCTGATTATTTATGGTATCATCTGTCTTAGTGTCTTTTACCAACGCTACAACAGCTGTATCTTCGTTTTGGCTTGTTTCCCTTTGCAAGAAGCAAGAAAGATTGTAAAGACAGCTAAAATTAAATAGGCTAACTTTTTTATAGATTGTGTGTTTAAAACTTAAAATCCGTAGTGTTTTTAAATATCTCCGTCATTCCGACCGAAGGGAGGAATCTGTTGACATTTAGCGGATTCCTCCCTTCGGTCGGAATGACGATAAACTTTAAATTAGTCGAATCCTTATATTATTGAATCTTTAACTTCCTTCTGCAACCCATTTCTTTACATCATCCATAGATGGATTTTGTAAACCTAGCTTATGTTTCTTATTCATACCGCAAAGATCGTTAAACAGTTTGCCTGCCGATACTTTCTTGAGCGACTCAACAGTAACAAGTCCCGTCTTTTGAATTATAGGCACCCATTCTTCCGGAATACCTAGCTGCATATATAGTTCGGGTTCGTCTTTTGTCGATTTCTTTTCCGGACGCATCTGTGGAAATAATAGCACATCTTGAATAGAGGGAGAGTTTGTCATTATCATAGTAAGACGGTCGATACCCATACCCATACCCGATGTAGGGGGCATGCCATACTCCAGTGCGCGTACAAAATCTTGGTCGATAAACATAGCTTCGTTGTCTCCTTTTTCCGAGAGCTTCAGCTGTTCTTGGAAACGCTCCATTTGATCGATAGGGTCGTTTAGTTCGGAGTATGCGTTACATAGTTCTTTGCCGTTTACCATCAGCTCAAAACGTTCGGTAAGACCTGGTTTTGAACGGTGTTTTTTTGTAAGAGGTGATGTTTCTATCGGGTAGTCGATAATAAATGTAGGCTGAATCAAATAATGTTCGGCAGTTTCTCCGAATATTTCATCTATCAGCTTGCCAATACCCATTGTCGGATTAGTCTCTATGTTCAGCTTCTTACAAACTTCTCTCAGCCGCTCTTCGTTCATTCCGGTAATATCGACACCTGCATATTCTTTAATAGCATCAATCATGCTAAGGCGCCGGTAAGGGCGCTTAAAGTTGATAACGTTTTCACCCAACCGCACTTCTGCTGTGCCGTGTAATGCTATTGCAACACGCTCCAGCATTTCTTCTACAAACTCCATCATCCAGCTGTAGTCTTTGTAGGCTACATATATCTCCAGTACGGTAAACTCGGGGTTATGCGTACGATCCATCCCCTCGTTGCGGAAGTCTTTCGAGAATTCGTAAACTCCGTCAAAGCCACCTACAATAAGACGTTTCAAATATAGTTCGTCCGCGATACGTAAGTATAACGGAATGTTTAAGGCGTTATGATGTGTAACAAACGGGCGTGCAGTCGCGCCTCCGGGTATCGGTTGTAGTATCGGTGTTTCAACCTCAAGATAACCACGATCATTAAACAGGTCTCGTAAGGTATTTACAATCTTAGTACGCTTAATAAAAGTATCCCTCACCTGAGGATTTACGATCAGGTCAACATAGCGTTGGCGATAACGCATCTCGGGATCGGTAAAAGCGTCAAAGACTTGTCCATCTTTTTCTTTTACAATAGGGAGTACTTTTAGCGATTTGCTAAGTAACTTCAACTCTTGTGCATGAATAGATAGTTCGCCTGTTTGGGTAACAAAAGCATATCCTTTTACTCCAACAATATCACCAATATCAAGCAGCTTTTTAAATACTGTATTATATAAAGTTTTGTCTTCGCTCGGACATAACTCGTCGCGCTTAATGTACACTTGAATGCGTCCTTTCTCATCTTGCAGCTCAAAAAAAGAAGCATTCCCCATAATGCGGCGTGTCATTATACGCCCCGCAATGCAAACATCTTTAATGCTTTCCTTAGCGCTGTCAAACCCCTGTTTTATTTCTTCTGTAGTAGTATTTACGGGGTATAATTCGGCGGGATATGGGTCTATGCCCAGTTCCCTTAATTTGGTTAACGATTCTCTTCGTAAAATTTCTTGTTCGCTAAGTTCTAGATTGTTCATTTGTTTAAGCTGTCTTTGTTCTGGTTTAAATAATGCTGTCTGGAAAACTTAATATAACTCTAAATCCATTACTAGCTATTGGCTGCTAGTAACATATACTAGGGTATAAAATACAAAGATAATCAATCAATAGATTATTTGGCAGCCAAAATCTGATTCGGTAGATTATTCATCGAAAATAATGTAACTTTGTAACCTTAGAGGCGGAACCTACCTTTACCTCGCTTAGTAATATCGGAATATGGCAGCAGAAAAAAAGTGGATATTACGGGAACCTGGAGATCCTTACAAGGTTGCTAAGCTTACGCAACAGCTTAGTATAGATCCTACTTTGTCTAATCTGCTGGTACAACGCGGTGTATATACTTTTGAAGATGCGCGGTGCTTTTTTCGTCCACAGCTGGAAAATCTGTATGATCCTTTTTTAATGAAGGATATGGATAAAGCGGTAGAGCGCATTTCTAAAGCGATTAACGGCAGTGAAAAAATTCTGGTATATGGCGACTACGATGTTGACGGAACAACGGCGGTTGCCTTAATGTATTCTTTTCTCAGCAAGTTATCGAACAATGTCGATTATTATATTCCTGACAGGTATAACGAAGGGTATGGTATATCATACCAAGGTATAGAGTACGCTAAGAATAGCGGTGTATCGTTAATTATTGCGCTCGACTGTGGAATTAAAGCTACAGAAAAAATAGCCCACGCAAAATCGCTGGGTATAGATTTTATTATTTGCGATCACCATTTACCCGGAGATACCATTCCTGCTGCTATAGCTGTGCTCGACCCGATGAGACCAAACTGCGACTATCCCTTCTCAGATCTTTCGGGGGCAGGCGTAGGGTTTAAGCTGATTCAGGCGTATAGCAAAGTTTATAACCTCCCCTTTGAAGATTTAGAGGCATATCTCGATTTAGTTGCTGTTAGTATTGCTGCCGATATTGTGCCCGTAGTAGACGAAAATCGTATTCTTGCTTTTTACGGGCTTAAACGCTTAAACCAAAAACCACGTAAAGGATTAAAGCATATTATTAAGCTATCAGGATTAGAGAACCACCCTATTGCTATTGATGATATAGTCTTCCGCATAGGTCCTCGCATTAATGCTGCAGGACGTATGGAGTCCGGCAAAACAGCCGTTGATTTGCTTACCTCCGAGACGGACGATGTTGCTATGGAGATAGCAGAAGTAATTAACTCTGTTAATAACGACCGTAAAAGCGTTGACAGGGTTATTACACAAGAAGCTATAACAATGGCTACCGAAGATAAAGATTTCAGCCAAAAGAAGGCAACCGTTCTGTATAATCCCGGGTGGCATAAAGGGGTTGTAGGTATTGTTGCTTCACGGCTTGTAGAATCGTTCTATCGTCCCACAATTGTACTTACCCAGTCAAACAGGTTTGTTACAGGTTCGGCTCGTAGCATTCCCGGCTTCGATTTATACCAAGGAGTGGAGGCATGTTCCGATTTGCTTGAAACGTTTGGAGGGCATATGTATGCTGCCGGGCTTACAATGAAAGAGGAAAACTATCCGATTTTTAAACAACGCTTTGAGGAGTATGTGGCAAAAAATATCGACGAAAGTATAATGACACCTCAGGTAGATATTGATGCTAAGCTCAACTTTAAGCAAATAACCCCTAAATTTTTCCGCATACTTAAGCAGTTCCAACCATTTGGACCGGGTAATATGTCGCCCGTATTCTTAACGGAGAATGTTTACGATAACGGTAATAGCCGCGCTGTAGGTTCAGACAGAGAACATGTCCGTTTAGAGCTTATACAGGAAGACGAACCATATCGTCCTATTCCGGGTATTGCGTTCCACCAGTCAGAGCACTTCGATTATATTCAAGGCGGAAACCCTTTTGATATCTGCTATTCCATTGCTGAAAACTACTATAGGGGAGTAGCAAACATCCAACTTAGAGTAAAAGATATTAAAGAAAGAGAGATAGATTTTTTGTAAGCAATAACATTGTTTCTTTTATGTAATAAGGAAGATCTCATTATATTTTATTACATTCTAAAACACATAGAACAAAATAGTTGAATGTATAATTATAAGTTTGTATTATATAAAATAGTATAGTAAGGTATGACATATTTTGACGAATTGAGAGAGATAACGAAAAGTATTCCTAGTACAATAGTAGATTTCAACGTTCCAAGAGATAGGACATCTCCGCCTACTCAAGCATCTTCTAATTTTATAACAAATAAAGAGCAAGGAGATTGGGCGGAAAATTTAATTTTTCGGGCAATAAACGAAACATCTAAAAATTATGTTGCAGTAAGGTATGGAAAATCTGACAATTTAGTCGCGGGAGAATATGGTTTTGATGAATTCTACAATGATTTTCAGGATGAATTAGATAAAATCGGGGAAAGACCAGATTTATTAATATTTGATAAATCAGATTTTGACAATAATTTAGGTTATGATATAAGTAGAATCGCGCATTCTAAGCTCGCTAGTTATGTGAAAAAAGCTATTGGAGGCTTAGAAATTAGATTTAGCGCCCTTTCTTATTGATAGATATGAAAATGAAATGCGGAACAGAACAAAAATTCATTTAGAATCCGCATTAACTATAAAGGATAAAATAATAGATAACTATTCAGATCTGTTAGAGCATCCAAAAAGGAAGTTATACCTTGAGCTACTTAATAGTATTAACAAAGATACAATTTATGCTATAAATTTTCGCAGACCTAACTGGGGCTCAACAGAAAAGTTACAAGAACTAACCTTTCTCTTTGAAGATTTGAAGGAACATATTAATATATGTCAGAAAAGAGACTGTTTAAGTATTACTCCGAAGGTCGAAGATATTAAAGTTGTTTATAAATGGGCGGAGACGTTTAATGTGCCTCGTTTCTATTGTCAAGTTTTTTTTGATAAGTCATATGGCATTTCGTTTAAAGATATTCTTACTTTACTAACAGAGCCTGAAAAAGAAGGCGAATTTTATGAAATTAGTAAGGATATTAAGAATCAAAATAAAACGACGATAAAAATTAATACTAGGAATACAAAGCAGATAGCATATAAAATATCGGAGCCAGAACATAGCAGCGTTAGAAAAGAGATGGGTAGAGGAAGGCTTCTTTTCTTTGTCTCCTTTAAAGGAGGAAATGCCTATCTTGATGTTGATAATTTAAGATATCTATTGGGAATAAACAAACAAGAATTTTAATGGCTGTTATAAGCAATATTACTGTAACAAGTAATACTATTGAAAAAATTTATTCAAAAAAGACTTCTTTAGCGCATAGGAAAAAATACGCGCAATTTTTCACACCCTACCCGCTCG
This sequence comes from Prevotellaceae bacterium, assembly GCA_031258195.1. Lineage (GTDB taxonomy): Bacteria > Bacteroidota > Bacteroidia > Bacteroidales > UBA932 > JAIRNF01. Next base: position 152,430 of record JAIRNF010000027.1, read on the forward strand.
CAGATTTAATGGTAAAATGGCTACTAGGTAATGATAATTTAAGAACTATTTTAGAGCCAGCATTTGGTCTCGGAATATTCTCAAGAATCATACTGGCGCAGAAAAATGATATTGATATTAAAGGATTTGAAGTTGATAAGGCGATTTATGCTGATGCAAAATCTCTTTTTGAAGGATAAGATAATCTTCAGATTTATTTAAAGGATTACATATATAATGACTGGGAAAATAAGTATGATGGTATTATATGCAATCCTCCTTATTTTAAATTTCACGATTATGATAATAAGTCAGCCTTAAAAGAAATAGAGAACAGAACAAAGGTTAAACTTAATGGTTCAACCAATCTCTATACTCTATTTCTTTTAAAATCAGTAGTTCGGCTTAATCCAAATGGAAGAATAGCGTATATTATCCCATCAGAATTTTTGAACTCTGATTATGGAAAATTAGTGAAAGCGTTTTTAATGAGAAAAAAATTCTTAGGCATTTATTTATATTCAATTTTGAAGGAAACATTTTTGATGATGCTTTAACGACCGCCTGTCTTCTTCTTTGTTCTAATGATAGTTATTCTGAAAAAATAAAATTCACAACTATCAATACACTTGAAGAACTTGACACGATTAAAACAGAAATACTTAACTATCCTAGATTAAAGAATATGCCAAATACATATTCTTTAAAAGAACTTGATCCAAATGTTAAATGGAGGAAGTATTATCAAAAGCAAAATTCGTTGACATTCAATAATGTTATCCCATTTTCTAATGTTGCAAAAGTTTCTCGAGGTATTGCTACAGGTGCCAACGAGTATTTTGTTTTTTCGAAATCAAAAGCTGATAAATATAAAATTGATAAAAAATATCTTCTTTCATGTATTTGTAAGTCTACAGATGTAGAGAGTAATTTTTTTACGATTAACGACTATGAGAAATTAATTGAAAAGGATCGTCCGGCATTTCTTTTTAACGGGTGTGGAGTAGAAAAAGATGAAGTAAAAAGGTATATTAAGTATGGAGAAGAACAGGGCGTTAATAAAAAATATTTAACATCTTGTCGTAATCCTTGGTATTCCCTCGAAAATAGAATTCCTGCTCCGATCTGGGTCTCGGTTTTTAATAGAAATGGATTAAAGTTTGTTAGGAATGAGGCTAGTATTTCAAATTTAACGACTTTTCATTGTGTTTATCCAATTCAATCTAACCTTCTTCAAATGTCGGATATAGATTTACTTTTTGCATATCTTTTAACCGATACAGCAAAACAAATTTTTGAAGATAATAGAAGAGAATATGGAAATGGATTACGAAAATTTGAACCAAACGATTTGAATGGAGCGATGATGCTTGATCTCACGATTCTTCCTGATAAAATAAAAGATGAGATATTAGGTTATCATAGGATATATAGAAAAACAGTATTAAGTTCTAATACAGATAAAAGTTTGCTTGATAAAATTGATAGTATTTTGAAAAAATATTATCAACGCTGATATTTTATTTGAAGCTAGTTTTACAGTTGAATATAAATCAACTTTTTTGTCTCAAAAAAATCTTCCTTAAAAAAGGTGTGTAAATCGTATATCTCTATTTGGTTACGGGGAATATTCGTTGCCTTTATTTCTTCTTTTAAATCTCCGCCTTTAAGATAAAGTATGCCGTTAGGTAGAGCATTCTCTCCATTAGGTATAATCTTTTTCCAGATCCAGCCAATAAAAGTAGATAGATCGGTTACCGCGCGGCTTACTACAAAATCGTATCTATAGTTCAGTTCTTCGGCTCGCTTTTGCTCTGCGGTTACATTTTCTAAAGCTAACGCTTTTGCAACTTCGCTAACCACCATAATCTTTTTACCGATAGAATCAACAAGATGGAATCGACATTCGGGAAACATAATAGCCAACGGAATTCCGGGGAAACCACCGCCGGTACCGACATCGAGTATGGCTGTGTTTGGTTTGAACGAGGTAACCTTTGCTATGCTAAGCGAGTGTAAAATGTGGTGTAGGTATAGCTGGTCGATATCTTTACGTGATATGAGGTTTATACGGCTATTCCAGTAGCGGTATAGCTCATCAAGCTGAACAAATTGCTGTAGCTGTTTATCGGTAAGGTTTGTAAAGTATTTGGTTATTTCTTGCATAAAATTACGCTCTACTTCTTTTTCGATTTTTTCTCGCTCTTCTTTGTAATATTTTCTGACAGCTGTTCTTCAATAAGCTTGCCGAATTTAGCCTTTGCCCGCGACAGCTGGGTTTTTATGGTACCAATAGGAATCTCCAGTTCTTCTGCAATTTCTTTATACGAAAACCCTTTAAAATAGCGCAGCTCAAGCATTTTTTGATATTCCGGACGCAGTTGCTGTAATAACTCGCGAATTTGCGCTATCTGCTGTTGTGAAATAAGAACCTCCTCGGGATTCAACTCCGTTGATTGAATGGTGTCTTCTATTACCTGCGACTCATTTGCCTGCTTCGATTTGTGCTTGCGGATAAAGTCTATGCTATGATTGCTGGCAATGCTGAATAGCCACGTACTGAAAGCATATTTGGGATCGTACTGATGAAGATTTCTGAAAGCTCTGTCGAAGGCTTCGGCGGTCAGGTCTTCGGCATCGCTTTTGTTATTTACCATTTTGTACACCATGTAATACAGCGTGTCTTTATAGCGATTAAAGAGCTTTGCGTAAGCCAAGCCGTCACCCTTTTTTGCTTTTTGGGCTAATATACGGTCATCTTTTTGATCGTCGCTCATGTTAATCGGAGTAACGGTGGTAATACAGGTTTGATTATCTATTACGTTGTAGGCATATCATAATACTTACAAATGGCATGAGGATGCTATAAAATAGAAGATTTGTGAATAGCCTACGTTCCATCAACTTTTTACATGCTTTTGCAAGTACAATAATAAGCGATATAAGATGAATCAGCAGAAAAACACCCGCAAGAGCAGACAATAATATTCCGTGGGTACAAAGAAGGACAATGGCTATAGCAAAAAGTAGTATTGAGCAGCTATTGAGGAACGCCGGATGTTTTTTTTTGCTTCCATAAAAACGAAACGATGCCTTTCTTTCTTTCTTATATTGTATCCAATCTTTATATGTAAGCTGGCGGCTTGATTTAATAAATGATGAAGGTCTTAGCTCTACAAGCGTATTGGTTTTGTTTGTAATTTTATTTACAAAGACAATATCTTCTCGCTCTCTCGTCATCCGAATATCAAAGCCTTTAGAATCGAAAAATAGCTTACGGCGATAAGCGTAATTCTTTCCGTTTGCCATATATGGTTTTTTCATCAGCGCAAATCCTAAATAGTGAAGCGCGCTATAAAATATATCGCAACGGATAAGCTTTGATGCTTTAGGGTAGCTGGCGTAGCCTAAAACCACAGAGGTTTTAGCGGTAAAGTTTTCTCGCATCCTGCTTAACCACTCAGAATGAGGCGTACAATCGATATCGGCAAATACCAGCCAATCGTATTTTGCGGCCTTAATGCCTACTCCTAATGCCATAGGTTTGCCGTGCTGAAACTTATCGTCTTTTGGGATATGGCGAACTTCTAGGTTTATATATTGAGCCTTCATTACACCAAGCAGTAGTTCGGAGTCGTCTTCAGAGCAATCGTTAACTAAAACTACTTCGTAGTTGGGATAGTTTTGGGCTAAAAAAAGCGGAAGATTTTTCTCTAGCAAATCTTTTTCATTACGTACACAAATGACGATTGATACACCATCTCGATCGACAGGAGGAACGAATTTTTTATTTTTCTTGTAAAAAGCAACACGCCCGTACACATTCCAGATGTATAGCTGCTGAATAATAAAAGAAATAAGCAGTAGAGCGATTATTGTGTACTCTAAAGTTGATAGGTGTAGAAGTTGGTTTAGGTCTATCACGGTACAAGTTGTTATAAGCGGCTAAAGATACGTTTTTTTGGGCTGATTTGGAGTTTGTTTAACACTTTAGCTGTAAGCAAGATCCTAGTTATTGATTATTAATAATATAGCTGACGCTATTAATGAGTGGTAGAGAGTCGCTAAAAATACCTACTTTTGAGGTAAATATACTTTTAATCTAAACATAGTTCGCTATGAATTTATTAGCAGTAACATGGAATGTTGATCCGGTCTTCTTTTCTGTAGGTTCTCTCAGCATAAGGTACTATAGCCTTTGTTTTATTATTGCTTTTTTTATTAGCTACATTCTTTTTAAGCGCTTTTTTAAAGATGCCGGCTTTAAAATCGAGCTGTTAGATAAGCTGACTTTTTATTACGTAATACCTGCGACCCTTATTGGTGCACGCCTCGGGCATTGCTTGTTCTACCAGCCCGAGTACTACTTGCGCCATCCGCTTGAGATAATACTGCCTTTCTCTAATGGCGAGTTTGTCGGCTATCGGGGGTTAGCCAGTCATGGGGCCGCAATAGGTATCCTTATTGCTCTAATTCTTTATAGCCGGAATAATAAAATTTCTATTCTATGGCTATTAGACAGGATAGGTATTGCTGTCGCCATATCAGGTTCTTTCGTGCGCTTGGGGAATCTTATGAACTCTGAGGTGTACGGCGTAGAAACTGACGCGCCTTGGGGTTTTATTTTTGTGAGGGCAGGAGAGGTTGTTCCTAAGCATCCTACGCAGCTATATGAAGGCTTATCATATTTATTGATTTTTATACTTCTCTACTGGCTATACAGAAAAAAACGAAACGCTATTGAACCTGGTGTGCTGTTTGGCGTATTCTTAATTTTACTGTTTACCGCACGGTTCCTGATAGAGTTTATTAAAGAAGTACAGGTTGAGTTTGAAGAAGGTTTATTCTTAGTAGTGGGGCAGTGGCTCAGCTTGCCGTTTATATTATTGGGCGTTGTAATTCTTTACATGTCGCTAAAGCAGAAGTGACCCGAATATTTTGCGAAATCAAAAATAGCAAGCGCTAAGTCCAAGCATGTGAAAAAGAAGTAAAGGAAGAAAAGTTTTTCGGTTATATTGAAATTCTTCTTTTCTTTCTCTTTTTTGTTTGAGAATGATTTTTGCCTGTATGAATGTGTGTTGGATTTATTTAACCTTCTTTCTACTGTTTGTACTTTTTACTCCAATCGAGAATTATTTCGCTTTCTATTTTTACTCCATATCTTTTTGCCTTTAGTAAAATTCGGTGAGCCAATAAGGGTTTCTTATTTTCCGGAGCATATCTGAAATAAGCTTCTGCGGCACGTACATGAGGAGCGTCAGGCATCGGAAATTAACGGTCTTCAGGTAGCCCGAAATCTGAATCTTTCAATTCTTTCCGTTCTTTTGTTGTAAGCTTATCTGGCTGTGTACTTTTACCTTTTGTTTTCATACCTTTTAGCATTGTCTTTGTGAGTAATAGTACTTGAACACCTATAGCCTAAGAAAGTTTTATTGATATCGCATATTAAAAAAGTGAAAGAGACTGTTCTAAGAGTCTGTAATTCATTCCCGACCAAAGGAGGGAAGCTTTTGAAAACCGCAATACTCTAACTTATTTGGTAAAACAAAAAAAGAGGCTGTCATAAAAGCCTCTTTTTCGTTATTATGTTGTTATGCTACATCCGTTTTAGTATAAGCCGCAACGAAGATACTTTAATACCATTGAATTCGAGATCGTCAGGTATTTTATCGGTAATATCTATAGTAATGGTATCTTCTGTTAGTGATGTAATAGTAATGGTTTCGCTCTTGTTAGAAGATGTTGAAAAAGTAACCGTTAGCTTGTTTCCGTTTTGCTTCCATGTACCAGTGATATTGCCATTTTCTTCGCAGACATTGGTTAGCGTATAAGAGCCGTTTTTCTTTACTTCAACAATACTGTTTTTAACACATTCGCTAGAAGGGTCGCTTTTTATTTGCTGAGCGATAGCGGTTGATATTGAGCCAGGCAAACCTTCTATTGTAATAGCTATGTCGTGGGGTTGCCACTTCCCCTCTATCGTTCCGCCATGATTATTTTCCGCGGAAAATAATGCAAAAGAAATACTTATAAAAGCGTATAATAGTAGTAATTTTTTCATTTATTTTTTAGTGAAGTTATACCTACTCATGGGCTTTTCGGTTTCCGCCTAATTCTTGGCAAGTTATAAAAATAAAGTAGGCTGCCAACCGACAGCCTGCCAATTTAAAATATATTAAAAGTCTTTGCTTCTAATAGAATCTGCTTCTTTGATCTTTTACGTTACCGGCTTTTAGCAGAATGCTGTACCAGTCCATTTGCTTCATTCTTGCTTCTTGCGCTAATGTTTGCCTAGCCATTTCTTCGGTGTAGCCTTCGTCTATTTTTTTATCGGTAAGAGAAATAACATATACGCCGGCGGTACCGGCAATAGGTTCCGATATCTTATTCAACTCGCTAATAGTAGTTGCCGCAGCCGCAACCTTGGGCTCTAAACCAAGTCCTGGAATATAAGAGCTGTAAGAGAATAGAGAACCGAATGTAACAGGGTTTGTAACCTGTAGAACATTTAAGTTCAGCTTAGAGGCTAGCTCTTCAAGGCTATTTGATGTTGTAAGAGCGTCTTTTATTTTTGCGGTAAATGCTTCCGCCTGTTTTTCTTTTTTCAGCTCTTCGCCAATGGTGTACTTAACTTGGTCGAAAGGAGCAATACCTTCTTCACGTGTCTCAGTAACAACGGCAACCACATAGAACTGCCGGTTTACGTTAATAGGACGCGAAACGCTATTCTTTTTAGTATCTTCCGAATACAGCCAGTTCGCTATTGATTGCGCGTTATCCATTGATAGAATTTGCTTGCTTCCGCGCGCTATATTAGGCGCTGTTTGGGGTGTATAACCGTTTTCTTCTACCGCCTTACGGAAAGCGTCAATACCGTTTTGGCTCAATGCCGCCAGCTGGCTAGCCCTTTCGTAAGCGGCGGCGTCTGTCTTTTCGCTTGGGTTAACATCTTTCTGAACGACGGCTAAACGAACCATTCTAGATTCCTTGCTTTTTTGTGACGCTTGGAAAACATAGTAGCCACCTTGCACGGGCATAGACATTACTTTTCCTGTTGGGTTAAGCATACACGAGTCTCCTAAAGGATAGGGTATTTGGTTGTAAGAAATCCATCCTATTTCGCCACCTGTCATGGCAACCTGAGGGTCGGCAGAGTGTTGCCGTGCTATTTCAACCCAACTGGCTCCTTTTTGGAGAAGGTTGATTATGCTATCAGCCATATCTAAATCTTCCTGAGAAGATATTGGCAACAGCATATTCTTAAAGAATAACGAATCGGGAACCATTCTTGAATCTTCGATACGTGCTATTTTATATGAGCTGCCATCAAGATACGGACCGAAAACATCTTGCTTACCAGCCGAGAATGCAAACTCGTCTAAATTGCTAGAAAGGTCTCCTTGCTTATAGTAGTTATAGTCGAACTTGTTCGGATTTTCCGCTGTGACGCGCAAGTCTGAGTGCGATTGTGCAAACTGAGGTAAGTTTGTTGCCGCTTCGAACTGAGGGATTAGCTTTTCGATGTTTGCTTTTGTAAAATCATAGTCATCTTGAGATGGAATTATGGGGAAGGCAACCATTTGTATATCCCTAGATTCTTTTTCTTCAAAACGTCTCTTGTATTTATTATAGTAATTCTTTGCTTCAGACTCTTTAATTCCGTATAAGCTGTCGGCTTCGGCTCCGCCCATATAGCGCTCAACAATATAGTTAAACTCTGCGCTGTTAGCCGCATTTGCAACAGCTCTTTTTATTTCGAGAGAGTTTATATAGTTCGCTTTATTTACAAGATTCATGTATTTTGAAAGTAAAGCATAGCTTTTAATTTCGTCCTCTAAGTAGGTTATCAGCTGCTGTGCCTGTGGGCTATTATTCGGGTTTTGCCAGAACATTTGTATGTTTTGCCAGTATATCTCGCCGGTTTGTGGGTTTACAAACTCGGCATAAGATCTCATTACAGGTGATAGGTTTGTTCCGGCAGCCAGATCGGCCAGTTCTTTTTCAGAAACGCCTATGCCAATGGCCTCAAACTCATCGTTGAGTAAGTATTCACGAACCATTTTCTCCCATGCTTGGTTTCGTACTCGTTCAGCATCTTCTTCACCGCGCTGTCCGGCGTTCTGCATAGCAGAAATCTGAGAATAATAGTCAACTTCTTTTTGAAATTTTTTGATATCAATTTTTGTTCCATTTATTTCGCCAACGCTGTTTTCAGATGATTGGAGATACTGGAAGATATCCTTCGGGTTTACAAGAAGCGACAAAAGAGCGATACCAATTATAATGGTAATAACTCCCGCACGGGTTCTGATCTTTTCTAAAGTTGCCATTTATTTGATTTTAATAATTTTAGACCAAATGGTATTTGTGAAATTTGAGATTGCGAATATAGTTAATTATAGAGAGATAACATCAAATAAAGTAAATATTTTGTGTCTTTTCTTAAAATTTATACCTTCGAAGTCACTAAAAATCAACCTTTATGCTTGTTAAAACCTATGGTAGTGCTCTTTTTGGTATAAATGCTGTTACTGTTGCTATAGAAGTCAGCGTTTCCCAAGGAGTAAATTTCTTTTTGGTAGGCTTACCTGATAACGCTGTAAAAGAAAGCCAACAACGTATCGCTACGGCTTTAGAGTCAATAGGTTATCGTATGCCTGGACGTAAAGTTGTAATAAACATGGCTCCTGCCGATATTCGTAAAGAAGGCTCTGCCTACGATCTTCCTTTAGCCATAGGAATACTAGCGGCTTCGGAACAGCTGAAAGCTGCTACTCTTGAAGAGTATATGATAATGGGAGAGCTGTCGTTAGACGGACGCTTACGTCCCATAAAAGGTGCGTTGCCTATAGCCATACAGGCGCGTGGCGAAGGGTTTAAGGGATTTATCCTACCCAAAGAAAATGCTCGTGAAGCGGCAGTGGTTGATACCTTAGAGGTATATGGTGTAGAGCATCTTACGGAGGTAATTGACTTTTTAGGCGGAGAAAAAAAGTTGGAGCCGCTAGAAATAAATACTCGCGAAGAATTTTTTGCGGCAACAGATACTTACGAAGTTGATTTTTCTGATGTAAAAGGTCAGGAAAATGTAAAGCGTGCGCTTGAGATAGCGGCGGCTGGCGGACACAATGTTATAATGATAGGTCCGCCGGGATCGGGGAAAACGATGCTGGCAAAATGTTTACCGGGTATTGTCCCCCCACTGACATTGCGCGAAGCATTGGAGACGACAAAAATACACTCGGTGGCAGGAAAGATTAGCAATAATATCGGGCTGATAACAACACGTCCTTTCCGTTCTCCTCATCATACCATATCAGATGTGGCGTTGGTTGGAGGGGGTGCCTATCCTCAACCCGGAGAAATTTCGCTTGCTCATAATGGCGTTTTATTTCTCGATGAGCTGCCGGAGTTTAAGCGTACGGCATTAGAGGTAATGCGTCAACCGTTGGAAGAGAGAAAGAGTTCAATATCGCGTGCAAAATTTTCGGTTGAATATCCTGCAAATTTTATGCTGGTAACCTCTATGAATCCTTGTCCGTGTGGCTACTATACACATCCCGAAAAAAAATGCGTGTGTGCTCCGGGGATGGTGCAAAAATATTTAAGCAGAATTTCAGGTCCTTTGCTCGATCGCATAGATATTCATATAGAAGTGATTCCTGTTTCGTATGATAAGCTGTCGGATAAAGAAAAAACCGATACCAGCGAAATGGTGCGCGATAGAGTTGTTGCCGCGCGCAAGGTTCAGGAAGAGCGGTTTATTGCTGAAAAGAAGGTTTACTGCAATGCCATGATGTCTTCTAAGCAGCTGCGTACATATTGTAATCTAGATGAGGTTGGTCGGGCTATACTAAAAGAAGCCATGCAGCGGTTAAACCTATCTGCCAGAGCGTATGACCGCATACTAAAAGTTGCCCGTACGATTGCCGATTTATCTAAATCGGATGCTATACAAGTTAACCATTTGGCAGAAGCCATACAGTATCGTAGTTTAGACCGCGAAGGGTGGGCTGGATAATGAGAGTGTCACGATTTGAGTATTGTGATATAAGGCATGCAAAAAAACAAAGCGTCATGTCGAACAAAGTGAGACATGACGCGAATAGCTTCTTTATTATTTGTCTATAATAGCGCTAACATTGATTGTTTTATCTTCTGTTTGCGGCAGGTTTCTTAGCTCTTTAAAGCTGAAGTAGTAAGCCGTAAAGTTTCTTGCTTTCGAAAATGCGCTAATTGCATCTGTTTTTGCAAACGATTGTCTAGCCGCTTCAAGATTGCCAGTAATGGCATACGCTAGTGCCGCATTGTTTTGTACTAAAGCTTCTAATGTTTGTCTTGGTCCGGTGGCTAAAGACATGGTAACAGCCGCTTTCTCTCCCTCCTCGTTAAAGTATTCGGCAAAGTCGCTTATCTGGTTAATGAGGTTATCGTTTAGCGGATCGTTAGACCATGCAATAAGGGCTTTCTTAAACTCAGCTACTTCTTGGGTTATTTCGCTAAAGTCTTTTTTAGATTTATCATCCAGCTGGATAATGCTGAATGTTCCCGAAGGGCTTTGAACGCTGTATAGGTGGGATATGCGATTTTTCGCTCTCCTAACATTCTTAGTCCACTCTCCGCTTACTATATTCGACATAAAATGATTTTTCTGTTTTTTGTAGTATATGTCTAAATGTCCGGGCGACCTATAGCCGGTCTTTTATATCCTTTGCAGAGGTAAATAGCTTCATCTTATCGTAATCAATGGTGCTGACACCAAGAGGTGGGTTTTCTACAGAGGCATATAAAGTTATTACATCCGATTCGTTTGCAATAATAATTTCTTTAATCAGCCTATCGTTAGATGAAAGAATCTGTAAAGAGAAAGGAAAAGAGTATGATATTTTCGCAATATACCGATTATTATGTTCTACAAACGAGGATGAAAGATTTGCTAAGCCCTCAGAAACGAACTTAAGCTTAATATCGGCTTCATATCCATTCGGACCAAGCAGATCTTTTTCCTTTTTGGAAATTATTGTACCTACATTCTTTAGAGGGTATTCCGAAGCTTTCAACTAAGCTTACCGAACTTTTTACAAAATCAGGATAGAGAAATACGTATTTCTCGTTTGATTCCAGCCGCCTGATGATGGGCGGAAGCCTCAGTTCTTTTCCTTTTTTATCAAAAATATTAAGCGTTTCGGTTTTTCCTTTTACCTTTTGCGCCATCAATCCACCGCTTACAGCTATTAGCAAAGAGATGGAGAGTAATTTTTTCATAATAGTTTTGTGGTTTTGGTTTTTATTTAGAACAAATGTACGCGTTATTAACAATTAAAAAGTTTTATACGATAGCCTGTTATAACAGCTTATAAAATGATGAAATATGTTTCAGGTTTACCCTTAACTTTTATTGATACGGTTTGTTTAACTTGCAAACTAATAAAATGACATAGATGAAACAGCTACTCTACTATTTAGTGATAGCTTTCGTAGTATCTTCTTGCGGATCAAATACGAATAGAATAACAGTTGCCTCTCATAAAGCGGACTGCGTGGGGGTTGCTCCTCAAAAATGTTTGCTTATAAAGACTGGCGCCTCTACGGATCGGGAGTATGTTTATAGCGAAATAGAAGGTTTTGATTACGAAGAAGGCTATGAATATGAGTTGGATATAAAAGAGGTAGAAGTTAAAGATCCTCCTGCGGATGCGTCTTCCGTTAGGTATGTTTTAGCGAACGAAATTTCTAAAACGCCTAAAACATCAGAGGGTTTGCCATTTGAGATTGTTACCAAACAGCTATACCAATGGGGTGGGCGTGTTCTTGAGGTTACTAACGAAGATGTTGGCATGGGGGCTGCTGCTGGCAAAATGAGTGTAGTGGTTGTAAAGCTACATGTAACGCACGCTACGGCTGATATTATGAAACCCGGAGATATTATTTACTGCGAGCTTGTTCCGTCGCCACGAGTAATGCCGGTCGAAGGAAGAGAGTATGTTTTTAAAGCCAGGAGCGCATATCCTGCGCATGCCAAAGGCGTTTACTTTCTAGAAACAGATGTAATGGATCTGGTAGTGTAGTATGCCAATCGTTAGTTGAAAAGCTTGATGCGGAAAAGAATATGAGTTCACGCCTAACCGTCATATCAAACGAGGTGAGACATGACGCTATATTTTTACGCTTTACCCTTTAGTAATAGCTCTGCAAACATCCTTACAACATCCACGTTAACAGAGTTACCCAGCTGTTTATAGGCAATAGGCGCCTTTAGATGTAGTTTCATACTTTGCGGAAAACCTTGCATGTTAGCACATTCACGAGTGGTTAAGTAGCGTTTCTTTTTTCCTACAATAGAAGTTTGCGTAATTGCAACCAAAGCAGGGTAGTAGGTTGGTTGCTTTGCCCTTATTCCGGAAGGTCGAAATTGCATTATTGTATTCCATAAATCGGGCTTTTCGGGTTTACCTGCCTGCCACTCAAGCTTTGCTTTGGCTCCTGTAAATAGCAGATGTTTTTTTGCTTTGGCTAACCATCCATCTACAAATGCTTTATTATCGGTATATAGCTGGCTGTTTTTGCGGATAAACACTTGCTTCCATTCGGGATATTGACTTAGCTTATCCGAAGTTTTTAGATCTCTCATCCACTCAGTCCAAACAGGAAAGCCGGGTAGAGGCTTTTTTACGCCCTGAATAAACTCGTTCCATAGTTCTATCAGCTCGACCTGATCAGAGGATAGCTTATAGTCTTCGAATGTAGAAAGGTTGTTGTCGGTTTCAAGAATACTGTATGCGTCGCTGGGCTTGATGCTCTTTTCATCGAATATAAAGTTGGGCGATTCTCCCAAATCTTTTCTTACGCAAAGAATAAATACGCGCTCGCGATGTTGTGGTATCCCAAGGTAGTGCGGACTGAATATTATGGGCTGGTCGGGAACGCTATAACCGATTTTACAGAGGTTGTTTCTAATCACACGCCAAGTATTTCCACCATCGTGTCCGGCAAGGTTGCGTACGTTTTCTAATAAAAGATACGCTGGCTTGTGGTACTCTGCAATACGAACAATATCGTAAAACAGCGTACCTCTCGGATCGTCTATACCCAATCGCTTTCCGGCTTTTGAAAATGCTTGGCATGGAAAGCCGGCACAAAGAACGTCGTGAGGTGGTATTTCTCTTTCGTCAACTTTAGTAATATCGCCAACAGGTTCTAAGCCGTAATTATCCAAATAAACACGGCGGCATTCTTCGTCTATATCGGATGCAAAAACGCAAGTTCCGCCAAGGCTCGCAAGTGCTTGATGGAATCCGCCTATACCACAGAACAAATCAATAAAACAGAAGCTATCTTTTGTCTTTTTCACAGTAGTTCTTTTCTATACTTTTAACCTTTTCGCCAGATACGATACAGGTATGCGGGCAATAAGGTAGCCCATGGCAATAACCGTTGCCAATACAATAAATACGTCTAATATCTGAATCTTTACAGGGTATGCGTCTATTAAAAAACCACTGGGCATAGGTATCGGCTTAAAGTATTGCTGGGCTAAGCAAGCTATTACGCCAAGTATCGCGCCTATTGCGGCGCTCGCTATAGAGATAAACCAACCCTCGAATAAAAAAATACGCTTAATTAAACCGGTATCCGCGCCCATACTTTGTAACGTCGCAACGTCTTTTTTCTTATCAACCATAAGCATGGTAAGCGATCCAACGATGTTGAACGAGATAATAACCGCCATAAAAATCAAAATCAGATATATGGCAAATTTTTCCGACGACATTACGCGGTACAACGTTTCGTTTTGCTGTAGGCGGTTTTTCACGATAAACGACGGACCAAGCATCTCCTGAAGCTGTTGTTGTACTTTATTACCGTTTGCATTTTTCTCTAACCTTAGCTCTATGGCGCTGACCTCGGTGGTATAGCTAAGAAGCCCTCTGGCAAAATCGATAGAGGTGAAAATGTACTTAGAGTCGATAGTTTTGTCGGCAGTTAGTAGCCCTGATGCATATATGTAGTCGTTACGCATCGATTCAATGGCATTTGTTGTCGAAACCTTTTTACCCCGTTCGGGTACCCATACCTTAATGGGCGTAACAAAGCCAAGGCTTACCCCCAGCTCTTCGGCTATTAAATACCCTACCACCGTTTGCTGAATGCTCCCGTCTTTCAGCTTAAACTCCCCAATCGGGACAAGCCCTGCAACATCGGATGTTTGTAGGTAGCTATCGTCAACACCTTTCATTGTTGCGATCGACTGCCTTGGGTTGGGGATGATATCGGCATCGTTTATCCGTTGAAATGGCTGATATTCTAAAAGTACGTTGTCTTCTAAAACCTCAGAGTAGCTGGCAATGCCTTCTAGCGATTTAATTTTTTGAAAAGCTTCGATTGTCGGGTCAAAAATCTTCCCTTCTGCTACGGTAATACGCATATCGGAATCGAAAGCTGTGTACATCGATTTTATGAACGTATTAAACCCGTTGGTAACCGATAGAACCACTACAAGCGCAAAAGCGCCCAACGCAATACCTACAACGCTGATATAAGAAATAATATTAATTACGTTGTGCGTTTTCTTTGCAAAAAGATAGCGACGGGCTATAAATACAGGTAGATTCATTCGTAGAGTAACCTATATTACTGTTTAAGTAAATTGTCTATGCGTTCCGCATAGTCTAGCGAGTCGTCTATATAAAAGACTAGCTCGGGGATAATACGTAGCTGGTGGCGAACCCTGCGCCCTAAATCGCCGCGTATAGACTTGTTATTTTCGTTTACAATATCCATCACCTCTTCTGCTTTTGCCGAAGGAAAAATGCTGAGATAAACTTTTGCAATGCTTAGATCTGGGGTTATACGAACGCCTGTAACAGATATCATTGCTCCGTTATAGGCTTGCATACCTTGCTGTTGGAAAATATCGGCAAGGTCTTTTTGCAGTTGCTTATTTATTTTTTGTTGACGGGTTGTTGCGGAATCCATGTTTGCTTACTTTAAGCAACAAAGTTAAGAAATTTGAGAAGATAGCAGGCTTTGTACTTTTATTTTCGGTTTTAAAGGTTATACCATTAGCTTTATTAAACCATATAGTATTTATTGATGTTATATAGATTGTTAATTCCCCAAGGTGTATCTAATTTTATACTTTGGATTAAATAACATACTACTAAATATTGAAAAAATGGGATAACGATAAAAAGAGCCGTAGCTATTATTATTTGTATGATGGTTGTATCTCAGACTATATAAGCACAGGATTCTCAATCCGGATATAGCCTGTTTGAAAAGAGAGAGTATGTAAAGGGAGATCATGCCTTACCCTACCGCATACTTTATCCGGAGAATATGAAAGAGGGTGAAAGGTTTCCATTGCTTGTTTTCCTGCATGGTATCGGACTTGGAGGAAAGGATAATGGGCGACAGCTACAGCGTGGCGCAAAGCTTTTTCTTAGAGAAGAAAACCGTCAGAAGTATCCCGCTATCGTGGTTTATCCTCAGGCACCATTGGCAAAGACTTTTATAAATATTTCCAGAAACGGCAAGTCTGCCTCTTTTGCGGGTACCAGGAAAATGGCGAATGAAGAGTCTAATCGTAACGAAATAGAGATGAGTCTTTCGCCTTATGGAGGATGGTACATGATGTTATAATTCGACTTATAGATAGCGGAATTGTTGATACAAGTAGGGTTTACATTGGCGGCGTCTCTATGGGTGGGTTTACCGTATATCAAATGATTACGGAATACCCTGATTTATTTGCGGCGGCAGTAGTTATGTCGGCAGGTGTCTCTCTTTCTACTATCGATCGGTTGGCGGGTAAAGTTCCTGTATAGATTATTCATGGAGAGAAAGACCCGATGTTCCGGTAGAGAATTCGCGAATTGTGGTAGAAGAGCTGAAGCAGCGTGGTGTAACAAACTTTCGCTATAGCGAATACGAAGGAGTAAAGCATCACAGCTGGGATGTTGCTTTTGAAGACCCCGGCTTCTTAGAATGGATTTTTTCAAAAAGAAAGTAAATATCTTGTGTTTTTTTGGCGTAGCATCATTAGTTCGACAAAGTCTATCTCTTCATTAACATAGTACGAATCAATTATTATTTAGTACAAAAAATATTCTTATACCGTTGTCGGTCATAATTCTTTTTATCGGTACATATTTTGAAGAAGGGGAGTAATATCTTCTTGTGTTACTTATTTATTTCTGTTGACAGGTTGTTACCAAATTTGTCAGCGCTATCCTTAAGTTGCGAAATTAAGTAATTTGAAGAAAAGCTAGTAGCGTTTTGTTATAGACTACATTTTAAATAAAGTCTATTAAAAAGGTTCAAGATTAGTTAAGTGGTAATTTTCTAAGCTCGTCGGGTAAAATCGGGTAACTATTTCGGTTTCGATAGTCGTACCCGAACTCGCGCTCTTTAACGCGTAGCCGGAAAGCGCGCTTATGAACTCCTCGGCGCTTTGCGAGCCTCGCTTCGCGGAGCCCCCGGAAGCTCTCGATTCCGTTGATACGGTCGCGTCCGTCGGCAAATCGGTTCTCGCCATACTTAACCCGATAGCGCTTTTTATACCCGTGGCAGACAAGACCGTCACAGGTCTTGAAACCGTCGGAATAAACGACCGCGTCCGTATCGGCTTTTCCCTTAAGAACGGGTAGCGGCTCACCCGCGGAGCCGTTTCGCGCGATTCGGGCGTAACCTTTTTCGCCTCGCTTAAGCATACCCAAAACGGGGAGCTCGCCCCCGGCTCCTCTTCTCCGGATTCCCCCCCGCGCGCCCGGCCCCGACGCGGCTCTCGTCGAGCTCGACCTCCCCGTTCGCGAAGCCGGGCGATTCGCGCGCGGTTCGCCGTAAATACCGCCTATAGCGCCGCGATTCGGACCCGTAAATTCCGCGACTTCTTTCGCCTCGACGTCAAGGCTGAAAAGTCGTAAAATCAATCGAAGTCGACCCCCTGAAATACGCG
>JAIRNF010000030.1 GCA_031258195.1 Prevotellaceae bacterium
AGCGGACACCTCTCAAAATGTCGGCGTAGGGCGGGATTATTTGCAAGCTCACGACAAATCGCTAACTTTAAAATCGCAATCTGACAATTTTCAACAACCCATATAAAGCAACTGTCAGATCAAGTCGTGACTATTACAACTTAGCCAATGTACTAGATCAACAACCTCATCGACCTTTCCTAGCTTTCCCATTGGGTGCTTTTTTACCAAAAAATCGTAGCATCCTTTGTCTTCAGTTAGGTTTTGCGTTAAGTGTGTCTCAACAAAATCGGGACCTATAGCATTAGCGCGTATGCCTCGTTGTCCATATTCAAGAGCAACGTTTTTGGTTAAGCCAATAACTCCATGCTTTGTTGCAACATATCCTCAAGAACCTGCAAAGCCAACCAGACCTAAGATAGACGCCATGTTAACAATAACACCACCGTTATTTTTAAGCATCTGAGGAATCTGGTAGCGCATGCCATAGAATACGCTCGACAGGTTAATTTTAATAACTTTATCCCAAGCATCTATAGGATATTCTCCAATAGGAGCACTTACACCGCCAATACCCGCATTATTAAAAGCGAGGTTTAGCTGCTTATATTCTGATACGGCTTGTTTAACCAGATTCTCGCAATCTTCGGGCTTACCAACGTCTGCTTTTACAAAAATTGCTTCTCCGCCTTCTCTACTAATACTATTTACTGTTTCTTCGCCCGATTCAGTAACGATATCGGATACAGCAACTTTTGCACCTTCTTTTGCATATAGCAAAGACATTGCTCTACCAAAACCCGATCTTCCGCCTGTTACAATCGCAACTTTTCCTTCTAAAATGCCCATAACCTATAATTTTAATTGATTATTTATTGATTAAACAAATAAAATAAGGCTTTGGTTTATTTTATAGGTTGGAGTTGGATAATAAAGAAGACTGCCCAAAAAGCCTTGACTTTTGGGCAGCACCTTATAGTATAAAGTGCGTGAAACGGCTACTTTTTAATCTTTACATTTTTGAGGATATCAAAAATAGAGCGCGCCCAGTAGTTCCGTAAACCAAATCCTTTTGCCTTACCGGTCGCTTTCCAGCTATCAAGAATATCTCTTGAGGCGATATCAAAAAATACAATATGGTGGGTTGCCTGACCACGACCTTTATTAAGTAGTTCGGCAACAAATATCAGTCCTGTTCCATCCGTTTCTTTTAGGGGCAGCCGCTTTATTTCTTCGGCTAGTTCGTTATTACTAATTTGGTAGGTTTCCGAATCGCTGTAGAAAGTCTCTTTCGATATGCTCTCATTCAATTCTTCTAGCTGGCGAACGGCTGTTGCAGTTACATTTTTCTTGAAATATTTTGCAATATCATACTTGTTCGCTTCGGTTATAAAAAGCCCGTTAATTCTCTGAAAAGCTTCTGTAAACTGACCTATAAGTTCCTCTCCTCCATACGTTCTTGCCAAAGAAAAATCTATACCAAAGAACTTAATATCTTTGATGTCTTTTTGCACATCTTTGTTTTGCGCAATGCTTACAATGCACATTGATAAGCATAGTACTGTAAATAATGCTTTTCTCATAGTCGTTATTATTATGTGGTTTATATTTCTAATAGTATTCAAATATACAAAAATGATACTCTGATGGGCTATCGTAGATCGATAAATTTTACGGTTTTTCGGCTCATTGGCGGCATTTGTATTTTAGCAATATACTCAGCCGACTTGAAATTTATGCGGGGGGCAACGCGTACTTTAGAACGGAATAAGTCTTTTATTTCTTTGGCAAATGCCTCGCTTCTGTCGTTGCTGCCAACGCGAATGAGTATCTCGTCTGTTCCCAACTCGTTGGTATAAACTTCTACAACGTAATTCTTAACGTTGGGTATATTGTCTAAAATGTCAAATAAGGCAGGAGGATATAGAGTTGTTCCTTTATACTTTATCATCTGCCCTTTTCGCCCTAAAACAGCGCTTAAACGTGTAGTATTGCGACCGCATGTGCAGGGTTCGTTATAGTGATAACAGATGTCTCCCGTTTTAAAACGCAGTAATGGCATGCCTTCAACGCCCAAGGTAGTAATGGTTACTTCGCCTGCTTCTCCTTCTTTAACGGGGTTATTATTATCATCTAAAAACTCGACGATAATTAATTCGGGTTGAAGATGACCTCCGCAAAAATGTTTACACTCGGTGAATGATGACTGCATTTCGGTTGAAGCATAGGTAGAAAATAGCTGTAACGAAGTCCACTTTTCCTGTATCCTTTTCCCAAGTGTATTTAGCTCAAAATTAGGTGTGCGAAGCGATTCGCCTATACATACACATTTTTTTAATGTGCTTGCATTATAGTCAATACCGTTCTTTTCGGCAAACTCTACCAGTTTAATTAAAAACGACGGAACGACCATGCCGCAGGTAGGGTAGATACGATTGATGGTATTCCATTGTAGTTCGGGGATTCCGTTACCTACACGTGCAATTCCCATACCTAACTCACGTGCTCCTAAAAAGTATGCTAAGCCTGCCATAAATCTGCGGTCGATAGTTGTCATAAGCTGTAGTATATCGTTTTTTGTGCAGCCTACGGTGTCGAACGATAGATATTCGTTGTACGAAAGACGGTCTAAATCATTTGAGGTTAGCGTAAAGGTAACCGGATCGCCAAGCGTACCCGACGTGGTAACGTAGTCAATTATGTTGCTTTTATCAACACAGATAAATTCTTCGTTGTGGGTTTGCAGGTCGGTTTTTGTTGTAAGCGGTAAATGCTGTAAATCTTCAATATGTTTTATTTTTCGGATGTCAACGTTATTCTCCTTAAACATTCTCTGATAAAAGGCAGAGTTGTTCTGCAAATACCTTAGAGTTTCTTGCAGCCGCAGCTCTTGATATTGCTTGATTTCAGTTGGTGACTGAAATTGCAGGTCGGGATTTTTCTTCATGATAACCATTAGAAATTTAGGTGGTTTTTAAGCTGTACTAATAAGGTTTTAACATGCCGTTTGTGCTGTGTAGTCAATAAACTCTCCGTCTGCAAAAACCCATATAACACTAAATGATTCGGCTCCGTCGCCACCGTTTAGCTATATATATATAGCCAAATTCTCCTATATATACATTAGCCGTAAAGTCAAAAAGATCCGGAAATGTTTCTTTTACGCTTTTACCATTTCAAATAACTTCTACTTCTTTAAATTCAAGTTGTGGTTCCGGACTAAAACCACCATACGGGTAGCTGTCGTCAATCGTTAATGTTTCAATATCTATGGTGTGCTTAGTGGTATCAAAAGGTGCCATTATGATTCTGACGATGGTGTCACCGCTTCTGAATTCGTATGAATATTCATCAATATATATTTCATCACTTAGCTGCCGATTGTATATGTTATGCACATCGTCTAGATGTATGTAGCCGGATCCTACGAAATACCAATTGTCGCAAGATTCGCTATATGTCATGCAATCGGATAAATATTTTTTATGCTCTTCTCTTTCGTCGTAATCATATCCGCACTCAGAGTCGTATGAAAAAATGAAAGAGAAGTTAGAATAGGTACGTACTATATTGGATTCTTTAGACGGAAATTCTCTTTCGTGTACTTCTCCCGACTTATTATACACCACTTCTTGTGCATATAAGGTAATAGAGCAAAGCAGAACAATAGTTGTTAGAATAAGTTTAGACATACCTATAGGGTTTTCTTTATTTTTTTCTCTATTCGTTCTTTTTCTGCAAGCCTACCAATAGGCTTAGCTAATGCTGCTTGCCAGTGTTTAACAGCTTCATCAACATTGCCAATGGCACTGTAGTAATCGCCTAATATTTCGTATGTGTAGTAGTACTGGGGATTAGAAGTTTTATATCTCTCAATAATATCAGTAGATATAACGTTTTTTTCTTCTGTCTTTTGTTTAAGCTGTTTTGTTAAACTGCGGAATTCTATCAAGTCGTTATATTGGTTTGATAAAAATAGCGTATCGGCTGCAATTGCTAGGTCTGCGGTATATAGTTCTTGCGAGAAGTTGAGCGTATCGTTAAAAATCTTATTCAGATCGTAAGCTACAAACTTACCCGATTGCCAAGGTTGTGTTGATACCCACATTATTCGCTCTTCGGGCTTAAATACTACCGAATGATGCGCAATAAATTGATTTATTGCCATCTCGTTTGATAAGCCCACTTCTATACCGTTTTTGCCCATCCTGTTACGTAGGATAGAAATGGCCTTATGCTGGTCTATCGGTTCTTCGTTTTGCAGCAGCTCCTCTAACCGTTGGTAGCGATAGTACGAATCGGTAGTTTCTATGTTTTCCATGTTCCTTTTATCGTCTTTAAACTCGTCTGATTGAAAATGGTTAGTACAAATAACTTTTCCATCAAAGCTGGTAAATAGTCCTATCTTTTTAGGCGATTTCTCGATTATTGCTGCACGTCCGTCTTTTGCCGAGGATACCAGTATTGATTCTGATACGAATGTTTGGCGTTTTTGTGCTATAGCATATGCCTCGTCAATAGTTGAGGCGTATTGTAATATTTCTCTGGTAAGAAGCGAAATGGGCGTTTTTGCAGAGGTTGGCATGCTCGATTTTGCAGCATTAATCGTTACCGTTAATCCCTCTTCGTTCATACCCGATAGTACACCTATCATTCCTGCCCAACCTACAGAAACAAACTTGTATCCCTCGGAAGGATTACAAAAAGTGATCACCTTATTTTGCGCAAACGTATCGCCCATATAGAAATCGAAGTTACGACCAACTACGAGCGATGAATCGGTGCTATACTTATCCCATACTGCAAACGAGCTGCAACCAACAAGCATGTGATCTTGCATGGCGTGTCCAATATCATGTGCGCCGTGGTAGTTCAGCTGGCGTTCGTAGGGTGTACCGATAAAATCAAACTCGTCTGTACATGAGAGAGAAATTCCATATATCTCGTTACGATACTCTTCTGTTACGTGTTCGCCAATATTACGGTTGAATATGATGATGAAAAAACGAAGTAACTTTAGGTAACCGTCAGATGGAATCATCTCCCGTATCTGATCTACAAAAACTTTTTCCTGAAAATATAGTAGGCTGTCGGTTAGTTTACCCGCTGCAACTCCACGGTCGAAAGGCTCTCCGGATATTTT
This sequence comes from Prevotellaceae bacterium, assembly GCA_031258195.1. Lineage (GTDB taxonomy): Bacteria > Bacteroidota > Bacteroidia > Bacteroidales > UBA932 > JAIRNF01. Next base: position 5,123 of record JAIRNF010000030.1, read on the forward strand.
AAGCTCCCATAATCCGCTTTCGCTTTGTCGTAAATAGCTGTCTCTCCATTGACGGTATGAACCGTTATCTACAACCTGCCAATCGGGAACGGTGCCCCCTGTCGGTTGTTTCATGTCTGCAGTAAAGTAGAGATAGCTCATCCAGATAACAAACAGCAGAATAAAGCCCAACACCGAGAGCAGCGTTATTTTTAGTATTTTGAAAAATTTACGCATTTAATTCTTTTTTCTAAAAATATAAATAGTATTTGAAGTAAACTTATCGTTTTTAATTATTTCTAGAGCCACGCCTTCTTCTTTAGCAACAGCCCGCATTTGTTCGGTTGATGTAAAGTGTAGTTCATTCAGTATTTTGTTGAAACGGAAAATTTTTGTTGAAAGAACTTCAGTAACGCGGGTTACTTTTTGCTTCTTATTGTCGGATGCATTACCATCACGCACTATAACCATTCCGTTGGGGTTGAGGTGGTCGATGCATTTTTTTAATAACGATTGTTGTACGTCATAATTCATGTAATGCAGAACATCGTTCATTACAAAAACGTCGTTATTTGTAAACGAGTACTTAGCAACATCGGCATAAATAAAATTTATCCTATTATTTTTAAGATAACCATGTTTAGCTACAGCAATTTTGTCTTCGTCGTAATCTATTCCGGTAAATATTCTTTCGGACGAAAGCATTGTAAGCATATAGCCCATCATGCCATATCCGCAGCCAATATCGGTAATTTGAGCATCATACGGTATCAGCCTATCGAATAATCGATAGTGTTTTTCCATGCTTACCTTTATACGTACATACCATTCTTCAATCGGTCCTTTGTATATGTAATTCTTAACTAACGTATTGTAGAAGTACTTGTTATCTGCCGTACTGAACTCCCTACATAAAATATCATATTCTTTACGAACGTATGCTGTAATATTTTTGGTACGCGTGCGTAAATCGTTGCCAAAATCCTCAACCTTTATTCTGGGTAATATTTTCGTTGCAATAACTCCCTGCTTTAAGTAGAGTGGTTGCGCTTTTGAGAGTACCATGGCATTACCGTAGAATAGTATAGGGATAATCTCTAAGTTTAGCTCGTTCGCCAAATAAAAAGCACCTTTATGGTAACGTTGTATCTTTCCATCATAAGAGCGTGTACCTTCGGGGAATATGGCGATTGAATAGCCTTCGTTTACTCTCTTGCGCATACGTTGAAGATGAGACTCGTACCCATCTTCCGCATAGAAATAGCCTACATAGCGAATAATGATACCGAATACAGGAGAGTTCCAAACCCATTTATTTGTCATCAGCAGTATTCTTGGGCTTAGCGAAAGAATTCGTAGTATATCTATAAACGACTGATGGTTTGCAATAATAATTGAGGGTGTTTTGAATGTTTCGTTGCTTACATTAATCGTCTTTTTCTTGATGAAGAAACAATCGGAAACTAAGAAACGGCAACAATACATTATCAGATAACACATCCACAGTTTTTTACGTCGTTTTTTTATTGGCGTAAATAGGAGAGTTATGAGAAAAGCATGAAACGTTAGGCATCCTATAAGGAATATTGTAAACGCATATATTGTTTGTAATATACCCATTATAGTATATGGATGTCTGCCTTTTGATGCAGGGTTGGCAATAAAGAAGTTAAATATTACAGGTTCTAACACGTAAGCAACCAATACCACCGCAACCATTCCTAATATTGACATATAAGAAATTGACTGTAGTGCCGGATGCTTTGCAAGTACCATTGCACCCATACCAACAATAATGGTAAAAGCCGAGAAAAATATGGCAGTTTTATGAGAATTAAGAACGGCTTTACCGGTACGATATTTATTTTGTAAGCCGTCCATTATAAATATGCTGAAGTCGTCGCCAATACCAAATATGAATGTTGATAGAATGATGCTGATGATGTTGAATTGTATGCCAAATAACCCCATTACGCCAACTATGATTATCCAGCTAATTACCATTGGCAGGAAGCTGATTAGCGTTAGCTCCAGGCGACCGTAAGAAATAAGAAGCGCAAAGAATATAAGGAAAGAAGAAATATACAGTATCAAATAAAAATCGTCGTTAACAGCCGATACCCACTTCGAGGTAAAGTAAGCACGATCGAAGATTATCACATCGCTTGATTCTTCAAATGCTTTATATACATTTTCTTTATTACTATCGTGCAGCTTTACCTGCGTAATAAGCATGCTTAGCTGGTTCGTTTCTCCTTGCCAGCTCTTTAAGAGTTGATTGAAAGTGTTGTTTTCTTTGCTCGGATTGACGGTGCTAAAATCTTTGTCTAACCAGGCGTAGAAACCATTAAAAGCAGACGAACGAAAACCATACGTTTTACTTTCAGCTTGAATAGCAGCTTTTACAAAATCTTTTTTTTCTTTTGTCCAGAAGTTATTCCACCGCCGTAAGCGTACTTGCTGTTCTTCTTCCGAAACAAAGAAGCGTTCGGCAGACGCATAGTCTATAATTTTATTTTCGGCTTGTAGAAATGCCAACTTTTTGTTGGTACTATGGTAATTTTCTGTTGCCTCTTGTAAACTACTTCCAACAGAAACGAACATTATTGTTTTGTTATCGCTGTTATCGAATAGCCTGGTCTGCCTTTGCTCTGCTTGTTTTAGGTGCTTGGGTTCATAGCTGAGCTTAGTCATATCGCTATTAAAGCCTACGTAACGAGAAGTGAAAAAGCAAGCAACGGTTATCAGTATAATACCGCCAATCAACCATTTGTTTTTTTCGAAAGGATATGCATTAAAACGCTCAATTGCCCGTAAAATCCGTCCTTGTTTCTGATGAGCCTGTCCGTTTAAGAAGTGAGGCAAGTAGATTAAGCAAAAAAGCGTTGTCCCGATTAAAGTTAGTGCAGCAAATAGCCCTAAATTTTGAAGTAATTCGGAACTTGTGAAGAACAATCCTAAGAAAGCACCGATAGTTGTAAAACTACCGACAGTTAAGGGGTATGCCAGTTCTTTTACCAGCTGTTGCGGCGATGTTACATGACTTTGGTGCGCAATCATGTGGATAGAATAGCTTAATGCTATCCCCAGTACAACAGCGCCGGCACCAACAGCTATGGCGGAGATGCTTCCTTGAATTAAGGAGATAAAACAAAGAGAAAATAATCCTCCAAAGAGAACCGGCGTTATAATCAGTATGATATCTATTTTTCGTTTAAAGACTAACGACATAAATACAATAATAACCAACAGCGAAGCAATAACGGTAAGCATTGTGTCTGCCTTTATCTGACGAGCGTTGTAAACGCCAACAGACGGACCTCCGAAGTATTCTATGGTAAGGGTCGGATTATTTTCTTTAAGCACTTCTATTCCTTCCTCTAATGTATTAATCAGTACTTCGTTTTTTCCTGTACTGCCTGTTCCATATGTAGGCGTGATAAACATTAGAAGGGTACTCCCGTCATCAGAAAAAATATAACCATTGTTGTATTGATATGAGGATTCGATTTGAAAATCTTGCAATCCTTTCAAAGTAGAGCTTCCTATACTTAGAGGATCGCGCATAATATACGCTTTCATTACCATACCGCTTGGCGATATAAGATTCGAGTAATTTCGACGCATTACATCAGCAATTCGGTTGTTTGATAATAGTGAGTCGATATACAAGTAATCCTCATCTGATAAGAAAAGAGGCAGGTGATTATAAATAAAATCGCTTATTTGATATCTGGCTCCCTCTTCAACTTTAAGAAGTATATCTTCAATGTATTCATCTCCAACCTGCTGTTGTAGTTTGTCTTGGAGCTGTTCTGCTGCCCACATAAGGCTGTCGGGTGCTGTAGCATCATCATTGGCTGAAAACATAACAATAATCTTATCTTTTACTTTAAGATTATCGAATACTTTAGAGATATTTTTTGTGTCTTTGGTGTTGGGGAAGAAGTGGGTAATGTTTTCGTCAAACTTTATTTGTGACGCAGCATACGCCATACCTGCAACGAAAACGATAAGCGACAGGTACAATAACGTTTTATGCCGTTGAAAGAAGTTGTATAAGTTGACAAAAAAAGATACCATTTTTAAATGCTAACTTGCTAAACTCTGCGGACGTTTTCTAAAAATGCTTAGTAGTCCGAAAGTAATCAAACCTATTGTAATGCTACATATTGCTGCAAATATAAAGCTACCTACAAAATATTGTGTTAATACGTTTGCTATGTTTTCTAACGAAATATCCGATAATACCAAATTTACCGATCGTCCTAATGTCAAGCATCCTGTAACATAGCTGCCATATAGTATAAAAGGTATCATTGGCGGTATGCTTATGTTCGAAGCCACTAAAGCGATTACCTTGTTTAGCTTCAGAAGTTGAGCAAGTAGTAGTGCCAGTAACATCTGGTATCCCCAAACAGGCACTATCCCCATAAATATGCCTAGCATTACAGATAAAGTAATACGAATGTTTGAATCGGGCGAATGGACAATATGATTATGTATGAACTTCTTAATATTAGTCCATGTTAATGCTTTAAAGAAGCGTTTAGGGTACGCCCCAAAAAACGCAATAAGGACTAAAGTTGTATTTACAACGCTGATACGAAAGAAGTCACGAAAAGGATGAAAGTGCGATACGCGTTCTCCTTCAGGTGGGTAGTAAACTCTTACAGGAATATTTTTTACAGGAATACCTTTCCACGAAGAGAATACGATAATCTCCAGCTCGAACTCGTACTTGGTTGTATAACCTTTCATTTTTCCTATTTTGAGTAGAGGATACAGCCTGTACCCCGATTGAGTATCGACTAACTTTTTGCCGGTTTCAACACGAAACCAAAAATTCGAAAACTTATTGGCAAAGGTATTTTTAGTCGGCATATTGTCAGCAGTAAGATTACGGGCGCCTACAAGTAAAGAGTCCGGCTGTTTTTCTATCTCTTCGATAAAAATGGGGATATCCGAAGGATAGTGTTGCCCGTCAGAATCGATAGTAATAGCATAGCGAAAACCTTGTTCTTGTGCCACAAGTAAGCCGTTTTTTAATGCTCTTCCTTTGCCTTTATTCTTAGGATGAGTAATAATCTGTATATCCTGAAATTTACTTAGAATATTAGCTGTTTCGTCTGTTGATCCATCGTTTACTACAATAATATCTTGGCAATATTCAGACACTCCTTCAATAACGGTTGCTAAAGTTTTATCGTTATTATAGGCGGGTATAATAGCTATTACACCTAGTTCTTTTAATCTATTATGCCAAGAGGAGTTGCTCATCTATGCGATTCTCAATGTTGCTTTTAGCTTAGCTGTTTGTTGACCTTTTTGTAAAATATCAGCCTGAATCTTGATACAGCCATCTTTTTCATCAGCTAATGTTAGTGCTATTTCTATAATATTATCAGCTGTGGGATTTACTACAGAAATAAACTTGCACGATAGAATTTGGCTATATAATAATGTTTGTTTTTTTATTCCTTCTACACATTCCTTTATTAGCTGCATGATACATACTCCTGGGACAACCGGTTGCTCAGGGAAATGCCCCTTATATACATCGTGCTTAGCATTTAGCTCTACTTGTATGGCGTAGCTATCAGGGCTGTCTTGGATGTTTATTATTGTATAAAAATCTTTGAGCAACATAGTATATGTATTTTATAGCTTTTCTAGATTAATGGTAATACCAATCCATGGGTGTTTAATGGTTAGCTTTTCAAAATCATCGTTCTGTGGTTTGTATATTCGGAAAATACTTTTGCCAAAATTCCTTCCTGAAATTCGCTCTTCATATTCTTCGTATAGTCTGACTTTCCTGAAATTCTGGCTGGGCAAAAACAGCTTTTTAAAGTTATTTTCAAATAGCTTTATTACGTTGTGTCTTTGTAAGGGGCTTATGCAGCTATACACGGCAAATTGACCATCCTTTATTCCAAAATCAAATAGAGTAGTACCAAAGAAGGTAGAAGCAACAATCCTAATCTCACTGTCTGCTCTGCGCTGTACAATAAGCATCCCGCTAAAGCTTTGTTTCTTGAAATCAATCTGCATGTTGAATTTTTGCATCTTATTGTCAACATTCAGCAAGGGCAATTTATAGAGCCTTGGAATAATAGGAACAGTGGCGCACGACATTAACAGTAGCACAACAATAAAATATGTGCTAGTTAACCGAAAACTTTTCGTCATTTTGTAAAGAGTTGAATTTCTTGTTGCTGAAAATATAATCGGTGTAATCTGTTGTATTTTCTGATATTCGTAGCTTATCTACCGACATATCCCTCTTATTAAAGTAAATATGAAAATCTTTTATGTATTCTTGAACCGCCTTACTCTTTGGGGTTACTACTACCTTAAAGTTTTTTGTATCTTCAAAATATTCCAATTTATACTCGGAAGACAGCTGAGATATATCGCCAGACATGCAGGCTGCGAGCATTCCCTGCATCTCTTTCATTGTTTTGTTGGCGCTGAGGTTTACTATAGATTTTTTGCCATTGTCAACAATTTTCAGCTTATCGTTATTAATTACGATAATATAATCTAATGAGCCGGTATAGTCTAGACAGATCCTATTGCTATGCCTATAGTAAAACTTGCCTTTTAAGGTAATATCATCATCAAAAACATCAAGATGCTTTATTTGTGTAAAGCCGCTCTCAATACTTTTTACAGTTTTAGTGGCTTCTTCCAGCTTTTGTTCAAATGCTTGTTTATCTTCAATTTTTTTCATTTGAGCCAGCAGAGAAGAATGAAGTATTATTACTGCCGCAATTGTACTTAATATATATTTCATGGCGTTAGTTCAAGTTAAATAACTCGTCTATGCCAACAAATTTATAACCTTTTTCCCGTATTAGGCTGATTATGGCATTTAACATAGTGTCGCTTGATTTTAGATTGTCATGTAATAGGATTACAGATCCCGGTTTTAGCCTTTTTTCTATTCGGTTTAATACTTTTTTTTCATTTTTTATGCAGGTATCTAACGTGCGAATATTCCACCCGATAGTGGTAAGGCTAAGCTTCTTAACCGTTTTGGCAATAGTTGGATTCGTTACGCCAAACGGTGGGCGAAAAAAACGCACTTTATCTTCCAATATCTTTTCAATTTCTATAGAGCACTTTAGTACATCTTCAACCATTTTGTTTGACGAATATAATGGAAATTTGCCAGAGTGGCTATAACTATGGTTGCCTAATAAATGCCCCTCTGCTTTAATTCGCCTGATGATATCTTCATTTCCTACAACATTCTTGCCAATACAAAAAAAACAACCTTTTATATCGTTTTTTTGTAGTATATCCAATACTTTAGGAGTCTGGTCTGCATCGGGTCCATCATCAAAAGTTAAGGCGATAGCTTTACCGACTTTGGGGTTTTTATATAAAGCCGTGAGATAGACACCGGATCTTATGCTGTAGGATGCATAGAAAAAGAATAGCATCACAACAATAAATATATCGGCTACGATCAATACATTCATTTTTCTAAAAGTATTAGCGAGTGGTTTGTATTGTTGTAGGCATTATATATCAATACATTCTGCGTATCTGGTGGATGATTTTCTAAGTAATCTACCGCAAGATAAAAACCATAAGAAGAAGCGGTAGGATATTCTCCACAAATATCTTTAAATGTTTTATTTGTTGCAGATGGGAACAGCTTATTAACATCGGTATAAATACTATCCTGCATGCCATTGTCACCTGTTATGAAACAGCTGATATCATTTGTATTTAGGCTGTTGTCGGCTAAGAAATTTTTAATGAATTCTGCTTGTTGGGCGGAATTATACTTTCCCGAATATGTTTTTACTCCTTTTAGCGAAATGTTATTTGTTGCACTATTTTCATTACTTAAAACAAAAAATTGAGCACCTTCTCCCATCGTAATATTCTCTATTAGCCCTAGCCCTTTTAAGATAGTGTAGGTAGTTGGAGTCGCTTCGTCAATAGCACCGACTAAAACGTTACTATCTCCTTCGTTAATTTGCATCATGGTATCTATTAATGCGCTTTCGAAACTTAACCCACGATGAACAAAAGTGTTGTTATAGCAATGGTTGTTGGTAAGCAATGCAATTTGGGCTCCTATTACGTTAAAGGTAGATTGGGTAAATGCAGTAGGATTTAGCAGTCGTTCTTCATTCTCTATAATTGAATTTAAAAACTTCTCAGTATCAGCAAGGCAACCTAAACCTGTTGCCGTGATTATGGCATTAATCGGTCTATCCCCGTTCTTTTCTAAGCATAACAACCCACAAGCAACGCCCATCTTAACTATATGGCTCATCCTACGACGTAGGTTAGCATTGGTGATGATATCTTTATAATCCGGTTCTATAGCGTGTAGAATATTATCCTCACCTTTAACCCCGTTAGGACTAATTGCTGATGTGGCATTTATGTAAACTCTTTTTTTCATTAAAAAGATGAAAATTTATTTCTGCTGAAATCTTTTTAATTCTCTTTTAGTCAGTTCTTTCTGAACGAGTTCATCTGATGATATTGCGCAATACGATTTACCATGCTCTACCTGTTTTACTCCATCGGAGGTAAGAAAAAACGGATTGTAGTAAACATACTTAAAAATGCTCTTATTTTTTGAAGATTTTTTATCCATTACAGGATAATATATATGTAGCCGGACTTGGTAGGTGTCTTTTTCACTGAATGTGCCAGCTTTAGCCAGTGGTGTTCCTGGATATACAATATCTCCTTCAGAAACCATACAGCTTCCTTTTTCAATAACTTGATAGCTGCATAATGTCCCGTCACCGTGTTCAACCATGATGCTATTACGGTGGGAATTAAAAGAAACTCCTCCAACATCAGCTGCAGGTTCATATTTATCCACAATTTCTACTACACGACCTTTACGAGCGGCAAAAACAATATCGCCTTGGTTTAGCATAAATTGCCATGAAACCCAGTTATTGTCGGCGGAATCTTTAAAATGGCGTTGTTTTATATTGTATAGCGTTGAGGCTTTGACCAGATTTGTTTTTTTTGTACTAAATGGCAGCCGATAAACAAAAGAGCTGTCTATCTTTTCGGGGGTATATCCCTTTATATGACGATAGGAATATCTACAATTAACGGGCTTATTTTCTATATTCGGACTAAGTGTTAGTATTTTTCTATTTCCGGAGGCTACGGTCAGGTAGGTATTACTATGAATAGTGTTTTCTAGTGATGAAAACTCGATAAATATACTGTAGTTCCCATACTTATTTATTTTTGCATGGATGTCAATGCCGCCTGATTGGCGATTCCTTTCACTATAAACTTCAACATCTTTAATGTTTTGGGCATACGATAAGCTTGTTAAGCAAAAGGCTAGTAGTGTAAAGCAAAAGTTTTTCATAATCTGTATATTATTTGTACTATACCATGTTAAATAAAAGAAAAGAGTAACGAAGAATCATTCCCTCCAAACCCAAACGAATTAGATAGGACATGTTTCAATGGCAATCCTTGTTTATATTCTGTAATAGGAATAAGATTACTATTGTCTATCAAGTTTTTAAAGTTAAGATTTGGATATACTATCCCATTTGTAACGGAAAGAACGGAAAGAACGGCTTCTATTCCTTCGGCGGCACCTAATGTATGCCCGATAAACGCTTTTACAGAGCTGAATGGAGGTACTTTATCTTTAAATAGCCGCTCAATCGCTTTTCCCTCCGATAAATCGTTGTTAGGAGTTCCTGTGCCATGAACGTTTATATAACCAACGTCGGAAGGATTTATACCTGCTAATTCTATGCTTTGCCGCATACACTCGTAAGTACCTTCTCCTTCTGGTGAGGTTGCCGTTTGGTGGTATGCGTCGTTGGCATTCGCATATCCGGTAAGTAAGCAATAAGGGTTGGAATATAACGAATACTCGTTTTGTAGAACAATGTAGCCCGCACCTTCTCCGAGGTTTAGCCCTGATCGTGAGCGGTCAAAAGGTCTGCAATGTTCATTATCCAGTATCATCAAAGAGTTGAAACCGTTCAGCGTAAACTTACATAGTGCATCTGTCCCTCCAACAACTACAGCATCAAGTAGCCCATTCTTAATCATGCGAGCCCCCATAATCACGGCGTTTGCAGCAGATGAACAAGCAGTACTTATAGTTGTTGTAAATTCTGTTATCCCTAGGTAATCGGCAATGCGTTGGGTGCTATCTCCACAATCGTGTTGGGAAAACTTTTGTACATCCGATTGTTGTGGATTGTTTCTGAAATTGACATACGCCTGTTCACTTAAATCCATTCCTCCTACAGAAGTGGAAGATATAAACCCTGTACGGAAAGCATTTACGTTTTTTATTCCTGAACTTTCTAAAGCCTCTTTAGCTGCAACCATACCTAGTAAAGTTGTACGGCTATATGTCTTATCAAATGGCAGTTTGAGTATTTCTTTTAGCTTATCATTACTACATTTTACTTCGCTAACAACAGCATTAAGAGTTGTTGGAAAGAGTGTAACAGGTCCCATACCGTGCTTGTTGGATGCTAGCGAAGTTAAATGTTCGCCAACATTTAAACCTATGCCAGATATTGCTCCTACACCTGTTACGTAAATTTTCATTACTTCTGGTTTGCTTGTATATAGTCTGCAAGTGTACGGATTGAATAGAATATTTCTTTTCCTTCCGAAGGATTCTGAATTTTGATACCATAGTTGTGTTCAAGAATCAGAATGATTTCTAGAGCGTCAATAGAATCAAGCCCAAGCCCATCGCCAAAAAGTGGCGCATCGGTATCAATGTCTGCAGGCGTGATTTCTTCGAGGTTCAGCTCGTTGATAAGCTGCTGTTTCAGTTTTTCAATTAATTCTTCCATGGTTATTTAGTTTTCAATAGTTCAAATTCTGCTTTATATATTCCGTTAATAAATTCACACCAGCCGCAAATGCAATAAGATATTCCACTATCTTGCATAGCAAGCTGTGCATATGTTTTCAACTTTTCGGGAGAATAATTTTTTTCAATGAAGAAAGTGTTCTCTCCTTGTATTTTATGATGAATGCAAATCTCTCCTGTGGCAACGTTCGGTAGTGTATATACAAATACGGATGGGCTTCCTGCAGCATCTCCATCCTTATCGATCTGTTGCTGGTACTTTCTATCGGTATCTAATGACGCAGCAGAGTTTGAGAGAATGATACCAATATTTAAAGGTTCAATCTTTAGCTCGTCTTTTAATAAATAAGCAGCAGCTATATATCCCAACTTTGCCAGATCATCCATTTTATAAAACTTCATGTTGCTTTCGCCTAAATTCTTGTATGCATTACGAATAAAGGAAGGGAAGTCTATAGTATCTGTTTTAAAGACTAAATTATTATTTACGATAATAGTGCTGTTTTCAACCATACAATTTTTTATAGAGCTGATAGTGATGGGTATTTTATTGAGTGTTTTTTTTGTTTTATTCTCTATTGATAATACTATGGCTGCATTACAACCTCCAAATCCGGATCCTGTTTTCACACATGTTCTTATGGCTATTTCCTGATGTCGGCTGCTAACGTTTAACGATTGCGATACACCATTATTTTCATATCCTAATGTGCCAAAAACAATACCGGCTTTTAGTTGATGTACGCTTAGAATAGACTCAACAATCCCCGATGCGCCTAGCGTATGCCCTATATATGGTTTGAGGCTGTTAACTTTTGCATTTTGCAGCTGGCTCCAATGTATGGCTTTTGCTTCCATCTCGTCGTTATAGACAGTTGCTGTACCATGCAAGTTAACATAGCCCATATCTTTTGCCGTTAATCCGGCATCCTCTAAAGCCCCCTGTATTGCGTAATGTAGCCCATCGCCAGTTTTAGACGGACCTGATATGTGGTTGGCGTCGTTAGTAATTGCTCCACCATATAGTATTGCTGTATTAGGGCAGTAGTCGGTAGTTAGAAGTACACTTCCGCAGGCTTCTCCAAGATTCAATCCGTCACGTTTTTTGTCATATGGGCGACAGATATTTGAGCTAACGGATTTGAACGAAATAAAGCCGCTTGTTATAAAATGCGATAACACATCGAAGCCTACTACTACAATATTTCGATAAATGCCTGCTTGTAGTAAACGTTTAGCAGCTATTAATGCAGATATGCCTGAAATACATGCGTTCGATACTACAGAAATCCTATTTTCTAAGCTATAATAATTAGAAATCTTTTCTGCCATCTTCCATAAAAAGGCAGATTCGGGGATAGGGTGTGTTTTGTTTTGTAAAACGTCTATGTTGCCTTTTGTTGTTGAAATAATAAAGGCAGAGTCGGTGGCACTTAAGTCAACATCGTATTGCTGTAGCAGCTCATTTACCGATAAAATAATGAGTTGCTCCGCTTTTGTATAAGCAACTAGGTTAAAGTGATTGATGTATTTACCTAGGGTTTCCGAACATATCTTGGCTGCTTGTATTGGTTGGTCGGCAATGGCTTTGCTCTCGTCTAACATCACGCCGCTACGGTATGCATAAATAGCATCAATGTTTTGTTGGGTAGTAAATCCCAGCGAGCTGATAATATTATCTGCAGGAATGTGTATGTTTAAATTATTCCCCATTTTTTCTTCCAATCCAAATAGAATTGAGGGTTTACCAATTCAAGTTCGCGATTAGTATTTAAAAAAACCTGAACAGAGCTACCCGTCGCTACAACCGAATGATCATCAGCCCTATAAATGGTGTACTCGAAAAGAATTTTGGCAGCATCGATATTAATGTAGCGGGTTTCGATTATTGCTTCGTCCTCTACGCTTAGCGGTTTTTTATACTGGCAATCTATGCTTACAATGGGAGTCATGTAACCATTGTTGTAAACATCCATATAGGTAATGCCGTAGTGCTTTCCGAAAGATTCGCGCCCATCTTCAAAGTATTTTATATATTGACCATGCCATACAATTTGCATAAAATCAACCTCGCTAAAACGAACTTTGATAGTAGTTGTATCGGTTAGTGCTGCAATATTTTGTATAAGTTTCCTTTTAGACATTTTATTGTGTTAATTGCTAATCTTTTTTCAAGAAGATTTTCATTTTGCATTCTGCTACTAATTCTTCTGCAACCCTTGTTTTTGCTGATATTAGCGTAATATCTCCTATTTCTTGCATTACCTGAATCTCAGTATAAAGTTCGTTGCCAACCTGAGGCAGCTTATGTAGTTTAAACTTATCTACAGAGCCTATAAAACCAAGCGGAACAGATTCTCCCTTCTGTGTATATATATAGCCAACCCGGGCTGCTGCCGACTGTGCAATATGTTCGATTAGCCCTACTTCGGCAAAATAACCGGTTTGGCAAAAGATATTTTCTGGCTGTATAGTTAATCCTGAATAAGAAAAATCTCCATTAACACCATGGAACTTATCAACCATAACCATAGGCGGGCGTTGTGGTATCAGTTGTAGTATTTCTTCTCTTTTTAGGGCTGCGTCTCTCATTGTTTTTTTAATCTTTTTTCTTACATAGAACAATGCTATGCCCCATTCCAATATCGTCGAATATAGTCTCGGCGATTAATCCTGCTTTGTCTATACAGCGTATCATATCTTCAGAATAGTACATTTTACTGTTACCGTTTGCCATAGCTGTAAAATATAGGCTGGTTTGGGCTAAGCAATATGATGCGGTTTCGAATTTTTGCCTGTCCCAAAATGTTTCCATAATATAGAGTCGTGTGTTATTATCCATAATAGACGCTGCCGTGCGTTGTAAAATGCTGATAACTTCTTCTTCCGAAAAGCAATCGAGGAATTGGCTCATCCATATGGCATCAAAGCCTTTTGGAAAAGGAACGTTTTTATCCAGAAGGTTTGCTCCATGACCATGAATACGATCTGCACCCGTTTTGCCTGCTGTAAATTGTTTCATTAGCTCCAGTTGTTGAGGCAAATCCATGATGGTAACTTCTACTGTGGGATCGTACTCTACGCACTTAAGCGCCCAGCGACCGGTATTTCCGCCAACATCGAGAAGAGTAGAAGGTTTGCTGCTAAATACTATTTCTAATGCTTGCTCGAAAGAACAGTCGGAATAGTAATGATCGAAACCAAACCAGCTCTTTTGAATTTGTTCCGGTAGGCTTGAAAGTCCTTCATAAATGGTACCCCAGTTTCCAAAAACTTTTAGCCCTTCAGGCTTACCGTTTAGCAAAGCCTTTTCGAGATTAAATAATCCGAGATAGTTTACATCGTGGTTAAAATCCATGTTTACACGAGCCATCTTATCGTTTAGCAAGAACCATCCGGCTTTTGCCAGAATAAAACGATTATCATTAAGCAGAACTGTTTGTATGGTGAGCGACGATTCTAGCAGAACTTGTACGGCGTAAGGAGATAGCTTGGTTCGTTCAATAATTTCATCTATAGCTAAGCCCTCTCTATTCTCAGCCAGCAGCTCGAAAATGCCAAACTTTATCATTAAGCGTGATACCTGAAACACGACAGGAGCGAAGGCAATTTCTTGCGCTAAGCGCTGTGCTTCAAGGGCTGTATGAGGTTCTTTTGAGTATCGTTTTTTTAGCTCGTCAGATATATTCATGAAAAATATTTAGTCGATTATTTCTATTTAGCCCCAAAACTTATAGTAGTTAAACCATTGTTCCGGGTATCTTTTTAATATCTTTTCCAGCGTCTGTACATATTGCTCTAATAATTCCTGCTCGGGCTTAACGCCAGCTTTTCTGGCAATAGGTTTTGCTATATAAAAATGAAAACGGTATATTTTGTGTGGCTCTCTCATTGCAAAATAGAACACAACAGGCACTTTCATTCGCGATGCCAAAATAAATAATCCGGCAGGAAATTTTGCCTCTTTTCCCATAAAAGAGCAGGTGAGTAATTTATCCTGCGTAACATATCGGTCGCCCTGAAAGCAGATATATTCTTTATCGTCTAAAGCAGATTTAATCTTAAATATATGCTCTAGATTATCATTATTGACTGCGATTATTTTATAGTTTACCGCAATCTTATTCTTTTCGAGCACTTCTTTAATTCTTCTGTGCTCAGCATCATACAGTACAATATTTATTCTTTTCCCGTAATCTTTAAAAAAAGGAGAACCTATTTCCCAACTTCCTACGTGTGCCCCAACTATTATAGCACCTTTATCATTATTAAGTATTTCAATAAATTTTTCGTAACTTTCGAACTTGAATTTATATTTTTTATTAAGCCCATTGCCTATAGTTACTTTGTCAATCAGTGTTTGCCCGAGACGGTAATAGTTTCGCAATAAAAAGACGATTGAGCGAAGTCTTGATTTCCCTAATATTCTTCGGGAATAATACCATATACTTGCTGTTGCTTTAGGTGCGAAAGGTATGAAGTGGATTACAACAAGGACTAAGAATATATATGCTGCATTAACTCCAAGATATCTGATTAGGTAGATAAAAAATAGATATCCGAATTTTCCTCCTCGTGTTTTACCCTTCCATTCTTTAGCCATACTTCTCAACATTCATATGCGAAATAACGAAGCTATAAAAGTCCTGAACCGTTTGTACACCTATGAAGTCTTTGCTGGTTACAGAAAACCCGAAGTTTTGCTCAACTAAAACAACCATATCAACTATATCTAAGCTGTCTAGCCGCAAAACTTTCATTAGGTTGGCTTCCGGCTGAATTATCTCTATATCTACCTCAAATTCCTCGGCTAATGTTATTCTGATTTTCTCTATAATCTCTTCAATTCTCATGGCTTGCTTAATATGTGGTGCTATTAAGTATTTTTATTCTTTAAACTTTTTAATGATTAAGGTTGAATTTGTGCCTCCAAACCCGAACGAGTTTGATAAAAATGTATCGAACTCTATATCCACGCGTTTAGAAGGAATATTTAGTGAGGCTGAAGCCTCATCGGGTTCTTCGAAGTTAATATTTGGTGCAACGAAATTATTATGCATCATTAACGTCGAGTAAACGATTTCGCTTGCTCCTGCCATCCACATTTCGTGTCCTGTCATTGATTTTGTTGATGTAACTAACGGACGATGCTCTCCGAATACATCAATAATAGCTTGCGCTTCGTTTAGATCGCCTATAGGCGTTGAAGTTGCGTGAGCGTTTATGTATTTTATATCAGAAAGATTTACTCCCGCAGAATCAATAGCCATCTGTAACGATTTCTTAGAGCCATTGATGTTAGGTACCGACATATGGTCTCCGTTTGAAGAAAATCCGTAGCCTACAACTTCTGCAAGAATATATGCTCCCCGTTTTTTAGCCGAATCGTAGTTCTCTACAATAAGGCTTGCTGCTCCGCCACTTGGAACTAAACCGTCGCGATTTTTATCAAATGGTCGCGATGCTTTATGCGGTTCATTTATCCGGGTAGAGAAAGTACCAAGTCCATCGAAGCTGCTTACACCAAAAGGATTCACCTCTTGTGCTCCGCCGCATAATATGCAATCTTGATAACCATTTTTAATTAAAATGTACGCCATACCAATAGAGTGAGAACCGCTGGCACACGCACCTGATATTGTAAAATTGACACCTTTAAGCTTAAAAATGATAGATAGATTCATTGTTACAGTCGAATTCAATGCCTGAAAAACAGAACCTGCACCTACCAGCGATGTATTTCTTTTTGTGCGTACAATATCGCACGCAGTAATGATAGGAACAGCGCTACTATCATTGCCGTATAAAATACCAACATCGTTAGCTTCAAGAAAATCTGCGTCAATATTAGCATTACGAAAGGCTTCTGCTGTTGCCATATAGGCATACCCTCCTTGTTCGGGTAGATAGTTTCGTTGTCGTCTATCTAGCAGTGGCTTTAAATCCGGACGCTCTATAATACCTGTCAATGGTGAAATAAAGCCTAGCTCTTTTCGCGTAGGATCTATTCCAATACCCGATTTACCATAATATAATGAATCTTTAACCTCGTCTAGGTTTCTACCTATACACGAGTACACCCCCATACCTGTTATTACAACTCTTCTCATTCTTTATAGCACCACTTCTGTCAATTCTCTATTCTTCAAGTATTCAATTAGTTTGTCAATATCTTTATACATGGGTTGGTCTTCAATAAACACAGGGAATATTTCGCGTACTTCAGAATATATTTTTGCTGTTTTCGGAGATAGCTTCGCTTGTATTTTCAGGTAATCCACAGCCTGAGCGATTGCCATGAAATGAATAGACATTACTTGGAAAGAGTTCTCAATAACAGTTTTAGCAATTAGCGCAGAATTAGTACCCATGCTCACAATATCCTGATTATCGTTATTGTTTGGGATGCTATGAATATACATCGGATTTGATAGCGTTTGGCACTCTGCTGTTGTGGATGTTGCCGTAAATTGTGCAGCTTGTAAGCCATAGTTAAGCCCTAAAACACCAAGATTCCCGAAAGGCGGAAGGACTTCGTTTATTTTATCATGGAAGATATAGTTGAGCTGACGCTCTGCAAGCATAGTAAGCTTGGTAATGGCAATCTTTAGCTTATCCATTTCATATGAAACGTAGTCACCATGAAAATTGCCTCCATGGTAAATATTTTGAGAGTCGGGATCGACAATCGGATTGTCACAAGCCGAATTAATTTCGTTAATCAGTACTTTTTCTGCATTCTCCAGTTCATCATATATTGGTCCTAATACCTGTGGTATGCACCTAAGAGAGTAGTATGGTTGTATTTTATGAGTAAAAACTTTCTCTTCATGCTTATATCCGTATAGCTCAATTTCGCGTTTACGAACACATTGGCTGCCTTCAATGAGGTTGCACATAATTTGTGCAATCTTGCTCTGCCCTTTATGACGCTTGGTATCGTTAAGTTCTTGTGCCATGAAGTCATCGTACGATGAAACAACCTCATTTACCATTATCGATGCCATGAGCGACCATTGTAGTAGCTTACGAGCATATATCAAGTTAACAAGTCCAATACCTGTCATAACAGAAGTGCCGTTGGTAACTGATAAACCTTCGCGAATACGCATAGAGAAAGGTTTTAAGCCGACCAATTTCATTACATCGGCACAGCTTTGCAGTTGACCATTATAGTAAACTTCGCCTTCGCCAATAAATGTTAATGCCATGTGGGCAAGCTGCACTAAATCGCCACTGGCGCCTACGCTTCCATGTTCAGGAACGAATGGATAGATATCTTTATTGATAAAACTTACAATAAGCTCTACCAGTTCGGGATGCACGCCAGATTTTCCCTGTAGAAAAGTGTATAGGCGCGCAAGCATTGCTGCTCTTACGTAAATGGGTTTCAGAGGCTTACCCGCTCCAACCGAATGGCTACGGATAATATTATACTGCAGCTCTGTTAGAGCTTCGTCATCTATCCGGTATTGAGCCATTGGTCCAAAGCCTGTATTTATACCATAGATGACCTTATCAGCCGAGAAGTTCTTCAAGAAGTCGTAGCTTCTTTGTACCTCAGCCATTGTTTCCTTAGAAATAGCTATTGGTTGATTACCGAATATAATTTTCTTTATCGACTCTAAGTCGATTAGAGCATTTTGTTCCATTTTAACGCTAAGACATTATAAGTTGTAAAAGTAGTATTTTATTTGCAAAAGGATTAATTCTTCCTAAGAAACGCTAGTAGTGCTCAGATATACAGGTCGTTGTGTAAGGTTAAAAGTAAGAAGGTTTTTAGGCTTCTTATTTTGCTAAGAATCAAATAGAATAAGCTTATCTTCGTTTTAAGATTATAAGCGAAGTTAAGCTCAACGATACGTCTAAAGTGGATTAGGCTATAGTTCTTACTAAATTGCGCATTATAATGCTTTCGCCGCTTCAATAAGTTAAGATTTGAGAATTTAATTAAGAAAACAGCAATTATGACAAGATTTATCGGTTTTATTGCCTTCACTTTCTATGTAGTATTTGCCATCAATACTGCAGCACAAGAGAAAGTTATTAGCTATGTTAACCCTATGGTTGGAACTAAAAGTATGGGGCATACGTTTCCCGGGGCTTGTTCTCCTTTTGGTCTTGTTCAGTTAAGTCCTGATACTGAAATGATACCACATAATATCAATGGTAAATATCAACCAGATGCTTATCGGTACTGTGCCGGTTATCAGTATGATGACCTTACGATAGTGGGTTTCAGCCATACACATTTCAATGGTACCGGACATTCCGATTTAGGAGATGTCTTAATTATGCCAACAGTCGGACGAGTTCAGTTGGATATGGGAGTTGCTGAAAATCCTGAGGATGGTTATCGTTCTCGTTTTAACCACGATAACGAATATGCTGAAGTAGGTTACTACTCTGTTTTTCTTGATGATTATAACGTTAAGGCTGAGCTAACAGCAACAGAACGAACTGGTGTGCACCGTTACACATATCCTAAAGGTGAAGGACATATTATTCTTGATTTAGCCTATGGAATTTATAGTTACGACGGTAAAGTATTGATGTCTAACTTACGTGTTGAAGATGAATATACTTTAACCGGATATCGGATAACACAAGGTTGGTCTCGAATGGACTATACATATTTTGCTGTTAAATTTTCGAAACCGATAAAAAACTATGGTTGTAGAAACAACGACAAACCTAAATACGTTGGATGGTGGCGAAAATTCAATATGCAAGATAATTTTCCGGAGATGTTCGGCAAAAAGCTTACGGCATTTTTCACGTTTGATTTTGAGGACGGGCAGCCTCTCGAGGTTAAAGTTGCTCTATCACCTGTGGATGCATTAGGGGCATTGAATAATATGAAAGTTGAAACGGGTAATAAGAATTTTGATCAAATAAAGCTGGAAGTGCAAAATAAGTGGGAAAAGGAGCTGAATGTAATTCGTATAAAAACAGATGATGAAAGAAAAAAGGTGTTTTATACCGCTTTGTATCGTACTATGATTAACCCTTCTGTTTACCAAGATGTTGATGGACGTTATCGTGGTATAGACCATAATATGCATCAAGCAGAAGAAGGTAGTGCAAACTATACAGTATTCTCAGTATGGGACACGTATCGAGCGCAGCATCCGTTGATGAACATTATAAAGAGAGATTACAGCAAGCAGTTTGTCAGCTCTATGCTTAACCATTATAAGCAGAGCCCGCATGGCGCACTACCCGTATGGTCACATATGGGTAACGAAAACTGGTGCATGATAGGCTACCATTCTGTATCGGTTGTATCTGATGCGATTGCTAAAGGAGTTGATATTGATAAGGATTTAGCTATGAAAGCCTGTATCAGCAGCTCTAACGTATTATATTACGATGGAATAAAAGAGTATAAAGAGTATAGTTATTTACCTTTGGAGTATAACGGTTCTTCAGCGTCTATTACGCTTGAGTATGCGTATGATGATTGGACAATTTCTGCATTGGCACAGCGTCTGGGAGAACCTGAACTTATAGATGAATACGAAAAACGGGCATATAGCTATAAGAATATTTTTGATCCAACTTTACAACTTGCTCGCCCCAAAGATAAAGCTGGAAAGTATAAAGAGCCATTTGATGTTCTTGACACCCATAATCAAGGATTCATAGAGGGGAATTCGTGGAACTATTCGTTTTATGTACCTCATGATATAAACGGGTTGGTAAGGCTGATGGGAGGTAAAGAGCGCTTTCTTCAAAGGCTAGACTCGATTTTTACTATGACTTTACCTGCAAAATATTTTGAGCATACAGAAGATATTAATGAGGAGGGAATAATGGGCAACTATGTTCACGGTAACGAACCGAGCCACCATATTGCCTATCTTTATGCATGGACTGATGAGCCATGGAAGGCACAGCCGCGTTTGCACGAAATAATGAATAAAATGTATAAAAACAAGCCTGATGGGCTTTGTGGCAATGATGATTGCGGACAAATGTCGGCTTGGTATGTTTTTTCGTCAATGGGTTTTTATCCTGTTTGCCCCGGTACAGATCAGTATGTTTTGGGATCGCCCAATGCTCAGGAGACGACTATAAATCTTGAAAACGGCAATGTATTTAAGATTGTATCCCCTCAACTTACAGTAAAAAATATATATGTGAAGTCTGTTAGGCTGAATGGTACCCCATATACAAAAGCGTATATAACGCATGCTGATATTATGAATGGGGGAGAGCTATTCTTTGAAATGTCTGATAAACCAAATAAAGGTCGTAGATTTAATAATAACGAAAAGCCTTATTCGTTAAGTAAAGAATGAAAACAAAGAAAGAGCCTGCCTAAGAAATTTTGACTTCTTAGGCAAGCTCTTTCTGTTTTGTTTTGGGGCGGGCTGCTTGAGTTTTTATCTCTTATTTGATTTAGGTAGATTTTCATCTATATATTTTTTAGCCCATGCAATTACTTCGGCATCTCGGATAGCGACTTTGTATTCCCTTGCTTTAAGAAGAATTCTATACGCCAATAACGGTTTGTGAGTTTTTTCTGCAAACTTAAAGAATGTTTCTGCCGTACGAACGTGAGCGGCACTCGACATTGGAAAAGATCGCTGTTCAAGTAATCCAAAGTCAGATGATGGGAGACCATCATCTGACTTATAAATTGACTTCCTTGGTTCATTGTCCTTACTATCGTCAATCATATATATGTTGTTTAAAGTAAACTATGGCTGCGTGTTAAGCCATCTGGTTAGCTCCGCTGAGTTGCGTTGTGCTATTTTACTACCTGCGCTTGCTGCCCTGTCAAAATATTCTTTTGCTTTAGTATATTGCTTGTTGTTGTAGTAGGCAACTCCTAAATTATTTAGCGCTTCGGCAATATTCATGTCTGTAGCCTTTCAATAGCCTTATCTGCTGCACCATGCTCAATTTCTAAAGCCGCTGTATTGAATAGGGTTGTCGGGATATACGCGTGCCGCTATATCGAATGCTTCTTTAAATTCATTGCTGTTTTTGGGATATGTATTGGCAACTAAGAACATTTCGTTAAGGCTGAGATGTTGGGGCTTTGTTTTGATTACTTCTTTAGCCTCGTTGACATCAAAATTCCGAGCAACATACGCAATGGTATAGTCATTTCTACGTAGCTGAGGATAGTAATCGTTTAATAATAAGCTGTATGTTCTGCCACCATTTATTTGTTTTAGCTTATTCTTACGTTGTGCTATGTTCGACTCGCTATCAATGAGGTTAAGAACTTCATTTTTATGCGAAATATTTGAACTTACTACCACTTTCCGTAGCCCATCCCAATCTTCGCCTTTCCATTCAGTCTTTAGCATTGAAGGGTCAATACCGTATCTGTCTTTTAAATATGTGACAAATGATTGTGCTCTGTTTTTTGACAATGTCATGTTAGATTGTTCATTCCCTTCCGGAGATGCATAACCTGTAATTTTAAACTCACTAACCGTTAAATTTCTGTCATTACGTATTTCAGTAATAATTTCATTAACTTTTCTCGGCTCTTCGGCGTTATTTTTAAAGTTAGGGAGTAGCTTATGTTTACCTACTTCGTAGTTTAAATATGCACTATAAGTTTCACTCCTTCTTTTTACTTCTTCTGTCGGTGGTGTTATATATTCCAGCTCGAAAGTTGGAGTAAATAGGGCAGGTAGTATCGGACCTGTAAGCAAATATCTGCTGCTATCAAGTTGTTTACATGCGCAGCCTCTGGTATCTGCAGCTACATATAGGTTAGCGCTGTGTTGCCATTCTTGGTAAGGTAATTCGAGACGCATAGGGATTGTTTGAGGTGGCTCATGACGAATAATTGCCTTAGGTGTTTCCTCAAACATATTATTATTAAACCTTTCGTTACGGGCAATCATTTTTTCTTTCCTTTTTCCTGTAATTACTATAGAATCGAAAGAATGAGAGTTCTGTCTGTCTGTTGATTCCAAAACAGGAATCAATGTAACCATTTCATTTTTGCTGATAGCTAAGCTATCAACATTAAGGCTAACATCCATAATAAGCATGTTGCCTTCCTTATGTGTGCTTTCTCTCTCTAGTCGTACCGCGTTGTTTTGTGCAGACAAATCTGAATACCATAAGATTGTAGCGATGGTGAAAATATATAGTATAGCTCTTTTCATAATTGCGGTTTTTAGTAAATAAAGAAAATGATAGAGAATGTGGCTCTAGTTAATCCCCAATAGTTGCAGTCATCTTCTTTTATCAGGGGACTACAGTCGGCACAATAGTATTTTTCGTAATGTACTCTGGCATATCCACCTCCAAGAGAGGCTTCGATATTCCAGCATTTACCAAGTATCCATTGATAACCAATGCTGATTCCTCCGCCATAGAAGTGTCCTTCGTAATGATAGTTTTCAAAATTTGGAAATATTCCGAATGGAAACTTTATGCCGCCGGCATTAAACTCACCTCCATGTCCGTGAAGATTGAAGAAAAGACCATTAAATCGCTCGCATGTCCAAAGCCTAAACTCTGGCTGAACTGACCAATGCTTAACTTTTTTCCATCGCTAAACGTAAAAGGATTGTAACCTCCACCTATTTCGAACGTAGTTTTTCTTCCCAAACCAAGCTCTATTCCCAGGTTTGGGGTTAACGTTACATCATAAATCAGGTTGTTCTTTATACCTATTCTTTGTGAATACAAAGCATCCGTTTTCTGCCGAATGGCTATGCGAATCGTCTGTATTTCCACATGCGGGAGTATCATCGTAGTAGTGCTTAATAGAAACGTTACTTTCTACCGGGAGTCCGTATAAGCCTTTAATTCTTACTGACCCTCTAATCTCCTCATTATATAGGTCTGGGTTTTGATCTTGCTGAGGGAGAGATAACGTAAGATTTTCGCTAAGTACGGGTTCTATTTTTTGTGGCTGGTTAAAAGTTTCGTTCACTAGTAGATCGTTGCTTGTGGTAAAATAGAACTCTTTACTCAAATTTGTATATGTAATATCAATCTGATAAACCCGATCTAATACAGAGGCAACATCTGTAGAAACAATACTTGTCGGATCTTGAATATCCGTGTCAATACGATAGATATCGAAGACTACTTGACCGACTATTCTAGTTAACGTAGCATGAATTTGCGTTTGCTCAGGTAGCTCTTCGCCTGTTTTTTCTACTATCTTGTGGTAGTTATCTTTAGAAAGTATTTCTGTATTTTGACGAATTCTTACATCACTCCAAGTATTATTTTCATCCAGTGTTTGCCCGTCATTGTTGAGAGTGACTATTTCAGGTACCGAAGGAGTGCATATAAACGGGAATTTATAGTTCATACCTGCTAAATCCGCATTTGTGAATTTTGGTATTGTCTGCTTGCAGACCTACAGTTCTCCAATATATGTAATCTTGGGCTCCATCAATCTTACGGAATAGGTGTAGCGTATAAGTTAAATCGCTATTAACAGCTTGTGTCCCAATATTCAGCCTTACAGGAATTGTTCCATCTTCATTGTGTATCGGCTCAACGTTATCCTCAACTTTTTCTGAGCACGACGCTGTAGTGATGCTGAAAAGAAAGATATATATCAGATAAAATATTTTTTTACTTTTCATGTTTTTGTATTTAATAGTTATACTAATTCCATAAATCGGCATCACCTTCATCTTCAATGGTAATGTCCTCAATATCTACGCTGATGGCAATGTCTGTTGTGGTAGAGAATATGCTTTTACCTAAAACGTAAATTTTTACAAGTGTAACTTTATTGCGCTCAACGGGTAGGAGGTTATCTTCACCGTTAAGAATGTCAATAGCTCTTTCATCACCATTCTCTGACTTAAGATATAACGATAGCTTTATGCTTGGGTCGCTATTGTTATTTGGAAACAGGTATGCACCATATGTATAAGCAGATCTTGTAAGAATATCTTGCTGTTCTATGTCATCATATTTTTTATAATCTTCAGTACCCACTATGGTTTGGTTGCCATTGCCAATGATGATATTTTTTTCAAGATTTTCAAGATTTGTCGAGAGCGAGGCTGCTTCAGTAGTTAAATTTCTACCCAAAAAGTTCATTGAGGTATTTACTTTAGAGAAGTTCATTTGGAATATATTTATATCATTTCCTCCAAATACATCACTTCCGTTAGTGTAGGCAACTTCGGTATATGTACCATCATCATTACGGTCTGCTCTAATGAATATTACATCTACTCGAGAGAGAGTCCTTTTTAATGTAGTCTGCACTACATTGTCATTATTATCAGTAAAGAAATCGTACGTTTTCAGCTCGTTTACATTGCTGTTTTCAAGAAATACTTCTGACAAAGAAGATGAGGTCTCGTAATTTATAGATAGGTTATCTGATAAAACTTCGTTACTCCAACTCGGAATACTTATGCAGTTTTGCTGAAGTCCATATGTAGTAAGAAATTTGTAATAACCTACCGGAACATTGTCGGTTCCCGTAAGGTTAAAAACTTCTTCAAAATAGGTTAGATTTTCGAGGTTAATGGTTTTTTCATAAATAAAATCTCCATTCTCATTTTGCCTAAATGCATAAATATCGAATAGATCTTTTGTTGTGTTAGCAGTGCTGCTTCTTTGTGCCTGTTTTATAATATTGCTAACATCCAGCTTAATTTTTATTGTTGTTACATTCTCTTGTTGTGGATTTTGTGAAGAAACTTCAGATGTTTCTTCTTTATGACAAGATATTAATACAAATCCAAAACATATAAAAATTGCAGCAACTAGTGTTTTTGCAGTTTTCATTTATCCCTCGTTTATTGGTTAGACTTAACCAGCTTATAACTAGCAATATTGCTCGATTATCCTTTTAGTTGGGTCTTATCTCAGACTTATGCCAATTAGGTATTCTTGCTCCGATTTGTTTCAATTTGAAGTTGAGCATATATTAACCCTTAAAATAGATTAAAATGTTAAGTTTCAATTTGTTATTTAAAAATGTATTTTAGCCGTGAACAAGAAAAAGCAATTTTTGGTTCATCGTAACTAATATTTTATTACATTTCATTTGTAAAAATGAGGCTATTTTAAGCCTAAAACTGGCTAAAAATTAGAGGCTTATGTATTTTTGTTAAATTTTAAAAATATATCCGCACAATGAATTCGCAAATGCCTGTTGTTCAATATGGTATATTTAAAAAGAGTTAAAGGTTTTTAACACTAAAAAGAAAGGAGAGATAAAAGTATAGATATATGCTAATTCTGGTAGATATTTATCGAACTTAACTCTAAGCCATAGCTTATCTTCATATTTTAGAAATTTATAAGGCTTTTTTAAGAATGCTGACGTTTGATTTATTGTTTTCGGGGTGATTATAGAAGCCATTATTTGCTGTCCTTTAATATGTTTGCTCATATGGATAAAAAACAGAAAAGCAAGGCTTCGCTATCTGATAAAAGTTTAAGGTAAAGTCGATTAGGTCGATAAGTAGGTTTATTTTGTTTAAAATTTCTTGTCGGGGTAAGCCCCCGAACCATACAACGGTATATTGCCGTGGGTAAATATAGCGAACTAACGGCTATAAAATCGCTTGAGCAAAAAGCCTTAGATATGTACCAGCAAGGGCTAAGCTACTCCGAGATAGCGAAACGGCTCAAGGTGTGTAAAACAACCGTTTACAACTGGCATAGAAAGGTCAAAGCGCAAATAGGAGAGTAAACAACAAGGGGTAAAAGCATAAGATTTGCCCCAAGACAAATTCAATACTCTTTTGCCAAGACAAAGCAAATCCTCGAAATTATTGTCGGAAATTTTCATTTTATCAGTCATTTTTGCCTGTATCTTTACAGGCGGTAATACAAAAAGATAAACCTGCTCAATGAAGGAATTTTTATCCTTTTTATCATACTGCCGTCTGACTGATTAAGGCAACAGTACAAGCTTCTCTAAGGATTAATGTTATTCCAACAGAATGAACAGCTTATTGATTTAAATTTTAAGTCCCTACTTCAACTATGAAGTGAAAATTCAAACCATAAATTTATTAAGTTTGCAAAAATATAAAGAAAAACCACAAATGAAAAAGTCGATAGCATATTTACCCAAAAGAAAGCAACATGACTTAGAATGGCTGACAAAAGAGATAATCTCTAAGCTTACTAAAGTGGAAATGATTATTTTATTTGGCAGTTATGCTAGAGATGAATATGTAGATTATGATGAACGCAATGATTTTGGTATCCGTACATCATACCGAAGCGACTATGATATTTTAGTGGTTACAAGCGGTATTGCAGATAAGGATGCAGGGCGGTATACTCGATAATATTGATGATAAATACTACCAAGACCCCGATATACAAACTCCAGTACAGTTTATTAATGATGATATTAAAACACTGAACAAATGCCTTGAAGAAGGACGATACTTCTATACCCAAATAAAACAGGAAGGTATTGTTCTTTATGATAGCGGACGTTTTAAGCTTGCCCGACGACGTAAGTTGAACTATGCTGAAATCAAACAACAGACTGAAGAGTATTTTAAGGAGAAATATAATAATGCCGAGAGTTTTTATAGAAATTCCATCCATGCATATAATGATAAAGGTTACAAACTAGGATCATTTTTATTGCATCAGGCTAGCAAAAACTTAATATATGCAACTCGTTTGGTATTTACCCTTGAAAATAATAAACAACATAATTTAGCAAAGTTACTCAATTCAGTTAAGAGATATTCGATAAAATTTGAAGAAATATTTTCTCGTGAAACAGTCGAAGAAAAACGATTATTTAATCTCATAAAAGCTGCTTATGTGGAGGCTCGCTATAATCCACAGTTTGTAGTAACCAAAGAAGATATTGAGGCGCTTACACCTAAAGTAAATCAGTTTTTTGAGGTAGTAAGAGAAATTTGTGAGAAGAGGATTAAAGAATATGGAGAGATGAAGTAAATAATTTTTATTAAAACTTACACATATGGAAAATAAAAACAATAAACTCATATTAATATATGGGGCACCGTGTTCTGGAAAAACCACATTAGGACAAGAATTATCTATTAAGTATAACTTAAATTTTATATCTACCGATTCTGTTAGAAAAGAAATATTTAAAGAAAAAATAAACTTTTCTTCTGAGGAAAATCATATTGTTTTTGAGTGCTTTATTAAAAATATTGAGACTAGTATCTTGGAAGGAGAATCATTATTATGTGAAGGATTATTTATTTCTAAATACAGGCGTGAGAGGTTATTTAGCATTATGCCCAATAGAATTAATATAATTTATCTAAGTGCTAGTATTGAAACTTTGAAAAAAAGACTTGAAGCAAGAAAACAAAATCCAATTATATCTGAAAAACACCAAATAGAAAAATATTTAAGTGAAGAAGAATTATTTGATTTTTATAATAGATCTATGCCTCCCAAAGATGAAAAAGTAATAATAAATACAGATAATATTAGCGAGGAAGAGGTATTAAAAAAGGCAATAAATATAATCTCCTTTGAAGAACATAATAAACAAACCATTCAAAATATCTTTCTTTATGATTAGTTATAAGAAATTTAGTATTTATGGTGTTTCAGGACTCCCTCGTTTTGGAGAGTTCCAGGGCGCAAATAATTTTAAAATAGAAGAATTAACACCATATCAAGAAAACATTTCACTATATGTTCATATACCTTTTTGTCAACAAGGGTGTAATTTTTGCCAATTAAGATTTGGTGGAATTGTGGTAAATAGTATCCCTCAAATATATATTGATACTTTAATTTCTGAAATTTCAATAATATCAAAATTTTACTATAATAAAATTATTGACTCTATACATTTTGGAGGAGGAACGCCATCTTTATTAAACGAAATACAATTTAAAGGGATTATCACATCTATAAAAAATAATTTCAATTGTTCTGATGATATTTCTGTATCAATAGAAGGAGATGCAGATTCTTTTATTAATAGCAAATTGATATACGCACTACAAGACAATAAGGTTAAAAATATAAGTATAGGAGTTCAGACTTTTGACGAAGAACTCCGATCAATATTGGGGCGCAGGGATAGTATTGAAAATATATATTTATTAAAAGATATTCTATCAAAGTTTAAGCAAATTGATTTAAATATTGATTATTTGTATAATTTACCACAGATGTCAAATAGTGTTATTGAAAAAGATATAAATATAATTAATACATTATCCCCGCATAGTATTGATATTCATCCACTGAAATACTCTAGTTGTAATTATAATTTGCTAAAGACCATTTTCGATAAAAAATATATTTTACCTGATACTCAAAGACGAATATTTGAATTCAATTTATTAAGAAGTAATTTTACAGATATGGGTTATGAAGAAATATTTGTTGGTTATTATTCTAAAGGTAATAATGTCAACAAGTATTTACTGAGACTGCATAATTTACTAGGAGGAGAATATATAGGTATAGGATTAGGCGCGAGGAGTTACTATGGAGATTATTCTTTTTCAAATACTTTTAACCTCAAAGACTATTATAGTATGATTAATGCATCTAACATCAAGCCTATTAGTAGATATGTATTCGCCCCTTTATCTGATAATTTTATAACATTATTTCCTAAGAGGGGTAAGGAACTTCATTTTTCTGATATTGATATTTCTAAAGAACGAGATTATTTTTATGATGTATTATTCATGTTAGAAAGAGGAGAATACTTAAAAAATGAATCTAAATCTTTTAAAATGACAACCAACGGTTATAATTGGTATCAAAATATGATGGAATCACTCCTTTCCATTTCTCAGAAGAAATTACATATTGAGAATTTAAGAAATAGAGCCAAAATATTTAATGATTTTAATAATTTTTTTGATAGTATTGGAAGTGAATATGTTTAATTCAAAAGTAGAAAGAGAAGAATTCTTATCTTTTTTAGCAAATGAGATAAAAAGAGAAGACAATGAAATGAATGTTTTTTGGTATGGTAGTTCTATATATTCTAATAATTGTAATGATATTGATTTAATGTTTATTAGAAATAGACAGCCATATTCTATTGAAATACGTAATAGTATAATTGAATTAAAGAAATCTATTTTTCACCCGCATCATAGTGGCTTTCTAATAAAAAATGGGGAAAAAATAGAAGCTATAGTAAATCATTGCTTAAATTCTTATAATTTAAATGACATTAAAGTTAAATTTATTTTTGGCCCACTTGGTAATATAAATTTTGATAAATCATACCTACATATTAAAGGGGTTATTTCATTTACTGATTTTAAATGTTTTTCTAATTATTTTCCCTACCATGCAAAATCAATCATAAATAATAATATTCACTTACTTGGAGATATTGATCTAAATGAGTTGAATAGTCAAATACATTTAACTATTGAAGAATTATTCTTATGGGCAGAAATATTAAAAAGAAGATTGGAAGACTCAAAAAAACTTAATGTTAAGAAAAAATGCTTACTTAGGCTTAAGTATATGATTGATATGTATAAGGGCAATTTTTCATTAATGAATTGTAACTATAATTTACATGATGAGAGTAAGAGTAGTTGTATAGATGTAAAGTTTCAAAATATTTATAAAGAATTAAAACATGAATTTAGAACACCTAAGATACCTTAATAGCCTATCTGAAGAGATGAAACAAAGTATCTTTACTAGATCATCAATTCTTCTTGCTATTGTTGGTGTGTTTTTATCAATATTAGGAAGTAGTTTTCTAGATAAATTGGATACATATAAAAATTTCAATCTCAATTATCTTATCTTTATCTTTATTGTTTTAACATTTGTTGTTGGGATACTTTGTGTATACTATAGCATTGTAGCAATAAGTCCGATTCCCAAAAACTCATCAATTGCATATATTATTAAGAAACAAAGAAGCCAAAGGCATAAAAAAGGATTATATTCAAGATTTTCAATGTACAATCATATAATACATAAAAAAAGAAAACATTTCATAAAAGAGATTTGTAAAGCAAATGATGATGAGTTAGCTAGGGATTTAATTAATTCATTATATGATTTAGCACATATTACTAACTATAGATATAGAAAATTGCACCTAGCAAATATTTATTTCCTTATAATGATTATATGTTTTCTAGTTTCGTTAGCGATTATAATTTTCGAACATATTTTTTGCTAGTTTTATTTACAGGAATCCAAAGAAACTTGTATGCAAATTGCATGTACATTAAAAAATAAAAACGGCTACAAAATCTTGTAACCGCTTCTTTTTCAGCGTCGGGGTACCAGGACTCGAACCTGGGACCCCCTGCTCCCAAAGCAGGTGCGCTAGCCAACTGCGCCACACCCCGATAATCATAAAATAGTAGGCTTTCTATTTTCGAGCAGCAAAGGTATGAAAATTCTTAATATGCCAAGCTATTTTTCGAGATCAAGAAGAGGAATTGTTTTTCGAATTATTTCATTTGCTTGTTTGTCATTGATTATCACGTAGAAATTCTCCTTATCCTTCATGCAATAAAAATCAACATAATTCATATTGGCACTATGAATTTTCCAGCGTTTACGTATAGTTCCGTCACGAACTATATAAACAACCGATAGATCGTTTGAGGTGCTATATGTCGTAATAAACCCTTTTGCAATAGGGATGCTGGTATGTTTTGTTACAGAAATACCTTCCGTTATAGGTAGCTGCTTAATTAGCTTAAAATCTGCTCCAAAAACCTTTACGTAAAACGAGCTCTCTTTTTTTACAGTTAATGCTAACCTCTCGTTTATGTCTAAAAGTTCTATGATACTAGGTATTTCTTTACCAAGTAAAGTGCTATCATGTTGATTTATTATGGGCATATGCCTGCTTACTGTAAAATCGTCGCTAAGTTCGGTTAGTACAAATAAACCATTAGGCTGGTTGTTTTCTTTTGCAATAGGGTGATTACCCGACACTTCGCTACATATAAGCTGCCTGCCATTAAATGTTGTGGCAGCATATGCTTTTACTAAGCCAAAGCTTTGGGTTAAATCATCCGGGTACTCAAAGATAGATTGTGGAGGGATAGTCCATGTTCCTTCAACTGTAAGGTAACCGTAAAATAGCTTGTTATCCATGTAGGCATAACCCGCAAGCGAAAGTATAAGCCAATGGTTATTGAAAAAGTAAAAACGAGGCAACGATAAGCCGATCGATTCCTCACCTACTCCCTTCAACTTATCTCCCATGTAGTTGGTTAGTATGCCATTTTCCAGTTTAGAGAAAATAAAGCGATTCATAAGAACATCGTAGAATGCAAGGCTATGTCTAGCAAAATTGAAAAGATGAGATTTATAGAAAATTTCTGCCTTATGCTTTTCTATACTGTCAGTTGATGGTCTGTAAATCCAAAGTTCCTTTCTGTTAGTCAGCGAATTAATAAGCATAAGCGTATCGCCATGTGCTGCTAAAATTTCTTTTCCTTTTGATGGGAATAAAGATTTCTCTATGGCGTTGTATGATACGATATTCTGCGTTTTTCCCGTATTTATAGTTATTACTAAGCAGATAGAGGCAAAAAATATTTTCTTCAAATTCATGTTACCTGATTTTTAATAGCTAGCACAAAGTTCGATATTTTTTGTATAAGCACAAATTTGTAGAAAATGTAGATTTATTTATACCTTTGTTTTCCGAAAAATCGGGGTGTGGCGCAGTTGGCTAGCGCGCCACGTTCGGGACGTGGAGGTCGAAGGTTCGAGTCCTTTCACCCCGACTAACAACAGGAAGCTTCTAATAATTACAAGTTTCCTGTTGTTCTTTATAAAAAAGATATGGCTTAAATACAATTAATATTTTTTAACGAGCATTAAGTGAGGGCGTTAAGCGGGAGGAAGGAACTTTAGTAAGCGCAGTCAGCGAACCTCTTTTTATAAATTTTATATCTTGCATATAAAATTGTTGCATATGCTTAGCGAAGAGTTTTTACAATTCATTTGGAAATTCGGTTTGTTTGATAAAGAAAATCTTTTTACTGTTGATGGGAAAAAGGTTGATGTTGTTTCTCTTGGAACATATAATAATGATGCCGGACCGGATTTCTTTAATGCCAAGCTGAAGATAGAAAATACTACGTGGGTTGGGAATATTGAGGTACATAAGAACTCGTCTGATTGGATACGGCATAAGCACAATAACGATAAAGCATATAACAACGTAATTCTTCATGTTGTTGGTAGATACGATATTCCAACGCAGCAAGAAAACGGCTCTTTTATTCCGATAGTTGAGCTATCATATTCTTCCGACATAGAGCAAAAATATATAGATTTAATCACCTCAAAGCCAAGAGTAGCATGTCGTCCCTTTATTTCGTCTATTGATTCGTTTCCATTAAAGAATTTTTTAAGTAGAGTGTTAATAGAACGCTTAGAAGTAAAATCTCAGCGTTTAGCCGTAATACTAAGGCGAACAAATAACGACTGGCTCGAAGCGTTTCATCGTACTTTATTTCGTTCGTTCGGGTTTAGTGTAAATGCTGTTCCTTTCGAGTTGCTGGCTCAACAAACACCTTTGCTTGCTATTTCGAAACATCGCGATTCCCTTGCTCAGCTAGAGGCTTTGCTTTTTGGGCAGGCAGGCTTCTTATTGGAGCAACCTTTAGACGAATATCAGGTAAAGCTGAAGGCTGAATATACTTTCCTTCAGAATAAGTTTAAGCTTACGCCAATAGAGAGGCATTTGTGGAAGTTTCTTCGTCTTCGACCTAATAATTTTCCAACTATTCGAATAGCACAGCTAGCATACTTATTACACCGATCCCCTAACTTGCTTGACTCTGTTCTTTCGCTTGAAAATATTAACGATTACTTCAACTTATTTGATGTTAAAACCTCGAATTATTGGGAAACCCATTATAACTTTGGAGTAGAGTCAAAACACAAGGTTAAACAGCTTGGGAGGCAATCGATAGAAAGGATTATTTCCAACACCGTTGTTCCGTTCTTATTCACTTATGGAAAGGCTAGACATAACGAGGAGTTGCGAGAAAGAGCATTGACTTTATTGGAATCGTTTGCTCCTGAAAAGAATGCTACTATAGAAGATTGGGCAGAGGCAGGAATTAAGGCAGAAAATGCGTTTTATAGCCAGGCTCTGTTACAGCTGAAACAAGCATATTGTGATAAGCAAAGGTGTTTGTCTTGTTTTATCGGAAGCAGAATGTTTATTCAAAAAGTTTAACAAAGCTAATTGTACGTATCTTTGTTTTCTCCGATATTAAAAATACTATTTTGCTTAAACCATATAATCTATTTACCATGAAAAAGTTTTTATTTTTAGTTGTAATCCTTGGTTGTACTGCAGCTATAGAATGTAAAGGGAAAAATGTAGCAGTTACAGAGACAGACAAAATTGTCACAGGTGCTGAACAACTCGACCAGTATTTACCTTTATTAGGAGGTAAAAAAGTTGGAATGATGGGAAATCAAACCTCTATCGTAGGCGATAAGCATTTGGTGGATGTGCTGCTTGAGAATAATGTTGATTTAAAATTTGCTTTTGCTCCCGAACATGGCTTTCGAGGGGATGTTGAACGGGGAGAAAAAGTAGATAACGACTTCGATGCTCAAACGGGTCTTCCGCTTTATTCGCTTTATGGAAGGCATGGAAATAACCCCGATTCAATAGTAGCATCTGTTGATATCATGGTTTTTGATATTCAGGATGTGGGTGCCCGTTTTTATACATACATCGCCTCAATGCACAAAGTGATGGAACTTTGCGCTAAGAATAACAAGCCGCTTATCGTATTAGATCGTCCTAATCCTAACGGAGATCAGGTTGATGGTCCGGTACGTAAAGATGATAAGTTTAAATCGGGTGTTAGTTTCCATAAGATCGCAATGATTCATGGCTTAACCATTGGCGAATTGGCACAAATGATTAATGGAGAAGGCTGGTTAGAAGAAGGTAAGCAATGCGAGCTAACGGTTGTTCTGGTTAAGGGCTATACACATAAGACACAATATGAAATACCTGTTATTCCGTCGCCCAGCTTACCTACCCATCTCTCGATTCGTTTATACATGTCGCTTTGCCTGTTTGAAGGAACGGCTATTAACGAAGGTCGTGGAACCGATTTTCCATTTGAAGTATATGGATACCCGGACCCATCGTTTGGCGAGTTTACATATACACCCGCGTCTCTTCCTGGCATGGCAGCACATGTTACACACCAAGGCGAGTTATGCTATGGTGTAGTTTTACGTGGACTAGACCCCGCAAAGGCAACCTTTACCTTAAAGTATGTGCTCGATGCATATCATAAAGTACCTGATAAGTTCTTTACTCGCCCGGACTTTTTTGATAAGTTGGCAGGTACAGATAAGCTGCGCGAACAGATTATTGCAGGCATGACTGAAGAACAAATTCGCGATAGCTGGAAAGAGGAGTTGGCAGAGTATAAAGCTATGCGAAAAAAATATCTGCTATACGAAGATTTTGAATAGTAATTAACCGTTATCGTTAGAAATATGAAAGGACGTAAAGATTTGCAGCTAGCAGTTCTTATTGATGCAGACAATATACCATACTCAAATATTAAGGGTATGCTAGAAGAAATTGCAAAGATAGGGAACCCGACAATTAAAAGAATTTATGGCGATTGGACAAAGCCAACAGTTTCGGGTTGGAAACAGCGTCTGCTCGAGCATGCTATAATACCGATACAGCAATACAGCTACACTACAGGTAAAAATGCTACAGATTCTGCGATGATTATTGATGCAATGGATATATTGCATAACCAGCAGATTGATGGGTTTTGTCTGGTTTCTAGCGATAGCGATTTTACCCGCTTAGCTGTTAGGCTGCGGGAGGCAGGAATGCTGGTTATAGGTATTGGCGAAAAGAAAACACCCCAACCGTTTATAGTTGCCTGCGATAAGTTTATATACATTGAAATTATCGGACGTTCTGATAGCGATGAAGATACTCATTCAGCCGAAGTAAAGCCAAAAGGAAACGAATCAACGCATATTGAAAAAATAGATAAGCGCCTTATAAGGCTGCTAAAAATCTCGGTCGAAGATGTGGCAGACGACACTGGCTGGGCTTTTCTTGGAGATGTAGGCAACCTGATAAATAAGAAAAGACCAGATTTCGATTCGCGTAACTACGGTTTTCCTAAGCTTACACCTCTTTTTAAGTCATTGGGTAAAGATTTTGAAATAGACGAAAGAGATGCTGATGAAAGTGGGCAGATTAAGCATATTTATGTAAAAGTAAAAGATTAAGAATAAATCGGATGAAAAAAGCGATACTATTTGTTCTGGTAGCTCTATGGATAGCGGTGGCTTGCAACAATAAGCCTTCGGTTAGTCAGCCATCTAAAATACTTACGGGAGCAGAGCAGCTGGATGAGTATTTACCAATGTTAGAAGGTAAAACGGTTGGCGTAATGGGCAACCAAACTTCTGTTATTGACGATCAGCATTTAGTGGACGTGCTACTTAGTAAGGGTGTAAATATAGCATTTGCTTTTGCTCCCGAACATGGTTTTCGTGGATCGGTTACAGGCGGGATAGAAATAGACGATGAAGTTGATGAAAAAACAGGATTACCGATTTTTTCAATGTATGGAGCGCATGCGGCCGACTCTAAAAACGAAAAGGCAGATTCTTTAGTTGCTTCGGTAGATATAATGCTGTTTGATATACAAGATGTCGGTGCTCGTTTTTATACCTACATAACATCGCTACACCAGCTAATGCAGCTATGTGCCGATAATAATACACAGCTGATAGTGTTAGATCGCCCTAACCCCAACGGCGATCAGGTTGATGGTCCTGTCAGAAAAAGCGATGAGTTTAAGTCTGATGTGAGCTTTCACAAAATAGCAATGGTGCACGGCTTAACTATTGGAGAGTTGGCACAAATGATTAATGGCGAGGGTTGGCTTGATGGAAGCAAAACCTGTAGTCTTCATGTAGTAACTTTAAAAAACTATACACATAGCACACTTTATGAATTACCGGTTATTCCGTCGCCTAGCCTGACGAATCACTTGTCTGTTCGTCTTTACCCTTCACTTTGCTTATTCGAAGCAACGCCTGTTAGCGTAGCTCGCGGGACAGATTTTCCGTTTCAAGCGTTGGGTTATCCCGAAGAGTCGATGGGCGATTTTACTTTCACTCCTGAACCTCTTGAGGGCATGACGTTTCCATTACAAAATGGAAAGCTTTGCTACGGAATAGATCTTAGAGGGTTAACCCCAGATAGCGTAAAGTTCTCGTTGAAATATGTTTTAGATTTTTACCAAAAGTCACAGGGTAGCTTCGAGTTTTTCTCTCGCGCAAAACGCTTCGATCAGCTGGCTGGTACAGACCGGTTACGCGAGCAAATTATTGCAGGTATGACTGAAGAACAGATTCGCGATAGCTGGAAAGAAGCGCTAGCAGAGTATAAGCAAATGCGAAAGAAGTATTTACTTTACGAAGATTTTGAATAGCTTTTCCGGAACTTATAGAAAGGTCTGATGATTAGAAGGATTTATTGATAAAGGTTAGATAGAGTTTTTTTAATAAGTATGAATATTAGGTGATGAAAAAATTGCTTTAGACCGAAATAGTAAGTTAATCTTGTTTTTTTCTATCTGTTGTGTTTTTTATATAAATGCACAAGCACAAGAAAAGGTAAGCAATGAGCCTTCTCTAAAGAAAATAAAAGATATCGTAATTTATAACGATCCCATGTTTTACCGCACTTTTCCTTCGATTATTAAACGACCGGATGGGGAGTTGTTGTTGGCTTTTCGACGCGCTCCCGAAAGGCGGGCGTTTAAAGAAAAAAGAGGTAATCACGTTGATCCTAATAGCTATATTGTAATGATGCGCTCTAAAGATGGCGAAAATTGAACAAAAGAGCCGGAGTTAGTTTTTGCGCACCCCTTTGGCGGATCTCAAGATACGTGCTTGTTGCAGTTAAAAGACGGTACACTTATTTGCTCAAGTTACGCATGGGCTTTTATTAAGCCGGAAGGAATGCAAAATCTTACAAAACCTTTTTTAGCTGCAGCAGGTGCCACATTTCTGGTGGATTTCTTGTGCGTTCTACAGATGGGGGCAATAAATGGGAGGGAGCGATTATTTCGCCCAACATACCGTCGGAGAAAAATCCGGATGTTTTTGGAAACCCTATGCCGGCTTGTAACCGAGGAGCGATGTGCGAGGGGAAAGACGGTCGCATTTATTGGGCTGTTATTGCAAATAATGCGGATTCGGTTATTAATACGTCACTGCATTTATTAACCTCTGATGATAAAGGAATGACGTGGGAATACGCTTGCCCTGTGGCAAAGCATGAGACCATATATTTTACAGAAACCTCATTGTACCAAACACCAAAAGGATATCTTGTTGCCTTTATGCGAACAGCAAATTATGATGATTATGCTTGTATTGTTCGCTCAACAGATGGCGGTAAGTCCTTTGGGCAGTGGGAGAGTATGGGGTTTAAGGGATTACCCTTAGCAGCGGTTAAGCTTACCGGATAATAGGGTCTTTCTGACTTACGGTTACAGAAAAGAACCTTACGGAATTCGTGCTAAAATTTTAAATGCAGAATGTACCGATTTTAAAACAGCCCCCGAATTTGTCTTGAGAGATGACGGAGGAAGTTGGGATATCGGTTATCCATGGGCTGTCGTACTTACTTAATGAGAATAGAATATTAGTTACCTATTACTTTAATAAAGAAAATGGGGTACGCTATATTACAGGCACTATAGTTGAGATTGGTAAGTAAAAAGATACAGTGAAGCAAAAAGGTCTGCAATTTGCAGACCTTTTTGCTTCACTGTATCTTTTATCTATATGCTACTATAGAAGTGCTTTTATAGAAGTATTTTCAACTTTTCTGCATAAACACTTTTGGCTGCAGAGCCAACTTGTTTATCAACTACTTTACCATCCTTAAAAAATAGTACAGTAGGGATATTACGAATACCGAACTTAACGGAGATATCGTTGTTCGAATCCACATCTACCTTGCCTACGATCGCTTGCCCTTCAAACTCCGTCGCGAGTTCATCAATAATGGGAGCCACCATACGACATGGACCGCACCACTCTGCCCAAAAGTCGAGAACGACAGGTTTATCAGCCTTTTCTACCATTTCAGAAAAATTTGCTGTAGTAATTTCTAATGCCATTGATTAAAATTTTATCTGGTTATGTTTAATTCATGATGATTTCATAGTACAAACAAAAGTAAATATTTTTTGTTTACTGGTTTGTGTTAAAATTGGTATTAATATACCACGATGATATAATAAAATCATAAATAGAAAAAATCTTTTCATATACTTTAAGGTAAATAAAAGACTCCATATTTGCGATTTTGTCTAGAATAGTGTAGGTTTGTATGCTTGTAAACCATTGAAAATATGACTTCATTTTTAAAAGTAAAACGTTTGGCCGTTGTTTTGACCATAATTCTTTTTATAGGAACAGGTTCTACCTTTGCTCAGCCTAAAAATGATGATTTTAAGGTAGTTAAGAATCTGGACTTGTTCTTTTCCGTATTTCGTGAGTTAAAGCTATTTTACGTTGATGATATCGACCCCGATAAGGTAGTAAAAAGCGGAATTGATGGAATGTTAAGCGAGTTAGACCCATATACTGAATATATGACCGAGGAAGAGGCTAAAGATTTTGTTGAAGCTACAACCGGAGAATATGGAGGTATAGGATCGCTTATCCGAAAATCTGGCGATTATACGGAAATATCGGAGGTTTACGAGGGATTTCCCGCAGATAAAGCGGGTTTGGTATCCGGCGATTTAATATTGGAGATTGATGGAGTATCAATGAAAGATAAACCAATAGAAGACGTTAGTAGTAAGCTTAAAGGTACGAAAGGAAGCAGCTTCAAACTGAAAATTGCTAAAGTAAAGACAAAGGATACGGTTAATATCAAGATTACAAGAGAGAAGATACATATATCAAGCATTACCTACTCTAACTTATTTGCGAATGGGGTAGGGTACATCCGTTTGGCTTCTTTTACACAGGGCTGTAGCAAAGATTTTCGTAAAGTTTTTCTTGACCTAAAGAAAGCAGGCAATATGAACTCGCTTATTATTGATTTAAGGGGTAACGGCGGCGGACCTACGGAAGATGCCATAAATATTGTAGGCATGTTTGCTCCTAAGGGAACGGAGGTTATGAGTTCGAAAGGGCGTATAGCGGAGTTTGATATGGTCTTTAAAACGGAAGAAGAACCCATAGATACGATTATTCCTGTAGCTGTGTTGGTTAATAGCGGCTCGGCATCTTCGTCAGAGATTGTAGCAGGAGCATTTCAGGATTTAGATAGGGGTATTGTTGTTGGTACCCGCACCTTTGGAAAAGGTTTGGTACAGGCAGTTCGCCCGCTTAACTATAACGCTAAGGTAAAAATCACTACTGCAAAATACTATACCCCTAGTGGTAGATGTGTACAGGCACATAATTTCTCTAAGCGTAACGAAGACGGTAGCGTATCGTTCATTCCTGATTCTTTGAAAACCAAATTCTATACAAAATCAGGGCGGGTTGTGTATGATGGCGGTGGAATTCTTCCTGACATTCAAGATTCTATAGAGTCGTATAGTAATATTACGGTTAGCTTGTTACTTCGCGGGCTGATATCAGATTATTCTGTAAAATACTACTGCAAGCACGAAAGTGTTGCAGCACCTGAAGTCTTCGAATTAAGCGACGCAGATTATGCCGAATTCGTTGCTTTTTTAGAAGGTAAAGAATATGACTACCAAACGCGATCGGAGTCTTTACTTAAGCAGTTAAAAACGGCAGTTGCCAGAGAAAAATATGATGAGGTGGTTGAGAAAGAAATTACTGTACTAGAAGAGAAATTGGCACACGATAAAAAGAAGGATTTAGAGGTGTTTAAACTCGAAATAAAGCGGTTAATAGAAGAAGAAATTGCCGTTAGATATTACTACCAGAAAGGTAGGATCCGAGTGTTACTAAAAGAAGATAGCCAGTTTGATAAAGCCGTAGAGTATTTGCTCTCGCCAAATAAATATCAGCAGATGCTTTCGCCGGATGTTAAAACAGTGGTAGAATAGGTGCTAACGTATCGCTGTATCTCGTTTAAATTTTTATATTTGTAAGACTAATACTAAATAGATATGGCAAAAGAAAATTCTATAGAACCTACTAACTTAAATATCAATCGTATTTCTGAGGGAACCACAATTGTTGGTAGTGTTAATGCCAAAGGATATTTGCGTATTGATGGAAGAGTAGAAGGAACAATTACTGCAACAGGTAAGGGAGTTATAGGCAATACCGGTTATATTAAAGGAGATCTGACAGTTTCTACCCTAGATATGATGGGCTATGTGGAGGGTAATCTGATTATATCGGATATTATTATGATGAAATCCAGCGCTGCTGTTGATGGAAATGTTTTTGCAGGTAAGCTGTTGGTAGAATCAGGCGCACGCCTTAACGGGCATTGTCTTATTGGGAAGAAAGAGAATTAACAATAATTAATTTCACAAAATAAAAGAGGACTGAATTTTTTCAACTCTCTTTTATTTTGCAGGTTTTAATCTAAATACTCTACGTTAATACCCCAACTCCACTGGTCGAAATAAATGTTACCTCCGCGCCATTCCAATTCTCCACGTTGGAAATCAACCGTTTCGCTACGTGGGTAAATTTTGAGTGGAAATAACGGACGAGAGTAATCGTCGTTAACTATCCAGCGGTAGGCATCTATACCATTCGATAACAGGTAGCGTTCTTCATCCTTTTCGAAATAATCTTTACGACCGAAAGACTGATCTACTGGAACCCAGCCAACGCCTTCGTAGTAAACTTCTGCCCAATCGTGCAGATTAACACCGTTTGGATGCATCATAAAACCGCTTTGCCATTTTGCCGGTATTCCGTTATAGCGTGCTAACGTAATGAACAACAGGCTTACTTGTCCGCAATCGCCGTGGTTGTTATCTATTACATATTCGGGTATGTTCGGGATGGTTGAATACTCTCGTACCCCAGCCCAAGGGTAATGATCGGTTATCCAATCGAATATTTTTCTTACAACAATGTATGGGTTTGTTTCGTCTCCTACAATTTGCATAGAGAGGTCTTTTATTTTATCCGTAAATATTACATGAGATTTGCGTTCGGCAGTGTAAGTTCTATACAGCTCGCTGTTCTTATCATAGGGTTTAAAATCTTTTCCTTCAAGATTATACCATTCAGCAGCCGAAGAGTAGGTAAATTCTAACGAAAATTCTAACGGTTTATCTTTTTCTGTAGTTTTTTCCATATATAACGTACGGTGCGGATAAACTGCCGAAGATGGTGTTATTATATAGCTATTGCTGTTTACTGCAAGTAGCTTAATGTTGGTCTGCCTACGGTTATCTTCGCGAGGATAAGGCAACCAGCAGCGAATAACCTCACCTTCCGGAACCGCATTTTCTTTAAGGATAACCTTATAGCTAACCTTCATCTTTTTTTGCTTTGCTTGTGTCTTGCCACTTTTCTTAAGCTCTGCAGTTACCTCGGGTATGTGTGTTATAAGCGTTTTATCGTATCGTTCGGTAATAGGTCCGTCAATCTCTTCTTTTTTTGCTCTGGCATCTTTATTAACGAGGAAAAGGTTACAAGCAGTACGACCGAAATATTTCTTCTGCCCATCAATCACCATCGATTCCAGCACCTTTTCTTGTTCCCATTTGGTAAGCATTTCGTCGTTTACATCTGGATAGTACTTTTTAATATACTCCACTACGTGATCTTTATCGCGCCAAAAGTCTAAAACAATTCTATTCATTACATCTTTACGGAAGTTAAGATCGTAAATTTCTTCGGCGCTTAAATTGTTCTGTGCAATGTATAGATCGATTGATTTTTTTGCTTTGCCAAAATCGCCTGCTGCCTCTTCCGTATTAATTTGTTCCATGCTTACTGCTGCTTGCTGATTGGAAGAACAGGCAATGATAAATAAAAGGGATAGGATAATTATTATGTGCTTCATTATGTAGATTTATTGGTAAAAAGGCACAGAAAAACTTCTGTGCCTTTTAGGGTATTCACATATTTATTTTACTTTATCTTTTCAACACCAATACCCGGTTTATCCGGAATAACTATCATTCCCTTTTCATAAGTGATTCCTTTGAAAGGATCGTTAGCCGAGAGTAGAGGTCCGTCAAGATCAGCAAAATCCATCATGGGCGATAAATGAGCTGCAGCAGTAACTGCGCAGCCCGATTCAACCATACAGCCTATCATTACTCCCATGTTTAAAGCACGGGCAGTATCAAGAATTTTACGTGCTTCGCGCATGCCGGTACATTTCTGCAGCTTAATATTTACCCCCGTAAATACACCTTTAAACTTTGAGACATCGTTTAGGCGTTGGAAAGCCTCGTCTGCATATATAGGTAATGGACTACGCTCTGTTAGCCAGGCTGTATTTTCCATATCTGTCTTAGTAAAAGGTTGCTCAATCATAACAACGCCACGTTCTTTAAGCCAATAAGCCATTTCAAGAGCTAGGTGCTTATCTTTCCATCCTTGGTTAGCATCTGCCAATATCGGTACATCTGTAACTTTGCGGATTGTTTCGATCATTTCTTTATCGTTGTCGCGTCCCAGCTTTACTTTAAGAATATTGTAAAGACCGTTTACTTCTTCGGTTTTCTTTCTAACAACATCGGCAGTATCAATACCAATTGTGTAGGTGGTAGAAGGTGCTTTGGCA
Source organism: Prevotellaceae bacterium (assembly GCA_031258195.1). Taxonomy (GTDB): domain Bacteria; phylum Bacteroidota; class Bacteroidia; order Bacteroidales; family UBA932; genus JAIRNF01. Next base: position 48,655 of record JAIRNF010000030.1, read on the forward strand.
GGATTGTATCCCCATATTTTATACCAAGGCTGCCCCATAAGTTTACCTACCAAATCGTGTAATGCAATATCTATTGAGGCTTTAGCGGCACTATTGTTAGCCGTAATATTATCGATGTAGGTAAGAATATCATCCAATAAGAATGGACTAGAGAACTGTCCGATATCTACCTTTTTAAGGAAAGCCATTACAGACTCTTGTGTCTCGCCTATATACGGGGGCATCGAAGCTTCGCCGTATCCAATAACTCCGTCATACTCAATCTCAACAAGTACGAGGGGGGTAAAAGTCCTAGAGTTGGCTGCAACAGTAAAAACGTGGCGTAGTTGCAAGTCGAAAGGCTTAAAGCTTAGCTTCATTTTACCGCTACCCGGCGATGTTTTTTTATTCTGCGAAAAAAGTTTTACAGGGTTGCTTACAGCCAGCCCCGTACCAATAGTGGCTATTGCTGCCGTTTTTAAAAAGTTACGTCTGCTCTGTATCATGAGTTAAATTTATTTTAGGTTTTACTCTAATATACTTAAGTTGGATTTTTATTCTTGTACTTGGTATAACGGATTATTCTTGATAGACCAAATACCCTTTGTATCAACGGCTCCAATTACACGAGAAGCACGAATGAATTCTTTTGTATTTGGCTCATCATAGTTTGGAGCATTAGGATCTAAGCTATTTACCTTTACACGTCCTGCCGCATGAATGAACTCCTTATTACCGATGTAGAATCCTACGTGGCGAATACGCATTTTTTTGTCGCCTTCTGCTTCTTTACCAAAGAACATCAAATCTCCGGGGCGAAGGTTGTCGTATCCGCTGGCTATATCAATCGGTGTGCCGGTATGTACTTGCTGAGAAGCATCGCGTCTTAAAATAATACCATGCATAAACAGCGTTGTCTTAGTAAAACCGCTGCAATCCATTCCTTTTGCAGATGTTCCACCCCATAAGTAGGGAATACCCATAGACGTAAATGCTTTCTCAAGAAGGCTTTTTTCCGTCAGTTCTATTGAGGCAAGCCATTGATCGTAAAGTTTACTTTGAGTTTTTAGTACATATCCAACCCGGGCATCGGGGTACGATACTTTGTAAAAACGCTCTGCATCACCTTCATATTTCAGCATATTGCAGGCAACAAGATCGGATACTCGTTGACTTTTTTCGTCAGCCTTTTCGTATGCAAAGCCATAGTAGTCGGTAAATACAATCTTTGGAGCAGTATTCCAGGCATTGAACTCCTCTTTAGTCATTGGGTGGAATGATGCCGCCATTGTCCAGCCAATATAGCCTTCGGCAGTTTGAACACGCCACCATCCGCCTTTATGTAAAATTTTCAGAGGCATACCTAATAACGTTTGGGTTGCCATTTCGGCAGAATATGCACCTTTAGTACGAATATTCGCAACAGATAGGTTGGTTACGGCATATATCTTTCCATCTAAATCAGCATCAGGAAGCGGCTTAATGCTGTCTGTTAGCTTTGTGTTTTGCTTAGTAGCAAGATCAAGAAACTCCTGGTATGCTTCGGGAACGGTTGTATAACCTTTTGCGACGGGAATGCCATTAACGTCTTTAATTTCAATATCAAAAACGTCGTCTCTACTATCTGGCACATATTTTTGCTGAACTTCGCTAATAATTAGTTGTAATTCGGGATAAGGTTTATCTTCTTTGCCAGTGTCGGTATTGCACGCATAGAATAATACCATGCTGAGGCATAATAGCGTAAATAACTTTTTCATCAGAAATGTGGTTTAAATTAGAATGTTTGGTCTAGGTAAATTTATTTGTAGCAATACGGTTACTTATAGGCAAATGTAACTATAAATTGTTTTTAAAACAACGACGGATATAGGAAGAGGGCATGCTTTTTTATAAAATTCTGCAATTTAAGTGAATTTTTATAGTTGGTTTTAACTTTCGAAATTTTAGAGTGATATTTGCTACTGAAAATAAATAGTAATGAGTAGAAAGTTGGCAAATAGCGAGTTGAATCGCTTAAAGATTGATGAATATAAAACGGTAAAAAAGCGTCCAATAGTACTGGTACTCGACAATATTCGGAGTCTGCATAATATTGGAGCAGCCTTTCGTACAGGAGATGCTTTTCGGATAGAAAAAATATATTTGTGCGGTATTTGTGGGACACCTCCCAATGCGGAAATACATAAATCTGCGTTAGGTGCTGAAGATTCGGTAGAGTGGGAATACTATAAAGACGCAACGGATGCTATACAAAAATTAAAGCGCAAAGGCTATACTATTATTGGTATAGAACAGGTTGAAAACAGTATCGCTTTAAATGAGTTTGCTATCGCAAAAGAGAAACGGCATGCGCTTGTTTTTGGAAATGAGGTTAAAGGCATTTCTCAGCCTATTATTGATATGTGCGATTGTTGTATTGAAATACCACAAGAAGGTACAAAGCATTCGCTTAACGTGTCGGTAAGTATTGGAGTTGTGCTATGGGATTTTTACTGTAAAATGAGATAAAGAAGGAAGCTGCCATCGGCAGCTTCCTTCAAATTATGATTCTTAGTTGTCTTTTTGTGCTTTAAATATGGCTACCTTTTTAGGCTGTTCTTTACCTGTTATCGCTCAACATAGTCGTTTCCTTTTTTTGCGCCGTATGCCTGCCATGCTGCATGTATTCTTTCAATTCTGTCAGAGGTCGCAGGGTGAGTGCTGAAATAGGTGTCAAGCTCTTTTGTGCTGCCCGCCCCTTGTTTTTGTAGCTTTTCAAAAAATCCTGCAACACCAAGGGGATTATAGTCTGTATGGCTTAAGTAATACACAGCTAAGTTGTCTGCTTCGCTCTCGTCTTTTCTGCTAAAAGCTAGTCCGCCCATGTTTCTGGCTAACTGAGCAATTATTGTTGCAAGTTCACTTGGGCTTTCACCTAATACTAAGCTTGAGCCCCATGCGAGGGTATTTTTTTAAGGTTCAAGATTAGTTAAGTGACTAAAAAAGTTATTTAACTATCTTTGAATTAATGAATAACAAGTATTATTTTCGGTCGCGTATTTCAGAGCGTCAATTTCGGTTGATTTTGCGACT
>JAIRNF010000037.1 GCA_031258195.1 Prevotellaceae bacterium
CCGCCGAAACGCTAGCCGGTATCGTTAGAGAAATGTCGATTTGGCTCTGGCGAAATCATCGCGATAAATGCGCTATTCGCGTCGCGATCGGCAAGCGATTGGAAGAGCTGCGAAAAACGAGAGGTTTGAGCCAAGAGGAATTAGCGAGTAGAATAGGATTTAAGCAGCCGAATATCGCTCGTATAGAGAGCGCGAGATACGCGACTAGCATCGATATTCTCGGCTATATAGCCGACGCACTAAGCTGCCGAATAGAGCTGGTTCCGAACGAAGAGAAGCCCCCCGGCTAAGGGGCTTCTCCACTTTCCTTAATTTTTCACCTACTTTAAGCGGTCGAATTCGACCGCTTAAAAATTACTCTTTCTCAAGTTTACTCATTTCATCCGCTATTCTGCCGGATAGCATTTTGGCATATATTTGGGTCGTTTCAATCTTTTTGTGTCCTAACGCCTTTTGAGTCACTTCAAGCGATACGCCTTGATTAAGCATTACGGTAGTGGCGAAAGTACATCTAGCCATGCGCGCGGTAAGATTCTTTTTTATCCCCGCGAGCATGGCTATTTAGTTTTGGTACAACAATCGGTACAGCTATTGGTACAACAAATATAGTGAAAATGGTTCTATATTTTGAAATATAACATATTTTTCTACACAAATTCACCGTAGAATACTATCTTTGTTGTAAATTAAGGTTAGTAATATGCAGGTTAAAGATATAATATCCAGCCTTGGATTTAAGCCCAAAGAGGGGGCGAATGGAGTATTTGAAAAAAAATACCCCATTTGTGATAATTATGCCATTGAAATAGATATTAAAAATGAGAATATTATTTATGGAGATAAAATAATCTGTGAGAATAAAACAACGCGGAATTTTTCTCAACCAGAAAATTTTGTCGTATTAGAATGTGTAGATCGTTTATTAGAAAAAGGATATAAGCCTCAAAATATAATTCTTGAAAAAACGTGGGGAGCCGGACATGGTACATCAGGAAGGCTAGACATCTGTGTTACGCGTGATGATGGCTCAGAATACTTATTAATTGAATGTAAAACATTTGGGAAAGAATTTGACAAAGAATTTACCCGAATGAGCAAAGATGGAGGACAACTTTTTACATATTTCAAATTTAGCAATAAACCTGATATTTTAATGCTTTATGCTTCCGAATTGAAAGGAAAGAAAATAGCGTATAAGAATGAAATTATAAAGATAGAGGATGATTATCGCTCAGGTGATGTTAAGGATTTCTATGAAAAATGGAATAAATTAACTAAAGATAATGGTGTTTTTGACGCATGGGTAAAACCTTATTTTTTTGAGAGTAAAGCGTTAACTATTGATGAACTTGAAGAAATAAAACAAGAGGATAGTAGTTTTATATTTAACCGATTTCTTGAAATTTTACGTCATAATGTGGTTTCAGATAAGCCTAATGCCTTCAATAAAATTTTTACATTATTCTTATGCAAAATATATGATGAGAAAATAAATGAGGGTACTAATAATGAATTAGGTTTTCAATGGATTGAAGGTGTTGATGATGATATTTCTTTTCAACTACGCTTGACAGACCTATACAAAGAGGGAATGTGGGAGTTTTTAGAAAAGCGAGTAACGGACTTTTCAGAAGACGAGTTTGAACAGAAGTATAAAAACTTAGAAGATTCAGCGCGAAAAGAACTCTTAAAAGATTTCAAAAAAATTCGATTAGAAAAAAATAACGAATTTGCAATTAAAGAGGTTTATGACGAAAAATCATTTAAAGAGAATGCTAAAGTTGTTAAGCAAGTTGTCGAATTGCTTCAGAAGTATAAAATACGTTACGCGAAAAAACAGCAATATCTTTCCGATTTCTTTGAATTACTGCTAACAACAGGACTCAAACAAGAGTCAGGACAATTTTTCACGCCTGTTCCTATAGCTCAATTTATTATTAAAAGTTTACCTATTGATAGCATTGTTGAAACAAAACTTAAAGAAGGAAAACGAGACGAGTTATTGCCTTATATTATTGATTACGCGGCAGGTAGCGGTCATTTTATTACTGAGAGCATGCGCGAAATTCAACGATTGTTGACTGATTTTGACTTGAGTAAAGTTCGCGGTGATGCTAAAAAATTTGTTGAGACAGCACGGATAAGTCATTTCGATTGGGCATTGCGATACATTTATGGTATAGAAAAAGACTACCGCTTAGTAAAAGTTGGCAAAGTCGGTTGTTATCTTCATGGTGATGGATTGGCAAATGTTATTCACTCCGATGGGTTGGCAAATTTCAAACACCCAGACTACAAGGGTAAACTTAAAGTAATAGATAAGGATTTCCAACAAGAAAACAAACAATTCGATGTTGTAGTATCAAACCCTCCATATTCGGTATCCGCATTTAAAAACGCGGCAAGAGAATACTATAAAGACGAGAGTTTTGATTTATATGGACGACTAACAGATAATAGTTCGGAAATCGAATGTTTATTTGTTGAGCGTACAAAACAACTTTTAAAGGATGGTGGAGTAGCAGGTATTATACTTCCAAGTTCTATATTGAGTAATGCCGGGATATACACAAAAGCTCGCGAAATAATTTTACAATATTTTGATATTATAGCTATTACTGAGTTAGGCTCTAATACTTTTATGGCTACAGGTACAAACACTGTAGTCCTTTTTCTAAAGAGGCGTAACAATTATGAAAGTATCAATATAAGAAAATCGGTAGATACATTCTTCACATCATTGAATGACGCGACAATTAACATTATTGAAAATCCTGTATCTAAATATGTAGGCTATGTTTGGGAAGGTCTTTTATTTAACGATTATATTTCTTTAATTAAAAAGGCTCCCAATAAAACCGTTGAAGAACATGAAATATATAAAGAGTATCGTAAGAAAATAAAAGCGAAAGATGAAAAATCATTTTGGGATGCTCTTTTAGACATTGAAAAGGAAAAACTCTATTATTTTATTCTTGCTTATCCTCAAAAAGTAGTCTTAGTTAAGAGTGGAGAGAAAGATGCGGAAAAACGTTTTTTAGGGTATGAATTTTCAAACCGCAGAGGAAGTGAAGGCATACACCCCATACAAAGAGGAAAAGCCATAGATGAATGTACTCGGTTATTTGATGTTAAGGTTTTTGATAATCCTGAAAAGGCAAGCACATATATATACAAGGCATTTGCCGGAGACGCGGATTCTCTGATAGATAAAAGCGTAAGCGAAAATATATATCGCGTCAATTTAATCAATATGCTTACTTTTGACCGAAATGAATTTGAGAAAAATATTTCGCTTGTCATTAAAAAAAAGTGAAAATTGAGAGTAAATGGGAGCAAATTAGGATTGAAAATTCTTTAACTAAAATCAACTGTGATGCACCTAAAATAGAAGAGTATAATATACAAAAGAAAGGAATATATCCAGTTGTAACACAGGATGTATCTATAGAAATAGCAGGTTATACTAACAAAACTAATGCGATTACAGACTTACCAATAGTCTTATTTGGAGATCATTCCTGTTGTGTTAAATATATTGATTATCCTTTTTTTAGAGGCGCCGATGGTACGGTCCTACTAAAGCCAAATCCTAAGTTTAATCCAAAATATTATTATTATTTAATTGAATATGTCGTCAATAACCTCATAGATAATACAAAATACGAGAGGCATAATAAATATCTAAAAGATCTATTTATCCCTTTACCCCCAAAAAATATTCAAGAAAAGATAGTTACGGAAATTGAAAGGATAGAGGAAGAGAAAAAGGTAATGAGTATTAAGATAATAAAATTAAATCAATCAATTCAAAAAATATTAAACTCATTATCAGGTACAACATTTAGAATAGATCAAATTTTGTCATTAGAATATGGTAGGTCGCTACCTGAACATAAACGTGTTTCCGGTAATTACCCTGTGTTAGGTTCTAATGGAATTGTAGGGTATCATAATGAATATTTAATTGTTGGCCCCTCTGTTGTTGTTGGAAGAAAAGGATCAGCAGGTAAAGTGGTATGGGTTGAGAATAACAACTTTCCTATCGATACCACATTTTATGTGAAACTTTTAGACAATTCAAATTCTTTAAGACTAATTTATTATATATTAAAAGGATTAAACCTCAATGGAACCGGCACAGGTGTTCCGGGATTAAATAGAAATGATGTTTATCAAAAAAGTATTATAATGCCGGATAAGGAAAAGCAGCGAAAAATAGTATTAGAAATAGAAGCGTTAGAAAAACAGATTGTCGAAACGCGGAAAATTATTGATGATGGCGTGAAGCTGAAAAACGCGGTTCTGAAAAAATATTTATAGCATAAGGAGATCGAATGACCTCCTTATGCTATACTTTATTACTATGAAAAAATATCTACCTTCTAACAACCCTATCTACAATCTTAATTACGTTATAAAGTTTCGCGACATCATTTAATTGTAAGGTAAAGTCCTCATACATAGGATTCAGTGAATGACATGTAATTTTTCCATTTTCTAAATCATGCTCTACTATTCGTTTAATAAGTATGCCTTCTTCTCGATGTACGATTACAAAATCCCAATCGTTTACGCGCAGCTTTGAAGTCCATAAATCTCGCTTAATATCCCTGCAAAGTAGCTTATCGCCTTCCTGATAGGAAGAGCCTCCCACGGGATTCGAACCCGCTACCTGTTCGTTACGAATGAACTGCTCTACCGCTGAGCTAAGGAGGCAACGCTTTTCGTGAAAACGGAATACAAAGGTATAAAAAGTTTGAAAACCACTAACGCTTATTTATTAAGACGAAAAAACAAGAGCAGGTTTTAAGCTTACCTGCTCTCGTTTGAAAATATATAGAAAACCTAACCTAGAAAATCATAGCGGCTTATAGCGTATCTTCTCCCTTAACCCATCCGCAAGGGGTAAGCTTATCAATTTGAAGCGCATCCAACATACGGATAACTTCTTCCACGTTACGTCCAGCCGAAAGATCGTTAACGCTTACGTGGCGAATAATTCCCTTAGGATCTACAATGTACGTTACGCGGTACGCCACCTTTTGCGATTCTTCTAGAATACCCAGCTCTTCAGCCAACGATTTAGAAGTATCGGCAAGCATAGGGAAGCGAAGCAGCTTTAATCCTGGGTGGCTGTTACGCCATGCCAGATGCGAATACTCAGAATCGGTAGAAGCCCCGATAAGCATTGCGTTACGCTCGTGGAACTCTAAAAAGTGCTTGTTAAATGTTTCAATCTCGGTAGGGCATACAAACGTAAAGTCCATAGGCCACCAGAACATTACCATCCATTTTTCACCCTCAACCGCCTTATTCAACGTAAGGTCGGTAAACTCTTTGCCCGGCTCGGTAGATACAACTGCTTTCTTGTTAAATTCGGGGAACTTTGATCCCACAGATAGAATTCTATTCATGTCTTTTAATTTTTATATTGTTTTGATATGTTGTTTGTTCCGTACAAGTAAAACAGCAGTAAAAACCGTTTGTTCGTTTTTGGAATGCAAAGGTGTGTAAAAAGCCGAGTCATGTCAAATAGGTTGTTTTTATGGTAACATAGAGGAAGCTTATAAGTTGGATTGATAATGAAATGAGAAAGTATAACAAGGTAGTAATACGATATTTATTGAGCTTTCGTATCATCCCATTTCCACATTACCTCATTTTTATATTACCACATTACTATATTGCTTCGTTATTGTATTTATAGCTATCTTTGAGGGACGGGTAAAAGCGGTTACGCTACAACCTTCATACGAAATACGAAAGATAGCAAATGGGTAACGATACAAAAAAAGCCAAAGTCTTTAAGCTAATGATAGGGCTTTTTATAGGGCTTCTGGTTATTGGCTACGGGTGGACAAGAAACAGCCCGAACACAACAGACAGCCCGCTTGATAACGAACCTCGCAACACTCCGGCGGCACAAACCGGTAGCAGCAGTACGGCGTTTGAGCAGGCTGTATATGATGTTATGAGAGGTTTTAGCGAGCAAGATGCTGACATTTTAAACCGGTTGATATCAGATGATATTGGGCTGGTTGTACTTTTCAGGCGCGGTGTGTACGATACTTACGATAAAGTAGCCCGGCTCGATTTTAAAAAGCCTGTACCCGAGTACTGGCAGTATCCTGACGACACATACGAGCATACGCTCATACGATATGAAAGCTTACCAGCCTACAGCTGCGATACCGAAAGCTGGGATAAAACAGGTCTGTACTGCGATACGGTAACGATAGACAACCTGCTCTCTCGAACGGCAGAGAATTTGGTAAGGTACGAGGGCGATGTTGTTAATATTACAGACGAAGATATTCGCTCTTATAAAGAGCTGGAGCGGAACAGCCGCAGAGTTGTACTGTCTGCCGGAGATAAAGAGCTGATATTTTACCTTACGGCGGTTAACGGAAAGTGGTACTTTACTATTCTTGATAGGGTAACCAGCGATTGTAGCGCATAAATAGAATGGCATAGAATGGCACAAAACCACCTACTGCGTCATTTCGAGCGAAGCGAGAAATCTCCTATTTTATGGGTGAGGACTTCTATTCAGGAGATTTCTCGCTTCGCTCGAAATGACGCAGCATTAATAAATACAGATACGTACAATGAATAAAAAAATAGCATTGCTAGCAGCGTTAATACTACCGTTTTTGCTCTTTGTCCAGCAACAAAAAGAAGTGTTGATAGTAGATACCATGCATGCTGTTACGCGCATTGTAAAGAACAGCTATAAGCCGTTACTTAAGCGGGCTCTGGGGTATCAACCCGAGGCGATATACGTAGAGTACGTTATGCCCGACGACGTAGCTAGCTGGAGCTACCTGAAAGATGGATGGAACAAGGGATATAGAGAGTTCTATAAGCTGTCAGATTCGTTGAAAGTTACCTATAGCTTTCAACCGTCTGAGCTAGCTGGGCTGCTGGCAAAAAAACAGCAGAGCTCACTAAAAACGAGTTGGACGAAATCATTACATCTTTTGGCTACCAAAGAGATTATGCAAATTACTTGTACTATAGGTATATTAAGCAATACGGGGTAAACGGCAGCAAAAAATCGTTAGGTGACGAAAGCCCCGATCTTAGCTTTAAGCTTGCTCTACAGCTTGGTATTACAAGGCTATATGCTATCGATGATCAGCAGACAGTGGCAGAGTATAATAAAGCCTTTAATAAGTGCATAAAAGATGGCGAGATGAACGGAGATACTAAAAGGCTGCAAAAGTTGGATAGAAAAGGTACCAGAGCCCGGGTAATGCCTGCTTTGTTTGGAAGGCTGGGGATACATACCAATAAACCGAAATCGCTTGAACGAATGCATACCATTAATTCGGTTGGGTATATTACTCACGAGAGTTCAGGGTGCGCGTCTTGCCGAGAGCATTGGAACGCGCGCAACGCTACAATTGCGAAAAACCTGATACAGCAGCTGAAACAAAACCCCTACCAAAAGAGTATCGTTATTATTGGGGCGGGGCACATTATAGGGCTGAAAGAGGAGTTACAAAGGCAATATCCAACAATAAAAGTAAAGTTGTTGGTCGAGTAGTTTATACTTTTTCCCCGTCATGTCGAACGAAGTGAGCTGCCGCTATGTAGCAGATGTCTCACTTCGTTCGACATGACGGGGAAGTGAAAATTCTCCGTAGCTTCTTTTTTGTTGTAAAGGTTGATAGCCTACTGTTTTAGTGTACTGCCGTTTTCGTCAAGCAGCTCGATTTTAGGAGTATTTTCTTTATCTACGTATATTTTTAAACGGGGAGTTTCGTTGCTATCGTTAATAAATAGTCCGAACTCATTACTCATAGCTTTACCCACAAAGAGTCAGATTATATTATAATTATATTTGTTGTAAATATTATCTTTAATCACTTGTGGTTTCAGCGCTTTCTACTTCTTTCGTTTCTTTTTCTTTGGGCTTTTTTTGTACCAAGAAAATGCTGAATTCGTAGAGCATCAGTATAGGCAGGGCAATCATACAGAGCGTAAACGCATCGCCTGTGGGGGTGATAACTGCCGATACAACAAAGATAATAAGTACGGCATACTTACGGTATTTACGTAGCATACCTTTGTGCAGAACGCCTATTTTAGAAAGTACAAGTGCCAGCATAGGCAACTCGAACACTAAACCCATTATCAGTATCAGCCATGTAAAGGTACTGATGTACGAGCTGAGCGATATCTGGTTTTGTAGGTCGTCGGTTAGCTGATAGGTGCCCAAAAACTTAAGCGTAAGGGGGAATATAAGGTAGTATCCCAGCAAAACTCCCATAAAGAAAAGTATCCCGCCAAAGCCAAACGCAAGCTTAATATGCTTTTTTTCGTTAGGAAAAAGCGCGGGACGTACAAACCGCCACAGCTCATATAGAAGGTAAGGAAATCCCACTAAAAAGCCTATCCAGAACGAAACGCTCATATGGGTAAAGAACTGCGATGCCAGCTGTATGTTTACCACCTTAATTTCGAACGGATCGACGCAAAGCCCCGACATGCCCAGCAACTCGCCAAGCTTACAAAGTCCGTTATATAAAGGAAAATCGGAGGTAGTAGGGGCAAAGATAACTTGTCCGAAAACGAAATCTTTAAACCCGAAGGCAACAGCCATAAGTATAACAATAACAATGGCAGAGTGGAAAAGAACACCCCGTAGTTCGTCGAGGTGATCCCAAAACGACATTTCTTTACCATCGGTTTTCTTCGGCTTTTTATCTGACATTGTGGTGTTGGCTGGTATTGAGGTGTGTATCGGCATATAAACCATATTTCTACCATGGCGGTATCATGGTAGAAATTGCTAGCCGATACGCTAACAGGTTACTCTTTTTTGGCTGGCTTATCGTCTTCTATATCGGTCTTCAGTTCGTCTTCAACGCCTTTAACGCCGTCTTTAAAGCTTTTTACGCCTTTACCAAGACCACGCATTAGTTCAGGAATTTTACGACCCCCAAAGAAAAGGAGAACGATAAGGGCTATAACAAGAATTTCTTGCATGCCAAGACCAAATACTAAGAATGAGTGTCCCATAACAAGTTTAATTTTCTTAAGGTGTTTTTGTTTACTTACTCCGTCATTCCGAACGAAGTGAGGGATCTACTGAAAGCGAGAAGAGCCCTTTATAAAACAGATTCCTCACTTCGTTCGGAATGACGAAAAAACAGTATGATAGGCAAATGTATAAAAAAGAAACCGTTTCTTTTTACTTAGATACGGTTTCTTAGCTATTATTTCGCCGAATGTTAAGCGTTAATGATTAAACGTTAAACAAGATGTCGCTCTAATGCTCGTCATGTCGAACGAAGTGAGACATCTCCTCATTCAGCGTACTGTTGCTATTCGAGAGATGTCTCACTTCGTTCGACATGACGTTAATGTTCTTAACGCCTAGCGTTTAACGTTTTACTTCACTTCTTCAAAATCTACATCGGTAACCTCCTGGTCGCCGCCATTATTAGGTTGCGAATCGTTACCTGCGTTAGCGTTGCTGTCGGTAGCGCCTTGCTGAGCCTGCGATGCGTTGTACATTTCTTGCGATGCTACCTGCCATGCATCTTCCAGTTCTTTCATGGTTGTTTCGATAGCGGCAATATTTTGTGCTTTATGCGCATCTTTCAGCTTGCCTAGTGCAGTTTCTATCGCGCTTTTCTTATCGGCACTTAGCTTGTCGCCATACTCTTTCAGCTGCTTCTCGGTGTTGAAAATCATGCTGTCGGCAGCATTTATCTTATCAACACGCTCGCGCTCGCGCTTGTCGCTTTCTTCGTTAGCCTTAGCCTCGTCGCGCATACGCTTGATTTCGTCTTCCGATAATCCCGACGATGCTTCGATACGGATCTTCTGCTCTTTACCTGTACCCTTGTCTTTGGCAGATACGTTAAGAATACCGTTGGCGTCGATATCGAAAGTTACTTCGATTTGAGGTACTCCGCGGGGTGCAGGTGGTATTCCGTCGAGGTGGAAACGTCCGATTGTTTTGTTGTCTTTAGCCATTGGACGCTCGCCCTGTAGTACATGGATTTCTACCGAAGGCTGATTGTCGGCGGCAGTAGAGAATACTTCCGACTTACGGGTAGGTATAGTAGTATTAGACTCTATCAGCTTGGTAAATACATTTCCGTATGTCTCGATACCTAACGAAAGCGGAGTAACGTCTAGCAAAAGCACGTCTTTTACTTCGCCCGTAAGCACTCCGCCCTGAATGGCTGCACCTACTGCTACTACTTCGTCGGGGTTAACTCCTTTCGATGGCGCTTTGCCAAAGAAATCTTCAACAACCTTCTGTATGGCAGGAATACGGGTCGATCCGCCAACCAAAATAACCTCATCAATATCAGCTGTTTTTAGGTTTGCATCGCTTAGCGCCTTTTTGCAGGGTTCTATAGTACGCTGAATCAGCGAATCGCAAATCTGCTCGAACTTAGCGCGGGTAAGCGTTTTTACCAGGTGCTTGGGCACGCCGTCAACCGGCATAATGTATGGCAGGTTGATTTCGGTTGAGGTTTGGCTCGACAGCTCGATCTTAGCTTTTTCTGCGGCTTCTTTTAAGCGTTGCAGTGCCATGGGGTCTTTGCGAAGGTCTAGTCCGCTGTTTTCGCTTTTAAATTCTTCTGCCAGCCAGTCGATAATAAGGTTATCAAAGTCGTCGCCGCCAAGGTGGGTATCGCCGTTGGTCGATTTTACTTCGAATACGCCTTCGCCAAGCTCTAGTATAGAGATATCGAACGTACCGCCGCCAAGGTCGAATACGGCAACCTTCATATCTTTATTCTTCTTATCCATACCGTATGCAAGGGCAGCTGCCGTAGGTTCGTTGATGATACGCATAACCTTAAGTCCGGCAATCTCGCCGGCTTCTTTGGTAGCCTGACGCTGAGCGTCGTTAAAGTATGCAGGTACGGTAATAACCGCTTCGCTTACTTCTTGCCCTAAGAAATCTTCGGCAGTTTTCTTCATCTTCTGAAGAATCATAGCCGATATTTCTTGCGGCGAATATAGGCGGTCGTCTATCTTAATACGGGGCGTGTTGTTATCGCCGCGAACCACGTCGTACGATACGCGCTTCAGCTCGCCTTCGACCTGGTTATAGGTTTCTCCCATAAAACGCTTAATGGAGAATATTGTTTTCTTTGGGTTGGTAATGGCTTGACGTTTGGCAGGATCGCCAATCTTACGCTCGCCATTATCGGTAAAAGCAACGATAGAAGGAGTTGTGCGCTTTCCTTCGCTGTTAATAATAACAACCGGCTCGTTACCCTCCATTACGGCAACACAAGAGTTGGTTGTTCCTAAGTCAATTCCAATTATTTTTCCCATTTTTATATTATAAGTTTTAGTAGTTATTCGTTTTTATTTTGCATACCATAATACAACTGTCGTACCATTTTTGTTTAATGGCTTAAATGGGAAAGTTTGACAGGCTACGGCTAGAAATAGATATTCATACTGACAGGTCGGCTGACAAAATGGCTGGATAATGTGGTGCCGATATACCAAATAAAACTGACTAGCTGTGGTATTTTACCAGCATAGCAGCCATAGCCTTTTGCGGTGGGCTATTGAAATATTAAGAGTGGTAAGATATATAATAGCTAAAATCTTTGTTCGTCTATTTCTTTTATCATTGATGAGATTACCTGTTTAGTATATTCAAATATATCGGCTGCCAAGATAGTGCCACCAATAAAAACAAAGGATCTATAGGTTTTGTGGCTGAGAGGTATTCTAAAGTAGTCGTAAATAGTGCCGTTTTCCCATAGTTGTAAATCTTTTTCGGTCATATTTTCAACCATTTCATTTGCTCCGTTGGCTTTCATGGTAGTGTATCTTTCCAGCTGATCGCTGATTGTTTCTATCTCACGGTATGTTTTAGCCAATCGGCGTAAAAAGTTTTTGTCTTTTACATATGGCATTAGCAACGATGACTTAAAGACTTCGTATGAGTCTTTTTCGCTAAGAACACGATGTATGCCGCCAAGTATATTTCGATGTTGTTTTAGGGTATCTGCCGGAATTTTTTCTAAATTATCTATCTGTTGTCTGATAAGGGCGAACACACGCTGCTCTGTTTCGTATTTTTGTTGAACCCTCTCAATACTTTCCAGATTTTCTTGCAGCTCTATTTTTATGAGGGTCATCAGCTCTTTAACCTCTTTTTCTTTAGCCTTACGAGATATATAGCTCGTTATCGAAAGCGTTATTAGTACCCCAACTATTACTATTGAAAGTGCTCTTATATACTTAACAAATTTTGGAACCTTAAATTTACTCATGGATTATATGTATTTATACTTTTATAACCTGTGGTGCATTTAGAATATTGATATGTTTGATAAATAATGCTTTACACATACCAAACCGTTAATCTATATTTTCTTAAATGTTTTGTTTTTGGTATTCTTTTTTGTTATAGCTTTGCCTCGAACTAAATTTACTTGTAAAAAATGTCATCAGAAGGAAGAAGTAAGGTTATTACAACCCAACGATTAATAGAGATGAAGCAGCACGGCGAAAAGATTGCCATGCTTACTGCTTACGATTACACTATGGCGCGTATTATAGACGATGCCGGTATTGATGCGGTACTGGTAGGCGACTCGGCTGCTAACGTTATGGCAGGGCACGAATCGACTTTACCCATTACGCTCGACCAAATGATTTATCATGCGCAGTCGGTAGTGCGCGCGGTTAAAAACCCCATTGTAATAGTAGATCTGCCCTTCGGTTCGTACCAAGGAAACTCTAAGGAAGCCGTTTATTCTGCCATTCGCATTATGAAGGAAAGTGAGGCGGATGCCGTAAAAATAGAAGGTGGTAAAGAGATTATCGAATCGGTAAACCGCATTCTGT
Organism: Prevotellaceae bacterium; assembly: GCA_031258195.1. Lineage (GTDB taxonomy): Bacteria > Bacteroidota > Bacteroidia > Bacteroidales > UBA932 > JAIRNF01. Next base: position 12,850 of record JAIRNF010000037.1, read on the forward strand.
CGGCAGGTATTCCGGTTATGGGGCATCTGGGGCTTACGCCGCAATCTATCCATAAGTTTGGTACTTATTCGGTACGGGCAAAAGAAGAAGCCGAAGCGCAAAAGCTTATAGAGGATGCTCACTTACTAGAAGAGGCAGGTTGTTTTGGCATAGTGCTGGAAAAAATCCCGGCAAAGCTTGGCGCACAGGTAGCACAAGAGCTTAAAATTCCTATCATAGGCATAGGCGCAGGCAACAGCGTTGACGGACAGGTATTGGTATCACATGATATGCTAGGGCTTAACAACGAATTCTCGCCACGCTTCCTCAGGCGTTATGGCAACATGTACGAGAATATGAAAGAAGCTTTTTCTCGCTATGTTAACGATGTAAAAAACGGCGATTTCCCTAGCGATAAGGAGCAATACTAGCTGGCTGTGATTTTTTATTCGCAGCACAATTTGTAACTTTACACGCACGTTCTATACAATAACGTGCGTTTTTAATTTACTATACATGCTGATTATTAGGTTGTTGTTAATAAAATTGAAAATTGGCATTACAATGCCGATTTAAGTTGTATTTTTGTTAGCAGCAATAGTTGGGTAATTTAGAGATACTATACTAATAAATGAGAAAGAGGGTTTTACTACTATTTTTATTAGCGGCAAATGCTGCGTATGCTCAGCAGAGAACAGAATCGGATTCAACAAATTTATTAGAAGAAGCAACTGTACATGCTTTTAAAACTATAGAGTCGGCAAGAGAGCAGCCTGCCTCAGTATCGGTATTATCCGGTAAATCCTTAGAAAATAATGGGGTTGATGTACCTACTAAGCTAAGTGCTATAGTTCCTAACTTTTATATGCCCGAATACGGATCAAAGCTAACATCGGCTATCTATATTAGAGGTGTGGGTTCACGCATGAACGACCCTGCCGTTGGGCTATACGTCGATAATATTCCTTTTCTCGATAAAAGTATGTATAACTTCGACTACTACGCATTGTCGAGAATAGAGGTGTTAAGAGGTCCGCAGGGCTCGTTATATGGTCGTAACTCTATGGGCGGTATTATTAACCTGCATACCTTGTCGCCGCTATACTACCATGGAGGCAGCGCAAGCGTTTCGTATGGCAATGCGAATACGCTGTGCGCCAACATTACCCGATCGACCAAGCTGAGCGATAGGGTAGGGCTTTTGATAGGCTTGAACTACGTACAGTCTGATGGGTTTTTTACCAACCAGTATAATGGAGAAAATACAGATGAAGTAAAATCGAGAGGAGTGCGAGTCCGCCTCGATTGGAAGATAAGCGATCGCTGGCTACTTAACTATTCGCTTAGTGCAGAAAAGAGTAAGCAAAACGGATATCCTTACGGTTTGGTGGATGCCGACGGTAACGTTGGCGATATCGCCTATAACGACGATATGGGCTACGAACGCCAGTGGTTGGTAAACAGCCTTTACTGGCAGTATCGTGGACGGGGATTTTCTTTAGCAGGCGCGATATCGTACCAATATTTTGACGATGATATGACGCTTGATCAGGATTTTACTACAGAAAATCTATTTACTATAAGCCAACGGCAACGCCAGAACGCGTACACGCAGGAGGTAGTAGTTAAAGCTGCTAACGAACGTAAGTATCAATGGTTATTCGGGACTTTCGGTTTTTATAAATCGCTTAAAACCGATGCCCCTGTATTGCTTAAGCAAGATTTTTTTTCAAGCATATTTCCTCCGAGTGCCCCGGTAGCTGTTATAGAAGATTGCCCCACCTCCGGATTTTATGATACTCCTTCATACGGTCTTTCTTTCTTTCATCAATCAACTATTCGAAATTTTTTGGCTGAAGGTCTCAGTATATCTGCGGGTTTACGCTATGATTATGAAAAAATCTCGATAAAACACAATACACGCGCAGAAAATCTGGCTATGCACATATCAATACCGCCTGCACCGCCTAGACCTCCTATTGAGATGGACACTTTTGTAGGAGTTATTATTAAAGGAGATGACAAGCAATCATTTAGCCAAGTATCGCCAAAGTTTTCGCTTAACTACGATATAAACAGAACGGATAGAGTTTATGCCTCGGTCAGTCGTGGTTATCGCTCGGGCGGGTACAATATTCAGCTGTTTTCCGATTTAGTCAGCGACGCTTTGCAAGAAGTTGCTATGAGCATGCAGCCCGGAGTTCAGGAAAGGGATATTGATGAAAGTATGATAGCCTATAAGCCAGAATATAGCTGGAACTACGAAGTAGGCGGTCGTGTTTGCTTTATGGAGGACCGCTTGCGCTTTGATGCTTCTGCATTCTATATTGATAGCCGAAACCAGCAGATTGCGCAATTTGTGCCAAGCGGGTTAGGGCGTGTAATGCGCAATGCCGGACACTCGGAAAGCTATGGTGTGGAGTTATCAGCCATGGCGCATTTCAACGGGTTATCTGCAACCCTAAGCTACGGCTATACACATGCTACATTTTTGAAGTACACCGATTCTATCAGGATAAATGGAGGTGTTGAACCGATTGACTATGAAGGAAAGTATGTACCTTTTGTGCCGCGGCATATACTTTCGGTAAGGGCAGACTATACGTTTACGTTTAGTAATACTTGGATTGATAAGCTTACTATCGGGGCGCAATATCAGGGTGCGGGACGGATTTATTTTACCGAGGCTAACGATGCAAAGCAGAATTTCTATAGCCTGCTAAATGGCGATGTAACGCTAGAGAAAAGCGGATTCTCGCTAAAGCTTTGGATGAAGAACATTACCGATGCCGACTATAAGCTGTTCTACTTTAAGGGGCTTAAGAATAACGCGTTTGCGCAAAAAGGTAATCCGTTACAGCCGGGCGCTACTTTAAGGTTTAGCTGGTAGAGGCAATTATTAATGATTAATAGTTAAATATTAGTTAGTAGCTGATTGGAGGTTTAAATCTTAAATGTTCATATTTACACTTTCATCCTCTCTAATTATTTTTCGCTTCACAGCTAACGATTAACGCATAACAAAATACGGAATTTTTATCAACATATAATCTTACCGGGCTGGTAATAGGCATTGTTACTTTTTTAATAATAGGTCTGTTTCATCCTTTGGTGATTAAGGTAGAGTACTATCTTGGTACAAAATCGTGGTGGCTGTTCTTAATCTTCGGTTTGGCAAATGTAGCGGCATCGGTACTTATTTGTAACCTTATATGGTCGGTAATTACAGGCGTAGCGGCATTCTCGTCGTTTTGGAGCATTCTGGAAGTATTTGAGCAGAAGAAAAGGGTAGAAAAAGGCTGGTTTCCCGCAAATCCTAAAAAGAAGAAAAAAGCCCCACTCACAAAGGGTGATTAAAAAGGAGTAAATGTTTAAGGTTTAAAGTTCTCTTTGGGAGGACGTCTCTTTAATTCTTTGGTTCTTATTGCATACTCAATGCCATGTATTCTAGATGCTTAAAAAAACAAAACCCTGGACATGACGAACAGGGTTTGTCTAGAAAGGCTCATAAACTATAAATACATTTGTTGTGCTTTGTCGTCATTTGCGGGTTAACGACAATACAAAAGTAGTGGTATATAATATCCATATCAATCACTATTTGTAGTGAATTTTGCATTGGTATTTTTGCTACATTTACCGAAACCTTTTAAACCTATATTTTTAGCTATGAGAAAAATTACCTTACTGGCATTGGCAATGCTGTTTTTATTGCCAAATATTTCAGTTGCGCAAAAGAAGCAGCGCATTATTTCTAACGAAGCAAAAGCACCACTTGTAAATTATGTAGAAGAGCTAAAAACCCGAGACACCGTACTTCATCATGCGTTGTGGGGTATTAAAGTTATGAACCCTGCAAACGGCGATGTTGTTGTATCATACAACGAAGATGCCAGCATGTCGCCGGCTTCTAACATGAAGTTGGTAACCACAGGGCTTACGCTGCTAACCTTAGGTCCCGATTACCGGTATGAGACTCATCTTAAGTATGATGGCGAAATTGTTTCAGACTCTACGTTAACAGGCAATATATATATAGTAGGAGGGGGCGACCCCACTCTTGGCTCTGCTGCATTTCTCCAAGCCGCCCCCGATTCGGTTTTCAGCTATTGGGCAAAAGCGTTAAAAGATGCTGGTATCAGGCAAATCACAGGAAGCATTATTGTTGATCCTACCACAGTGTTCGATGATGAGTATCGTCCCTCAACATGGGCTTTAGGCGATATCACTACCGGATATGGATCTGGTTTAAGCGGTCTTCAGTTTTCAGATAACTTTTTTAACGTAACCATAGTACCCGGCGCAAAAGAAGGAGAACCCGCCTTAATTAAAAACGTAGTGCCGTATATACCTAACGTTGCGTTCGAAAGCTATATAACTACCGTAAAGGCAGATAGCATTAGCAGTGTAAATGTAGTCAGCTCGCCAAGCTCTCCCCGCATTATTATGACGGGAACAATGGCTTTAAACAGAAAAGAGTACGTTCGGACTATTGCAATGCCCGATCCCGCTTACGTTTGTGCCTGGCATTTTAACCAGTATCTAAATTGGAACGGTGTAGCAACATCGGGTAATATACAAGTTTACCATATAAAAGCTCCCGTTGATACTAAAGAGCTCTTTACCATAAGTACTTACTACTCGCCGGAAATGAGAGAGGTTGTAAAAGAAACTAATAAAGTGAGTAATAACGGGTATGCCGAGAGTTTGCTGAAAATTGTTGCTTACGAGCAGGAGGGAGTTGGTTCCAGATGGGTTGGTACCAACCTGTTTACCGAGATATTAAAAAACGAAGGGCTAAACGTAAGAGGTATAACGTTGTCTGACGGTAGCGGATTATCTAGAAAAGATATGCTTAATCCCGCCTTCATATGTGATTTCTTAGGCATGATGAAGAAAACGGCTGTGTACGAAATTTTCAACGAATCTCTCTCGATTGCAGGAGTTGACGGAACGCTAAAGAACATGCTAAAAGGTACGGCTGCCGAGGGAAACCTGAGAGCAAAGAGTGGTACGCTATCAGATGCCAGAGCGTACTCTGGTTATGTAACAACCAAGGGTGGGCAGGAGCTGGTCTTTTCTATCATTATGAATAACTACAAGTATGGGCGCGAGGTTACACAGCGCCTCGAGAAGTTAATGCGGTTAGTTTCCGAAATTCAATAACTTACCAAAATATTATAGTCATGAAAAAATTATTTTTATTTCAATGTTTTCACTATTTAGTCTTAATTTATTTGCTCAGAATCCATTAAGTTTTTCAAAAGTAATTACTGTAGATAATATGGACAAAGAAGCTATATATGTGGCTGCTCGTTCATGGTTTGTTTCTGCATATGGAGACTCAAGAAGTGTTATCGAATGGAAGATAAAGAAACTGGAATTATTACAGGAAAAGGGCTTACTAAATATCATAAAAAGGGACTAACATATACATGTTATGGCGGTCAGATTAAATATGTAATTAAAGTTCAAGTTAGAGACGGTCGTTATAAAGTAGATATTAATAATATAATACACGATGTTGATCTAGGTAATGCGAAATCTTGTGCACTAGGGCTTATTACGGATTCTGATGAACGGTTTACACAAGGTGCTTCCAAGAAATATCATAATGCAGTTGTTAAAGATATTCAGGAAAAAATGGAAGTATATGCAAATTCAACTTTTGAAAATATAGAAAAGGCTATTGCAAGCCAAGAAGAAGAGGAGTAGTAGTATGGAAATAATCACCTAAATAAAAACCTAAATCAAAACAACACGATGAGAAAGAATGTATTCAGCTTGTTGTCGCTACTGTTTATCGGGCTTGTTTGGTTAAGCCCTGTTAGCGCGCAAAACAACAAAAAGATTGTAGAAGAGGTAGAAAAGTACACGCTACAAGTAATGAAAGATTGGAAAGTTCCGGGGGTGGGGCTTGCCATTGTAAAAGACAACCAGGTTATATACGCAAAAGGGCTGGGCGTAAAGTCGCTTAAAACAAACGAACCTGTTAATGAAAATACCGTTTTTCAGATCGGCTCGGTTTCTAAATCGTTTACTGCCGCGCTTATTGCCATGCTTGTGGACGAAGGCAAGCTTAGCTGGGACGACCCTATCCGCAAGCATTTACCCGATTTCGAAATGTACGATCCTTGGGTAAGCGAGAACTTGCAGGTAAGAGATGTGCTGATACACCGTACAGGGCTTCCCTATCAGTCGGGTACATACATTCCTAATATGGGCTATACCCGCGATGAAATGTACCACATGTTTAAGCTGATACCTCCCGAAACTAGCGTACGAACGACGTATGCTTATAACAATATGACATTTCTTATTGCAGAGCAGCTGATTAAAAAATATACCGGTAAATCGTGGGAAGAAAATATACAAGAGCGCATCTTCAATCCGCTGAGTATGACAACTGCTTCTACTGGTGGCGAAGGCTATTTGGCAAGCAAGAACCTGAGCAGTTGCTACGCTCATTACTTTAAAGACGGCGAATTCCGTAACGAAGAAATGGAAGGCGAAGACAGGGCACTTGTATGGCTTACAGGTATTGGTCCTGCCGGCGGTGTAAACTCAGGCATTGCCGATTTAATTAAGTGGGCACAATTTCATCTAAATATGGGTAAAGCCGGAGGAAAGCAGCTGATTTCGGAAGAGAATATGAAGTACCTTCACAGAGGTCAGCTTATTACCAGCCAAGACTCTGCCCGTACAAATCTGTATGGTTTTTGCTGGTTTATAGAGCAAAACGATCGTTACCGTCTATACTTTCATACCGGAACAACTTGGGGCTATACAACGCTTGTTGCTTTTGTTCCACAGCTGAACTTAGGTTTTGCTATGCTTTTTAACAACGACGCGCCAACAAACTCTCGCTATGCCATTATGCGTAAGATTGTCGATCTGTATATGAACGATGGTGTTAAGAAAGATTATAGCAAAGATTTTTTTGAGAAATACTATAATGATAATATAGAAAGAGAGGTGAAGAGAAAAGAAAGAGCAGAAACAGCTAAACCCGAAGTTAAACCTGCTATGGAGCTCGCATTATACGAGGGAACGTTTACAAAAGAAGTGTTTGGTAATGCGGTTGTAACGCTTAAGGGAGACGAACTTTGGATAAAAGTAGGCTCTAAAGGTTGGAAGAAACCGTTAAGGCATGTAAGCGGTAATAAGTTTACGTTTAATATGGATGGGCACACTTTTCCGATGGTATTCGAAACCGATTACAATGGAAAAGTAATCGCCATTAATATCGATTTCGATTACAACGAGAATATCGGTAGCTGGTTAAAAATTGACACTAAATAGCTTTTGAGCATCTATTTTTAGCTTCTATCGTACTATCTTTGTACTTTTAATAAAATATACGTAAAAGCAAGGATGAGAAAGATAAAACCTATAGGAATTGCCGTGTGCTTTTTGCTTACGGCAATTCCTATAAATGCGCAAGAACGTCGATACGAGCTTAGCGAGGCTAAAGTTGCGCCCGGGTTTTATCTTGCACCTAACGGTTATGAGTACCAGCTTCCGCAGTATGGGTTAACCATGACCATCCCTCCTCAATCATACTATAAAGTTCCCTATCTTCTTAAGCATAATGCGTATCTTGTAACTAACGATTCTATTGTAAGCTACTGCCTGTATAAGTACTACCTCAGCAATAATTATACAGATTTTGCGCTGTATGGCAGCTATACTGGAAACATGAGGTATCGGGTTGCGGAGCTTAAGAATAACGATAGAAAAGAATTTTTAGACGGCTTGCAGAAAAAGAAGGATGTAAGGAATCATCGTTCGCTCAGAACGCCTTTTGCTACTTTTACTCACTACTCGGCACAAAATGAGGCGGGAGAAGGACGTGCACATGGATATTACTATATAAATAACGGCATTCTTATCGAGTTTATTGTTATACCGAAAGATGATAAAGAGCTAGCTGCATGCGAGAATATTATTAAAACACTTCGTAAGGCAGACCTTCAAAATCGTTTGGACGACTACCTTATGATGCTTGCAACGCTTCAAACCGCAGTTCCCGGCGAAGATATAGATGTTGAAGTAAAAGAAGAGGAAGAAGTAGAGGTTCTTTACGCTCAAGAGCTTGCTACACCAACCGTTGTAGCGCAACCATCATCGCCGTTTGCAGAACCTGTTCCTAAAAGTAATACGGTTAATGCAGAGGCTGCTAAAAATACGTCTGAGCTGGCGGCAATGCTTAGAGCAAGCCGTAGCGGGAAACAGTCCGTAGCGGAAGAAGAGGAGGCTATTGAGGAGGTGGATGTAAAGATAGCCGACGCTACAGAGCTGGTAGTTTATAAAGACGGCTACATAAAACCACCCGAAGTTAATCTGGTTATTGATGCGCAACCTATAGCAATGCCTGCTTATAGCAGTGCTGTACACCAGAAATCGGAAAGGGTAATCGAAGGTTTTCTGCTACCTATATACTCTTACGTAAAACGCCCGGAGATACAGCTAGCCGTAGTGGATGTTCCCGTAGAAAACCTAAGATTTGCAAACAACATCCAGAATGTTTTTTCGACATCTTCTGCCCGAATAGAGAGGTCGTTATTAGCAATAATGCCTGTAGTGAAACGTCCTGATATTTCCTTAGATGTAGATGTTCCAGGACAGCCTGTTTTGCTTGCCGATGCCAGTACAAAATTAAATACTTCGACTGCTACAGTTGAAAAAACGCTGGTTTCATCAATAGCTCCCGTAGTAAAAAAGCCGGATGTTGAAATAGAAGTTGATAATATTGAAACGGTTGCTATACCTACAGCTGTTGCCGGTAGGGATTTTTCAGCGTCCAAAACAGATGCTGAAAAGAGCTTATTGGCAATAAAATCGGTAGAAAAACGTCCCGAAGTTTCGTTAGAAGTAGAGCTATCGGAGGTTACGCTGGCGTTGGATAATAGTACCAGCTTAAATGCATCTACTGAAACAGTAGAGAAAACATTATTGGCAGGAATTACCCCAGTTGCTAAGCAGCCGGAAGTAAAGGTTGATGATATTGAGCTTGCTACTGTGCCCGTTGACCTAAGCAGTAAGGATATTACGACGACATCAAATACCAATGTAAAGAAAAGCTTGTTGGCAATAGCTCCGGTAGAAAAACGTCCTGAAGTTTCGTTAGATGTGGAGATCGGAGCAAATACATTACCTGTTGACGAAGTAAGGTCGGGTTTAAATACATCAACAGAAATAGCGGAGAAAACCCTAGCATCTATTACGTCTGTTGCTAAACAAGCAAAACCCGATGCGGCTATTAATATTGCTTCAACAACAACACCTGTAGAAAGTGTAGATGTTGTAAGCGTAAGCGAACCGATAGGTAATACGCAATCATCTTCTGTGTATGTTGTTACGGCAGATGTTGCTGAAGAGCTATTGAAGAAATCTCAAGAAGAAGCGGAGGCGGCAATGTATAGTCAGCCTAAAATGGTAAATCTTCTTGATCCCCCTGTTATTGAAGAACGACAAGGGAAAAAGAAACCTCAAGTTTCCATTGTGGACGATATTCAATATGCGGATATCTGGTCGGTAAGAACCCGTAGAGAGGTTGTGAATTTTAACTCGGGGAAGAGTGCGGCAAATACAGCTCTGACGGCTAATAGTAATGAGGCTACTATAGAAGAACCCTCTGTGGAAGAAGCACAGGTGCAAAGTACGCCAGAAGTTTCAAACAAAAGGGAGAGATGCTCTCGTTCTGAGGATGAAATTACATTTGCAGGCGTAAACGAAGAGATAATACCTTATTCAAAAGTGCAGCAAAAGCCTACCTTTAACGGAGAGGACTATAACAGCTTCGCTTTATGGATAGGGGATAATATGTGCTATCCCGCAGGATTGCGCCAAGAACTGAACGGTTATGTTAATGTTGAAATAGTAATTACTAGCGATGGCTCTATAGGCAAGGTAAATGTGATGAATTCGCCTCATAAGCTACTTGAAACAGAAGTTCTACATATGCTTAGCACTTCGCCTAAATGGGCTGCCGGAGTGCAAAACGGAAAACCTGTGCCGGTAAGTATTGTAGTAGGTGTCCCTGTGTCTGCATACTTATAGAGAATACTTATTTTATTCGTCATTTCGAGCAAAGCGAGAAATCTCCTCATTCAGCGTACTACTCCTATTTAAGAGATTTCTCGCTTTGCTCGAAATGACGGAAGTGTATTATAAAAACAAGGCTGCTCAAAAAGATAATACTTTTTGAGCAGCCTTGTATAGAGCGTTTGCCTATTTACTTACCAAGCAAACAGCTTAAAGTCTTTCATCATTTTGTTTACTTCGCCACGAACAGCAGTTATTACCTTTTCGTCATCAGGTGCAGAAAGCACACGGTCCATAAAGTTAACGATAGGCTCCATATGTTCTTCCTTTAAGCCACGGGTAGAAATAGCGGGCGTGCCTATACGAATTCCAGATGTTCGGAATGGAGAACGGCTATCAAACGGAACCATATTCTTGTTAACCGTAATATCTGCCTGTACTAATGCTTTTTCGGCAACTTTACCTGTTAGCTCAGGGAACTTAGTGCGAAAATCTATAAGCATAGAGTGGTTGTCTGTTCCACCAGAAATAATCTTGTAACCCCTGTCAACAAATGCTTTTGCCATAACGGCAGCATTCTTTTGTACCTGCGATTGGTACGTCTTATATTCTGGCTCTAACGCTTCGCCAAACGATACCGCTTTTGCAGCAATAATGTGTTCAAGCGGTCCGCCTTGGATACCGGGGAATACAGCCGAGTTAATAAGCTGCGACATCATCTTGGTTTGTCCCTTTGGAGTTTTTAATCCCCAAGGATTTTCGAAATCTTTACCAATAAGAATAACACCACCACGAGGTCCGCGAAGGGTTTTATGTGTTGTAGAGGTAACGATGTGTGCATACTTAACAGGATTCTCCAGCAAACCTGCCGCTATAAGTCCCGCAGGGTGTGCCATATCTACCATAAAGATAGCGCCTATCTTATCCGCTATTTCGCGCATACGTTTGTAATCCCACTCGCGAGAGTAAGCTGACGCACCGCCGAGCAATAGCTTAGGCTTGTGCTCCAATGCCAGCTTCTCCATCATATCGTAGTCAACACGTCCGGTTTCCTGATTAACTCCGTACGAAATAGGTTTAAACCACATACCCGACATGTTTACAGGTGAACCGTGCGAAAGGTGTCCGCCATGAGCTAAATCAAGCCCTAAGAAGGTATCTCCGGGTTGCATAACCGCCATAAATGCAGTCATGTTAGCCTGTGCGCCGGAGTGAGGTTGTACGTTTGCGAACTCTGCACCAAATAGCTTGCAAAGCCTATCGATTGCCAGCTGTTCCGACTGGTCAACGATCTCGCAACCGCCGTAGTAACGCGCACCCGGGTAACCTTCGGCGTACTTGTTGTTCATTACGGATCCCATAGCCTCCATTACCTGTTCGCTTACAAAGTTCTCCGAAGCGATAAGCTCTATACCGTGCAGCTGACGCTCGCGTTCTTTAGCAATTAGGTCAAAAATTTGTGTATCTCTTTTCATGCGTATTTTATGTTTAAGTTGAATAATTTCAAATTTAAGGTTTCAAGATTAGAGAAAACTTTAAGCTCCAAACCTTTCAGATGTTTATAGGTGTACCACTTCACCGTATGCGGCAGCCGCAGCCTCCATTATAGCCTCGCTCATGGTAGGGTGCGGATGGATAGACTTAATCAGGTCGTGCCCTTTTACTCCCAAATTGCGCGAAGTAACCAAACCCGCAACCATTTCGGTAACATTCGCACCTATCATGTGGGCGCCAAGTAGCTTGTTGGTAGCTTCGTCAAACACCAGCTTTACAAAGCCGTCTTTAGCACCTACAGCAGCAGCTTTACCAGATGCGGTGTAGGGGAATTTACCAACCTTTACTTTATACCCGGCGTCAATAGCAGCCTTTTCAGTCATACCAACAGACGAAACTTCGGGGGTAGTATATGTACAACCTGGAATATTTTTATAGTTAATAGGATGAACATCAAGCCCTGCAATCTTTTCGACGCATGCTAACGCTTCGGCAGAAGCAACGTGGGCAAGGGCAGGGGTGTTGATGATATCGCCTATGGCATAGATACCTTCAACGTTGGTACGGTAAAATTCATCTACTTTTACACGACCTCTTTCCATTTCAATGTTCAGCTCTTCCAGTCCGATGTTCTCTACATTCGGCGATATACCAACGGCAGATAGAACGATTTCCGCTTCGATAACCTCTTCGCCTTTCTTTGTCTGAACCGTAACCTTGCATAGGTCGCCCGATGTATCAACCGACTGAACGGATGCTTCGACCATTACTTTGATACCTACTTTACGGAAGGAGCGGCTTAGCTGTGCACAAACTTCGTGATCTTCCAGCGGAACGATATTAGGTAAGAATTCAACTAAGGTAATCTTGGTCCCCATTGCGTTATAAAAGTAGGCAAACTCACTCCCTATAGCACCAGAGCCCACTACTACCATTGATTCGGGTAGCTTAGTAGGGACTAATGCTTGACGATAGCCTATAATTTTCTCGCCATCTATAGGCATGCTGTCAATTACTCGAGAGCGTGCGCCTGTTGCTAAAATAATATGTTTTGCTTCTATCGTTTCTTTGCTTCCGTCTTCTGCTGTAACTTCAGCTATTCCTTTTTCAATAAGCTTTCCCGAGCCTTTAATAACGGTTATTTTATTCTTTTTAAATAAGAATTCAATACCCTTGCTCATGCCGGCAGCAACGTTACGGCTACGCTCTACAACCTTTGCGAGATCGGGCTTTACGGTACCTTCAACCTCAATACCGTACTCTGCCGCATGCGATGCGTACTCGTAAACTTGCACACTTTTAAGTAGGGCTTTGGTAGGGATACAGCCCCAATTTAAGCATATACCGCCAAGTTCGGCCCTTTCTACAACGGCAACGTTCATTCCTAGCTGCGAAGCGCGTATTGCTGCTACATACCCACCGGGACCGCTACCGATAACTACTAAATCAAAATTCATTATATATAACGATTTTTAAAGTATAAAGTGAATTATGGTTATTTTTTGTATATAAAATAAATAGAGTATTAACAACTATTTATTTAAGCGGCAAACATAGGAAAAATTTACGGAAGAAAGGACGTTTTATAACAGGCTTACAGCGATTTTATAGGTATATGCTTAGTCGGACCATATGTTTACACTGAATGCTATTTTCCACTATTTTTTCCTCGTAGTGCTTGGTAAAGAAGTTAAAGTCGATCCAAGTAATTGTAAAACCACATTTTTGGTAGAGCTTCAGATGCGACGTTCCGCAGTTGCCTGTCCCCGCTTCAAGTACTTTGGCATTCTTGCTTTTGGCTGTTTTTATTGCACGTCCTATCAGCTGTTTGCCAATACCTCTTTAATAACAATCGCCGTATTCTTAATCAACTTAAATCAGACCGCTTTCTCGCATCACGTAAGCAATGATTCCCATACGGGCATAAACACCGTTTTCTGCTTGTGTAAAGTAGTATGCTTTAGGGTTATCGTCAACGTCTGTATTGATCTCGTTTACACGGGGCAGCGGATGCAAAATTTTAACGTTATCCTTAGTATGCTCAAGCATGCTGTTGCGTAGGCTATATACATTTTTCACCTTTTCGTATTCAACAGGATCGGTAAAGCGTTCCTGCTGTACGCGTGTCATGTATATAATATCGGCATCTTGTATGTTTTCTGCCAGCTCGCGATGCTCGGAATAGGGCAAACCTTTCTGATCGAGAAAACGCTTATATTCTCCGGGAATTTGCAGCTCTTTAGGCGCAATAAACCTGAATCTGGTATTGAAATGAGACATTGCCATGATAAGCGAATGTACGGTACGACCGTACTTTAAATCACCTACCATTGTTATGGTTAATCCGTCTAAGGTACCTTGTGTTTTTTGAATGGAGTATAAATCGAGCATCGTTTGCGAAGGATGCTGATTGGCTCCATCGCCTGCGTTTATAACGGACACGCGTGATATTTCGCTGGCATAGCGTGCGCTACCCTCAACCGGATGGCGCATAATAATAAGATCGGCATAGTTAGCGATCATCATTATGCTGTCTTTTAGCGATTCTCCTTTACTTACGCTGGTATTACGCGCATCTGAGAAGCCGATAACCCGTCCGCCCAAACGATTCACAGCTGTTTCGAAGCTGAGGCGTGTACGTGTTGACGGTTCAAAAAAAACGGATGCTACAACTTTATCATGTAACAACCGCTGGTTGGGATTTTGCTCGAAGTCGGAAGCCAACTTAAGTACGTGGAGAATTTCTTCTTTCGTAAAATCGGTAATAGATACAAGGTGCTTTATCATACGAAAGTGATTTTGAAGTGCGTTTGGTTGCAAATTTACAAAATTTATTTGTTAAAGGTTAGTCGTTAGTCGTAAAACGTTAAGGCTAATGCGAAAAACAACCGTCATGTCGAACGTAGTAAGACATCTGCTCATTCAACACACTGCCGCTATTAAGGAGATGTGGCTTCGCCGAGCTAACGGTTCTCACTACGTTCGACATGGCGATGAGCTTTAAGCTATTTGATATTCAATTTACAACTCCGTTTAGACGACTTCAAAATCTAACCCTTCTACTTTTTGCAAACGTTCTTTCAGCTTGTCGGCTTTACTTTTACGAACGGATAACTCCATTTGGCAAGCGATATCCAGCTGTTGGCTAAGAATGGAGGGCTGCTCTTCTTTAATAATCCGCATAATATCATTCATTACCTCGTAGCCAAAAGTAATGCGTAGCTGCTCGTCTATGGTTCGTTCTATAATTTCGGCATTGGCAATGGCATCGGCTGTGGCTGTTTTATAGGCATATATTAACCCCGATGTTCCCAGCTTAATTCCGCCAAAGTAGCGTATCACAACGACCAGAATGTTGGTTAGCTCGTTAGATAGCAGCTGTCCGAGTATAGGCTTGCCTGCCGTACCCGATGGCTCTCCGTCGTCGTTTGCGCGATACAGCTCTCCTTTTCCTCCTATACGATATGCGTAGCAGTGATGACGTGCATCGAAGTATTCTTTTTTCAGCTTCTGTACGTGTTCTTTTACTTCTTCGTCGGTACATATAGGGTAGGCATAAGCAATAAATTTGCTTCCTTTTTCTTTATAAATACCTTCAGAAAGTTCAGAGATTGTTTTATATGTATCGTCTGTATTTGACATAACGAGTACAAAGGTAGTAAATAATGAAAGAGCCCGTGTAAGTATTCATTTACACGGGCTCTTTATAAGTTGAGGCTAATTATGGCTCTACGGGTAATGAACCTCCGGCATTGTACGCCCAGAAGTGTGCAGAAGGCTCTCCTGCGGATGTGCAAAGCCGAATAGTAATGCTATAGTTAAAAGCACCTAATGGATCATGTCCTAAAAAAGGTTGGTCCGTCAGAATAAAATGCTTGCTCTTTTACTAGCTGACCCATTCCGGTTTGTATATTCTGTTTATATATGTATATAACGCCGTGGCGAAAAACTTCCCCTTCATTTGTTAGTTGAAGATCTACACGATACTGACAATTGGTCTTTATTTCAGAACCATTAGTGTAAATCATACCATTTCCTACTACTGTGGCTGGATATAGATGTAGAGGCGGAGGAATAATAATTCTTTGGGCATTTGAGCTTAGGTTTACCCCACAGAGTAGGAGTGCCAAAATCATTAGTTTTTTCATGATAGATTAGTTTTAAATGTTTATATAAATATACTAATATTTTATCAATATATTTGTATAAAAATATGATATTAAAATCTTTTTACTATGTTTTTAATATATTTATGCGAAAGAGTTATCTTTGCTACTAAACCGAATGAAATCCTAGATTTATGAAAAACCAAACTGTCAGAGAACCATCCACTTTATTATCGTTTGTTCCTATAATCGTACTTGTTTGTCTGTTGGCTGTTACCATACAGATATATGGCAATGATGCTTTGTCGGGGGGGAGCCAAATCGTATTGCTGATAGCATCTGCCGTATGCTGTCTGATAGCAATAGCTTACTGCAAGGTTAAATGGGAGGTAATAGAAGAAGCGATTTCAAAAAATATCGCAGATCTATCGCCTGCAATTCTTATTTTGCTTATAATCGGAGCCTTATCGGGGGCATGGATGATTAGCGGTATTGTGCCTACCCTTATCTATTACGGCATGGGGATTATTCATCCCAGCTATTATTTGGTATCTACTTGTATAATTTGCGCTGTTGTTTCTGTTATAATAGGCAGCTCGTGGACAACTATTGCAACCGTTGGCGTTGCGCTGCTTGGAGTAGGTCAGGCGCTCGGCTTTTCTCCGGGATGGATAGGAGGGGCGATTATTTCGGGGGCATACTTTGGCGACAAGGTATCGCCATTATCGGATACAACAGTTTTATCTTCATCAATAACAGGTACGCCGCTATTTACTCATATACGTTACTTAATGATAACAACAATTCCGACAATGCTTATAACGCTCGTTATATTTACGATTGTCGGTTTTACATACGATGCCGCCTCTACGGATCAGATAAGTACGTTTACGGTAGTTTTGAAGGAGAAGTTTGTTATATCGCCCTGGCTGCTGATTGTACCGGCGGTGACGCTATTCCTTATTATAAAACGAGTTCCGGCTATTATTACCTTGTTTTTGTCGGCAATTGCAGCAGGGATTGTAGCGCTAATTGCTCAACCTCATATACTGCAAGAAATTGCAGGAAGCGATACAAGCGGTGTTCTTGCTCAGTTTAAGGGTGTACTGACTTCTTTTTATGGTAGTACTGCAATTGATACCGGAAATGCTGAGCTAAACGAGCTGGTTAGCACGAGAGGAATGTCTGGAATGCTTAATACTATTTGGTTGATTATTTGCGCAATGGTTTTTGGAGGTATGATGGTTGCCAGCGGAATGCTAATGAAAATAGTTACGGTTTTTATTCGGTTTATGAGAAATACATTCAGTGTGGTTACTTCTACCGTTGCAACGGGTATATTTTTAAACCTTACCACTGCCGATCAATATATATCTATTATTCTTACAGGTAATATGTTTAAGGGCGTATATAAAAGAAAAGGCTACGAAAGCCGCTTGCTATCGCGTACTATAGAAGGTAGCGTAACCGTAACATCGCCTCTAGTTCCGTGGAATACATGCGGCATGACCCAGTCTATGATTATGGGTATTTCTACTTTTGTTTATTTACCATACTGTTTTTTTAACCTACTAAGTCCGATTGTAAATATTATTGTAGCAGCATTAGGCTATAAGATTTATAAAGTAAAGCCGGAAGAGGAGGTCGAAGTAGATAAGCCAAAGGCTGAAAAGAGTTAAAGAAGAAGCCATTTAAAAAGTCTATGTCATTCCGAACGAAGTGAGGAATTTCCTTTTCCAGAATATTGTTACTCTTGAGGAGATTCCTCACTTCGTTCGGAATGACGCTTATAATTTAGAAATAACTCCTTATAAATAGCTATCGGTTTCCTAAATCGATATACATCATTTGGAAGAATGCCTTTGCCTGTTTCTCTAAATCGGGGTTGCCGGATTGATTTATAATACCCTGTTTATCGTTATCGTAGGTTATCATCCCTGTAGAATCTATCATCGAGAAGCCATTCATATAGGAATAGAAAGCGAATTTATGTGCTTCGGGGTTTAGTATATCTTTACTAAACCTGAAATCGTTGTATTTCATGTTCAGCTGAGAAAGGAGCGTTGCAGCCAAATCGTTTTGAGAACCATAATCGATTATTGTGTATGGTTCTTTTACGGCTCCTCCCAACCATATCATAGGTATCTCGAAACGTTTAGCATCGTTATTATTTACTCCTTGTGGGTACGATTGCATAGCGTGGTCTGCAATAAGAATAATCAGCGTATTATCCCAAAGCTTTGTTTGTTTCAGCTTACTTACAAAAAAAACCAAATTTTCGTCAGTATAGTTGATTGCGTTTAAGAACGGAATATCAAATTTTGCTGTTGGTACATCGAAAGGTTCGTGACTGCTTAGCGTAAGTATTACCTTAAAAAAAGGAGCTTCTTGCTCTGCTTCTACAATGTCGGAATATGCGCGGTCTATAAGAAGGCTATCGGGTACACCCCATTTCGTCATACGCTCGCTTAGCGGAAAGTCTGAATCGGAGACAATATTATTTATACTGCATGCACCTACAAAGTATGAGCGCATATTCGAAAAATCGGCATCACCGCCATAGAATAGCGAGAGATTTTTGTAGCCACTATTTTTTAGCGTTTTTGGTATTGTTGGCAGAGATTCGGTTTTCTGTGGGTACTTCATAATAGCAACGGTAGGATGCCCGGGGTATCCGCTTAAAATAGACACTAAGCCTCTATCGGTACGGAAAGAGTTTGCATAGAAATTTTTGAATGCTATCCCTTCTTTTGCAAATTGGTATATGTTAGGCGCAATGATAGAGTCGGCGGATACATCGGCAGAAAAGCTTTCGAGAATAAACAGAATTATGTTCGGTCTGTCGGTATTTAGCAGCCGGGGTATGCTATCGGCTACCGGTTGGCTAGTGAGGTCGTCGAATATAGCAGTTGCTTCTGTTTTATCGTAGAACTGGTATTGCGATCCGAAATTATCAGATTTGCTTATAGAGTATAACAGGTTAAACTGGGGATTTATTGCAGCGTGGTTAAGAAACAGGTTGTCGCTAAAGTAAACTTTCCCTACATTCATTGTAGAAACGGTTATACCACCTCTTATGGGTAAGAATAGAAATGCCGTAAGTAGAAGTAAAACAATACTTGTTACCGCTCTCGATTTAGGAACTTTTAGCCTTAGTACTTGTTTTTTTATTAAGTAGATATATCCAGCATACGTAGCTGCAAAAAAAGCAATGATACCAAGCGTGCCAAGTACTATTTCTAAAACCGACGCGCTGGCAAAAGCCTCTTTCGGGTTCTTTAGGTAAAGAAAAACGGTCGAATCGAAATGAAAACTCCAATAGGGATATACGACAATATCAACAATTGCAATAATTGATACAACAGCAAGTATAAGTGCAAAGTAAACGTTGTATATTTTACTGATGATTGAAGGCTTAAATACAATAGATGCTATGAGTATCAGTGCGGGTAAAGCGGTTAAGTAGCCACTGGTAGAAAGATCGAGCGGTAAACCGTGATACAAAACATTAAAGAAATCGGATGCAGAAATACCTCCACCCATAGAAGAATGGGCTATCATAAAGATAGACTTGCCTACTAAGAATATTAGTACAAAGTAGAAAAATATGGTAACGAAAAGTATAATCCGCTGTTTCATTGCAGATAGGCTTATTAAAAAAGCAAAGATATAATATATAAAAAACTGACGAAAGCTATCTTACGCCAGTTTTTATAAAATTGTTTTACCGTCATTTCGAGCGTAGTGAGAAATCTATTGATAAAATGAGCAGATTTCTCACTACGCTCGAAATGACGATATATTAAAGTTATTTTGCAATAGTCATCTCGTCTATCAAATGTTTTGCTCCGGCATACTTATCAATTACAAAAAGTACATAGCGAATATCGACAGAGATATTGCGGCAGTAGTCAGGGTCGAACATGATATCGCTCATAGTCGATTCCCAACAGCGGTCGAAGTTAATGCCTACCAACTCTCCCGTTCCGTTTAAGATAGGGCTGCCGGAATTACCTCCTGTGGTGTGGTTCGTTGCAATAAATCCAACAGGTAGCTCTCCTTTGGTATTGGTATAACGACCGTAATCGCGGTTAGCATGCAGTTGCTTTAGCTTCTCAGGAATTCTATAATCGTCTGCAGGAAGCATCGCCTTTTCAATTACTCCATCAAGTGTGGTATAATGTTTATAACGAACGCCATCTGTAGGGTAGAAGCCATCAACATATCCGTATGCAACGCGCAGGGTAGAGTTTGCATCGGGATAAAAGCTTTTATTCGGCTCCATTTCCATTAAGCCGGACATGTAGGTTCGCTGTAGTAGGTTCGCCTTATTTTTATGAGATTTAAGCACCTCGTCAACCTTATCTTTCATCATTTGGTTGAATGAGGAGAACAAGCGGTAGGCAATATCCGTCCTAATGCTGTTCAGAATAAGGGTGGCGTCTTTATTGTTTAAAAGTTTTGTAAGGTACTCTTCGTCCAGCAGTTTAGTTTCTCTAAAAACCTTATCTGCCAATCGGTCTATACTATTTCCACATTCGGTATATAACAATGTATAGTACTCCGGGTGGTACGGTTTTGCAATGTTTTTGTGGTAGCTGCTAAACATTGCAGTAAAAACTCTTTTGTCTATTGATTGGATATAATCCTTAAAGAAATTAGAAGTAGTATAGCCTGTAAGTCTTTCGGCTTGCTTTATCAGCTCTTCCGGCAGCTGTTTCTTATCTATTATTTTAGCAAGATCTGAGCAGAATTTAAGCAGCTCAACACCCATAATAGCCTCGCGGTAGTAGTCGTTTACTAACGACACTTCGTTCATGTTTGCATAAACATCTTTCAGCTGATTAAGAACTTTTCCATACCGGGTAGTACGTTCTGCGTTCTGAGAAGTCCAGCTTATAAACTGCTGCTCTTCTGCTTGCTTTTTCTGTACAGCATTTAAGCGGTCTAAACCTTTTAGCTCTCCTTGCCATTTTTTCCACGCGTTTGCAATGCTGTTTTGCTTAGAGGCATATTTAATACGTGTGCTCTCATCCTTAGCCATATCGGCATTAATAATATCAAGACGTTGATCGCGGAGGGCTATCTTATGCGGGTTATGCTGCATAAGCATTTCAACAGCATACGAAGGAATGTATTCTTGTGTTGTTCCAGGAAAACCGTAAATGAAAGTAAAGTCGTTCTGGTTAACACCTTTCAGTGAGATATGAAAATATTTTTTAGGTTTATACGGAACGTTATCCGTAGAGTAGGAGGCAGGCTTATTGTCTTTGCCGGCATAGATTCTGAATACCGAAAAATCACCCGTATGGCGAGGCCACATCCAGTTATCGCTATCGCCTCCAAACTTACCAATAGCATCGGGTGGAGTACCTACCAAACGAACATCTGTAAACTCTTCATATACGTATAGTATGTATTGGTTACCATAGTAGATAGGTTTTACTATGGATGTATAGCCTTTTTCAGTTTCGGATTCTTTTGCAACAGCTTTACTGCGTTCGTTAACCAGCTTTATGCGTTCATCTTCGGGGGTTTGATCGGTAATACCCTCAAGTATGCGGTCAGTAACATCGTTCATACGAACGAGAAACTTTACCGTTAATCCGGGATTGGGTAATTCTTCGCTACGCGTTTTTGCCCAAAAACCGTACTCAAGATAGTTGTTCTCGAGTGAGCTGTGCGATTGTATTTGGCGATATCCGCAGTGATGGTTGGTTAGCAGCAACCCTTCCGCAGAAACAAGCTCGCCGGTGCACCCTCCGCCAAACTGAACGATGGCATCTTTAAGGCTTGCTTTATTTACGCTGTATAGGTCTTCGGCAGTAAGCCTAAAGCCTTTCTTTTGCATATCTTTTTCGTTGTACTTTTTAAGGAGCATAGGCAACCACATACCTTCGTCTGCCAAAAGCATTGTTGGGCTTATGATAGCGAAGCAAAGTACAATAAGTATTTTTTTCATATTGAATATTAGTAGGTTTAGTAAGTAACGGATGCGGCTATTATTCTTGATAGAATCCATCGATACCGGCAGATTCGTATGTGTTGGTAAACTTTGCCAGCTCTACGTATAGACGCTGAACGGGAAGTCCCATAACGTTGAAGTAAGAACCTTCTATCCGTTCTAAGGCAATAAACCCCAGCCATTCTTGAATTCCATATGCCCCCGCTTTGTCATAAGGATGATAGTTATCTACGTAATACTCTATTTCTTCATCTTCTAATGGGCGAAAATGTACAAAAGTTGATGCGATGAATGTTTGCATTTTATCTTTCGAACGTAAAGTAACAGCCGTGATAACTTCGTGCATTCTACCCGAGAGCATATTCAGCATTCGTATAGCGTCATTTCTATCGCTTGGTTTATTGAGTACTTCATCATCTATCCAAACAATAGTGTCGGCTGTAATAAGAATATCATCTTCGCCCAGCTCTTTAGGATAGGCATTTGATTTCTTCTCAGAAATATAAGCAGGAACACCATTCTTAGAAAGATCGTCAGGACGACTTTCGTCTGCATCCATATCGGCACATAGCGTAAATGATAAGTCTAAGCCCTTTAGCAGCTCCGCTCTACGAGGCGACTGCGAGCCTAAAATTATATTCTTACCTTTTAATGTATCTAGTAACATATATCAATAAAGTTTTATAGTTTATGAAATTCTATTCAAATTTATGTGGAGGCAATATGTTCGTCATTATTCTGCCATTTACCATGTACTTTTAAAGTTTGCTCAATAATGTCTCTTACGCAACCTTGCCCGCCTTTATATGGCGAAATAAATGCCGCAGCTCTTTTTACCTCAATTACGGCATCAGAGGGGCATGTTGCTAAACCGCACCTTTCCATAATAGGAATGTCGGGGATATCATCACCCATAAATAAAACTTCACCGGGTTGAAGATGGTATTTGTAGCAGAATTCTTCGAAGTCGGGCAGCTTATCAAAAGAGCGTAAGTAGATGTCTGTAACCTTCAGCTGGTTAAAACGGCTTTTTATCGTTTCTGATGCACCGCCTGTTATTATGGCTATAGGGTATCCCTTTTCTACGGCATAGCGTATAGCATAGCCGTCTTTTGCGTTATAGGTGCGTAGAAGATCACCGTCAATGTAGGTAAGCACAGAACCATCTGTAAATACTCCGTCAACATCAAATGCAAATGCTTTAATCTTGTGTAAGTCTGCTTTGTAATTACTCATTTTGTTGTTTTAATATGCTTTCTGTAAGCTGTTGGTATATTGTTTGTAGATCGGGATTTGATGCCAGTAGTTCCATATGCTTGTTTATTATATTCGTATCGTTACGCGATGCCGGTCCTGTTTGAGCGGCTATAGGATTATCGGTCAAAAAAGCATTTGCTATTGTTTGTTCAACCAATGGTCGTAGTATTGCAAAATTTAAGTTGGCTTCTTTTATTAGCTTATTGCCGAGAACCAGCATATGGTTAAGAAAGTTGCAAGCGAAAACAGCTGATGTATGTAGCTTCAACCTGTTTTCTGAGCTAAGCGCCGATACTTTTTTAGAGATCGTTTCTCCTAACTTTTTTAAATGCTGTAAACATTCTTTAACCGGACTTTCGATAAAGATTGGGATGTCCTCAAACGGTAGGGTACGGTTGGTAAATGTTTGAAACGGATAGAATACCCCGTAGTATTTTATATTTGTATTTTCTTTAAAAACATCTACAGATGTACCTCCCGATGTATGTACTACCAACCCGTTACCAACATTAAGTTGTTTTACAACGTGGGCGATGGCATCATCTTTTATGGCAATAATGTAGCAGTTAGCATTACGTATGAGATCGCTGACTTTGTTGGTATATATGCTCGAATCCAGCTCTGAGGCTAACTCTCGAGCGTGAGAAAGAGTCGGACTATATACCTGTACTATACAGTGCCCTGCCTCTTTCAAGGCATAGCCAAGGTTGCGAGCAACTTTTCCGCTACCGATTAGTATAACTTGTAATATGCCATTTTTTGCCATATTACAAATATACAAGTTTTAGGATGTGATGCAAAGAGCGGATGTTATTTAAGTACTAAAAGTAAAAAAGACAGCTGTTTGGCTGTCTCGCATTTATTGTAGCTTGGATTAGGTGGGCTATAGAGTAGTTCGTGGTGCATTTAGAAAAATATTCGTCATTTCGACCGAAGGGAGAAATGACGATGTTATTTTTTTTATAGCTATGGCGTATCTTCTCAAGTTGTTATTTATCAACTATATAAACATTATAGATACGTTACGGGTTAGACTCTTTACTCTTTCTTACTACTCCCTACAAAATAGTCGTCTTTCTCTTTAAATAGTAGGTTGAAAGTTGTAAGGCTTCCGTATATACGGGTAATGTATTGCTGTAGGTTAACTTTATCTTCGTCGGTGAGCTTTGGGTGGCTATTTATTTGTTGCTCCATAACCCGAAGTCGGTCACGTAGCATCACTATTTTATGGAAAAACGTTTCGATAGGAATTTCTTTACTTTGCAATTCGGGGTTTGCAGGAGTAAGTATCATAGTTCCACCATTCCAGCGGTCGCCCATTTCAACAACTTCTTGAGTTGCACCATATTGTTCGAGAACATGAGTTACCAGTGCTTCTGCTTCGGCAAGAGAAATACGTGGTTCGTTACTAGTATCTTCTACCTCATTAACAACGGTAAAACCGCCGTTAGATTTAAGAATACTCATTTTGCCGCCACGCTCGAAAATTACCTCGTAGTCGGTAAGGTTATTTTTTGTAATAATACCTTCGCCGTAGCGTTCGTGGTCAATTCGTGTTCCGGGTGCTAAATCGTATGACATACTTTAATTTGTTTATGGGTTAATCGTTAGTCGGGAAGTGTTAAGAGAAATTTTTTTATAGCTGTACATCTCCTTACGCTCCTTGTGCAAAGCTATAACCTTTTTAACAAAAAAGCAAGGTAGCAGTTTTTAACTGCCAATGTGAGATGAATTATGTAACTTTACAGTAAATTTTAAATCAGCAATGTCAGTACCATTAGCAGAACGTTTACGCCCTAAAAATCTTAATGAGTACATCGGTCAGCAGCACTTGATTGGCGAGAGTGCTATTTTACGTAAGATGATAGAATCGGGCAACATTTCGTCTTTTATCCTCTGGGGTCCTCCCGGTGTAGGTAAAACTACCCTGGCAAAGATTATCGCTAATCAGCAAAACCGTCCTTTTTTTTCGCTTAGTGCGGTAAGTTCGGGGGTTAAAGATGTACGAGAGGTAATTGAAAGCGCTAAAAAACAACGCTTTTTCAATACGGTTTCTCCTATACTGTTTATAGACGAAATTCATAGGTTCAGTAAGTCGCAGCAAGATTCGTTGCTTGGAGCAGTGGAGCAAGGTATCGTTACGTTGATTGGTGCAACGACCGAGAATCCTTCGTTTGAAGTGATAAGCCCTTTGCTTTCTCGTAGTCAGGTGTACGTGCTGAAATCGCTGGATAAAGAAGATTTGGAGAAGCTGCTAAAGCGGGCTATAGAAACCGATGTAGAGCTGAAAGAGCGTAAGTTTGATGTTCGGGAAACCGAAGCCCTATTCCGTTTTTCGGGAGGCGATGCTCGTAAACTACTGAATATATTGGAACTTATTATTAACTCTTATGAGCCTGATGATATTATTGTTATTGATAACGATACAGCAACGGAACGGCTACAAGAGAACATAGCGTTATATGATAAGAACGGAGAGCAGCACTACGATATTATTTCGGCATTTATTAAATCTATCAGAGGTAGCGATCCTAACGCTGCCGTATATTGGTTGGCACGTATGATTGAAGGCGGAGAAGATCCTTTATTTATTGCGCGAAGAATGGTTATACT
The DNA here is from genome assembly GCA_031258195.1 of Prevotellaceae bacterium. Classification (GTDB taxonomy): domain Bacteria; phylum Bacteroidota; class Bacteroidia; order Bacteroidales; family UBA932; genus JAIRNF01. Next base: position 38,311 of record JAIRNF010000037.1, read on the forward strand.
TGCTGCCGAAGACATCGGTTTGGCAAATCCTAACGCGCTACTTATGGCAAATACTTGTTTCGATGCGCTTAGTAAAATAGGTATGCCTGAGGGGCGTATTATACTTTCGGAAACGGTTATATATTTAGCAACTAGTCCAAAGAGCAATTCCTCATATATGGCAATAGACGCAGCTATTGCATATGTTAAGCAAACAGGATATCTTCCTGTACCTTTACATTTACGCAATGCACCAACAAAATTAATGAAGCAGCTCGGTTATGGCGACGACTATAAGTATGCCCATAGCTATGGTGGAAATTTTGTTGAACAGGAATTTTTACCCGAGGAAATAAGCGGAAAAAAATTCTTTGAACCCGGACAGAATTCGAAAGAAAAAGATATCAGGCAACGGTTGGCTCAATACTGGAAAGATAAGTACGAGTACTAGGGTTTGAATATTTGAATCACATATTTATTAAATCACTATGAATATTTCTTATTTAAAACATACAGACAGTAATAGCTTCTTTCTTCTTGCAGGTCCATGTGTAGTGGAAAGTGAAGAGCTTTGCATGGAAGTTGCGGAAAAAGTAAAAGCAATTACGGATAAGCTAGAGATACCTTATGTGTTTAAAGCATCATATCGCAAGGCAAACCGTTCGCGTATAGATTCGTTTACAGGAGTTGGGGACGAAAAAGCTTTAGGAATTCTGAAAAAAGTTCGCGAGACGTTTCAATTGCCAATAGTTACCGATATTCATAATCCGGAAGAAGCAGCATTAGCCGCATCATACGATGTTGATATATTACAAATACCCGCATTCCTTGCCCGCCAGACTGATTTACTTGTGGCGGCTGCCAAAACGGGTAAAGTGGTAAATATTAAGAAGGGGCAGTTTATGGCTCCCGAGTCTATGCGGTTTACAATTGATAAAGTGCGCGATAGCGGTAATGAAAATGTGATGCTAACCGATAGGGGGACTATGTTTGGTTACTACGACCTCATTGTTGACTACCGAGGTATTGCAGAAATGCAGAAAAACAGTTGTCCTGTAATACTAGATATTACTCATTCGCTACAGCAGCCTAACCAATCATCGGGGGTAACGGGTGGAAAGCCGGAATTGATTGAAACCATTGCGCGTGCAGGTATTGCTGTAGGTTGCGATGGTTTGTTTGTCGAAACGCATCCTAACCCGGCGTGCGCCAAATCAGACGGAGCAAATATGTTAGCGTTAGATAAGTTGGAAGAGATGCTTGCCCGACTTGTTACTTTACGTAAAGTAGTAAATTCGTTTTAATAGCTGGCTGTGGAGTATTTGCTATTTTAGTGTTGCCTGTTTAGTAGCTGAATATATTGATTACACTTTCGAATCAATGTTATTACGCTTCAATAATAGAACCATACAGGCTTATACATTCTTTTCAAATGTTGTTACTTTTACATGAAAAAAGTTAACAGAAAAAAAGAATGGTTATTGTTAATGCAAAGAGGTTTTGTGATTTCATAGTAAAGATTGTTGCTATGTTTACAGGTATATAAAATTATCTAAATATTCTTAAAGACAAAAATGGCTAACCAAGAAATTCGCGATCATTTAGTATTAAAACCTGTTGGGGCGGAATATCTCGACCAATATAACGAACTGTTGAGGTACGTTTTTCAGGTAACGAATCGCATACTGCAAGAGAGCGGTTATGTTGAAGATGAGATAGTAAAAGCCAAAGGTCCGGTACTCGAAAATGCCGATGTCTTTGGTTGGTTTGATGATGATCAGCTGGTTTCGCAAGCTGTTGTTCACCCTTATAGAGTAAACATACATGGGCGTATCTTTAAAATGGGCGGACTTACTGGTGTGGGTACCTATCCCGAATACGCAGGTATGGGGCTGATGAACGACTTGATTAAAGTTGCTCTAAAAAAGATGAAAGATAACGGTCAGCTTGTCTCATATCTTTACCCATATTCAATTCCTTACTATCGTAAAAAAGGGTGGGAGATAATGTCGGAAACACTTTCTTTTATCATAAAAGATTCACAGCTGCCTAAATACGAAGATACAACAGGGTTTGTTAAGCGTATGCCGGTAGATCATAAAGATGTAATTCGTACTTACGATAAGTTTGCAAGGGTTAACCACGGCGCAATGATACGCGGGAAGGTTGAGTGGGAAGAATACTGGCGTTGGGAAAACGAGGAAGAAAGAACAGCCGCTGTGTTTTACGATAGCAAGAAAAAACCACAGGGCTTTCTGCTATATTGGATTGCAGATGATATCTTCCATATAAAGGAGTTAATATATCTTACACAAGAGGCTAGAAAAGGGTTGTGGAATTTTATACATGCCCACATGTCGATGGTTGAAATGGTAAAAGGAAACGTATATAAAAACGATCCGATAGCTTTTTTGATGGAAGATAGCCAGATAGAAGAAACGCTCTCCCCATACTATATGGCGCGTATTGTGGATGTCGCGGGGTTTTTAAAGAATTATCCTTTCCAGAGAAAAACAAGACCGTTTTGCTTTTTAATTACTGACCATATGGCAGAGTGGAATAGCGGGATTTTTAGCGTGGAATGGAGCGAGAATGGGAAGATAAAAATCTCCCGTAAAGCAAAAGGTAAGAGTATTTCATTAGACATACAAACTTTAACTGCATTACTAATGTGTTTTCGCCGACCTTCATATTTTCATAAAGTAGAGTATCTGAATACTGATTTAGACACACTCAGACTACTAGAAGAGATTATTCCCGATGAATACCCATATTTCTCAGACTACTTTTAGTAGTTTTTTTATTTGGGAATAATCGCTATTTTTATAGTAAAATAATATGCTATGAAGAAAATACTTTTTTCGTTTTTCTTGCTCTTTATCTTTAGTAGTACATATAGCCAGCAAGTATCGGGGGATACATTAGTTGCCGATTTTAAATATTTAGTGAAAGCTTTAGAAGAAACGCATCCCGATCCATATACAGGTTTTGGAGGTAAGGTATTTTTTCATAAAAAAGCATTTGAGGTAGAGCAATCGCTAAAAAAAGGAGGTACACTGAATGATTTCTCGGAGACAATTCTTAGCTTCTTTTCAAACCTTGAAGACGGACATACATATTTAGAGCAGATTAATTTCACAAAATCTTATATACCCAACCTTGTTTTACCCATAGAGTTTTCTGTTATCTCTGATGGGCTAATCATTTCTGGTATTTCTAAAGAAAACGAGCATTTAATAGGGGCGCAACTTGTTAGCGTTAACGGTATAGCTGTAGCCGATTTATTAGAAAGAGTCGGAAGGAGTATTTCTACAGAAAATATTTATGGGAGGTACGCTACTCTTTCGGGATATATTAGGCAATTTGATAAAATGAAACGGCTGATCCCTGAGCTGGAAGAGACTACATCTATTAAATTGAAAAATCTTTCCGGGGAAATAAAACATGTACAGATAACCTTTCTTAGTAAGGACAATATGGCTTCTATTGTAATGGTCAACGTTCCTGCGTGGGATAAAATACAAGACGGCTATATGTCTTACAACTATTTAGATAAAAATAACCAAGCAATGTATTTCCGCTTATCATCGGTAATGGCAAAAGAGTCTTTTTCGTATGTTAAAGAGCAAGGATGGCCAAATACAGAAAGCTGGCTCAAGAGCTTCTATAAATCCACCTTAAAAGCAGAGATGCCGGAAAATATAGATGAAGCGATTGATAAGCTACTCAATGTTGCTGAGGTTTTTAGGAAGATGTTAGAAGAGATGAAGAAAAATAACTCGGAGGTATTAGTTATAGACTTAAGAGGAAACGGAGGAGGGTTTACAGGTATAGTTTTGCCTACTTTATACATGATGTATGGGGATGATTACCTGAAAAAAAATATGGGTACTGAGAACTATATGTTAGTTTCTCCTTTACTCATTAAGAAGTTTGTAACAACGCTTGATGAGTTTAATAAGCTACGAAATGCCAGCTACGAGTATGGCGACTATACTTTTTTTAGTAGCAAATCTGAAGATAAACCTATCGAAGACAAAAGAGCCGCATTTATTAATAATACGCTAGGGGAAGGTGCTCGTTTTGTAGAAGATTTGGATGGAAAACCGCTATATCAACCTTCTAAAGTATTTGTTATAACAGATGGATGGACATTTAGTGCTGCTTTTCATTATGCTTTTTATTTATGGAAAATGGAGGCAGCTGTTGTTGGTACTCCATGTATGCAAGCTCCAAACACATACATGGCAACCACTCCTTTCGAATTACCTTTAACTAAGTTAAAAGGATCGATTTCCAATTCATTTCAAGTATTTCTTCCAGCAGACGATAGAAGAGCAAAAGTTTTTTATCCCGATATTATGTTAAGCTGGAAAGATTATAGCAAATATAATTTTGATAAGCATTCAGATGTACTATTTCTTTTAGTAGATGTTTTGAACTTAGACCTATAGGATGGTAAAAGAGGGAAAATAAAGTATAAGATTGCTCAAATTGTTTGTTGATAAAATTTTATATATTTATACTGTATCTTATATTCTATTGTTTATTAGCCTATTATTAACTTATTATATTGTCAATCCTAATATTTAGGTTACACTATCAATTTTTTTTGAACACTTTTTATTTGGATTTGTTAACAGTTCGATGTAATGTATTTCATATTTAAATTAGGTGTTTATACTCTTAAATGGCTGTTAACATTTAGTGTACGGCTAAAGTTAATGTGATTACTCTTAACGAAAAATGAGTGACAATATAGAATATAAAAGAGTTCATAGATTCAGGAGAAAGCATTTACTTTTTAATGCATAAAACCAGCCTTATCGATTGGCACCAATGGGGGCAAGAGTTGAGAACAAGCTGCTATTTATACATATTGGCTACATTGCTTGTCATTGGTGTGTAAGCAAAACTCGCTTGAGCTTTGAATACAATGATGAGGTTGCAGATTTCATCAACCAAAACTTCATACCTATTTTAATCGATAAAGACGAGCGTCCGGATTTAGAACGATACTACTCAAACATAGTTCAAGAAGTAGATCAGCTATCTAATTGGTCTATTACGAGTTTCGCATTGTTTGACGGTACACCTGTTTTTGGTACAACCTATTTGAGCCCGGAACATTTGCTGGAAGTTGCCGAAAATGTTCTTAATACATTTAAAGATGATCCCCTTAACGTTTTAGAAGTAGCAAAAGACTTAAGCGATAGCCTTATACCAACATGCCCGCAATCTGGTAATGAAGAATACTCTTTTTCAGAAAGAGATATTCATATCATAGTTGAACCATGGAAACGTAAGTTCGATAAAAAGAATGGCAGAACATTATACCCACCTGAATATCCGTTAGCCATTGGAAAAGAGTTCTTATTAGAGTATGCCTATCATTTTAACGACGAGGTGGTTTTAAAGCACATAAAGCTTACGCTGGATAAAATGGCGGAGGGTGGCTTATACGATCATATTAATGGAGGTTTTTTCCATTATACAAAAGATGCCGCATGGCGATGTCCGTTTTATGAGAAGCAGCTTATGGATAACGCCGTTTCTATAAATTTGTGTGCTAAAGCACAGCAGTATATTCCCTCACCATTGTATAAAAAGTTTATAGAAGAAACTTTGCAATTTTCTATGAGGCATCTGTTAGCAATTGACGGTGGATTTCATTCGTCAATACAGGCAGACCCACTAGGTAGAGAAAGTTCTTTTTATACATGGACTATAGATGAGTTTGAGCAAGTATTAGGCGATGATGCAAAGCTTGCCATAAAGTATTATGGTTTAAAGCGCCATGGTAGCAACGATTATAGAAATACGCTATACGTAAGTTCAACAATAAAAGAGCTAAGTAATGAGTTTAGTTTAAGTGAAAAAGATGTAGAAAAAAATCTTGCCAATATAAGGGCTAAGCTCATTAAGGCTTTTAATAGTCGGGCATTTATCAATCCGGATGATAAAGTTATCACGTCGGCTAATGCCATGATTGCTAAAGCATATATTTCGGGGTACCGGGTATTAGGTTACGAAGAATATCTGTTATTTGCTAACGAAACGCTGAACTACATTAGAACTCGCTTAATGACGGATGATGGAAGGCTTGTTCATTTTATTCGTAACGGTAAGGTAGAAGGAGAAGGTCTTTTAGATGATTATGCTCATACTATTGATGCTTTTATAAATATGTATTTGGTTGATGGTAACGAGCAATGGATATTCAATGCTAAATTATTAGCCGATTATACCATCTCAAAATTTTTCGATCCCGAAATTAAAATGTTCCTTAACTGCGAGAGAAACGAAAAAAACAGTAAAATACAAACTATGCCTGTTGCAGACGGAGCATTTCCTTCAGGCGGCTCGGTTATGCTTCATTGCTTAGCGGCGCTTGGCTTACTTTTTCAAGATGGGGAGTATAAAACAAAAGTAAAACAGCTAATGTATAATATGAAAGATCAGCTGCCAGGTTCTGGTCCGTATTGTGCAAATTGGACGCGTTTACTCTTTTGTTTTGTCAAGCCGCACCATCTTATAGCTATAGTAGTACCAAAAGCTGAGGGCATTGCTACAAAATATCTTTCGCGCTACCATACAGATACAGACATTGTATTTATAAATAAAGAGTCTAAGCTGCCATTATTTGCTCATATACAATATAACCCGAATGCAACAGAGTTTTATCTCTACGAGAAAGGGGTGTTTAAAAAGAAGCTTAGCGATTTAGAAGAGCTGGAATCTTTACTTCGAAGAGAATAAATACCCTCAAATAATTCTATCCTTATATTTTTTGTACCTTTAGTCGGCAAAATTGTAGTCATTTTGCCAATATATTTTTGATTAGTATAATCGTAGTGCAATTCCTAAAAACACCAGCATGGTTTCTATTGGTATTGACTTGGGCGGTACAAAAATAGTTGGTGCTGTTTTCGACTCAAAAGGTAATATTCTTAATAAGGCTTTCTGCCTACTCGAAGGCAGATCTGGCAGAGAGGTAGGAGGTCTGGTTAAGGATGTTATCAGTAAGCTATCATCCTCATAAGATTATAGCCTATCTGATATTAAGGCAGTTGGAATTTGTGTTCCGGATATTGCCATGGGCACCTAATATTTCTGGATGGGGATGATTATCCCTTACAAAATGAAATAGAAGAGCATATTGGTAAAACTGCGATTAAAGTAAGCATAGCCAGTGATAGGACATGCTATATTTTAGGCGAAGCTTGGAAAGATAATGCAAAAGGATGTAGCGATGCTATTTTTATCGCAGTGGGAACGGGCATTGGTATTGGCATACTTACAGACGGACGCATACTTCATGGGCATAACGATATTGTGGGAGCCACAGGTTGGATGGCGCTACAAAGACCGTTTCAAGAAGAGTATAAGACATACGGGTGTTTCGAAAGCCGTGCATCCGCTACAGGTATTGCGCTGCAAGTGCATAAACTACTTAAATCTGATAGCCCGATTTATAAAGATAGTGTTCTGAGAAAAAAGATATGGATGCTATTACCTCTCACGATGTGTTTGCGGCATACGATAAGAAAGACGCTTTAGCCACAGTTGTTATAAACGATGCAATAGAGCTGCGGGGTATGGCATCGGCTAACTATGTCAGCCTTTTTAACCCTGCAAAAATTATTTGGGGCGGGGGAGTCTTTAGTTCTGCTGTAAAATTTATAGATAGAATATTGTAAGTGGGCACAACCTATCAGTATTAGGCAAGTAAAGTTTGAGCCGTCGGCATTAGCCGGCGGTGCAGGCTTATTGGGAGCAGGACACCTGGCAATGCTGTCGTTAAAATAGCAAAAAACGATTAAAATCAGAACCTATGTATAATAAATCACTTGTATTTACCGCCGCTTGTGCAGGAATGGCATTTTTTGGCGTAACAATGCTCTCGTTAGGACCTATTCTGGGTGCGTTAGGCAGCGATGCCGGAATATTATCTCCACTACTAACCGTTGGAATCATTATGGGTACGGTGGTTTTTGGTCCGGTTGTCGATAGGTTTGGATACAAATGGTTGCTGGTAACAGGCTCTATCTTCGCTGTGGCTGGGATTTTAGGGCTTGCCCGATTCCATGATATGACGCTGCTATCTGCTTCTATTATACTGCTTGGTTTTGGCGGAGGCATCCTTAACGGCGAAACAAATGCGCTGGTTTCTGATATATACGACGATAAGCGTCGCGGTATAATGCTAAGCATGCTTGGCGCCTGTTACTGTATTGGTGCGCTACTATGGACTTTGCTTTGTACGTTTGTAAGCTATACATATGTGCTGTATGGTATAGCTGCCGTAATGGCTGTATTCATTATATTTTTCTGTAGTGTAGCATTTCCTAAAGCAAAACCGAAAGAAAACGTATCTACCAAACAAATTATAGGTTTACTTAAATATCCCGCACTTATTGTGTTGGCAATTGTACTATTTTTTCAAAGTGGCTTCGAGGGAATCTCTGGCGATTTCACCGTTTCTTTTTTAAATAAAAATGCCCTGATGGACATTTCAACCGCAACATTTTCCATGACTGTTTTTTCTATCGGAATGTTGATAGGGCGTTTTGTGCTGGGGGTACTTATGGCTCGTATGCGCGATTTGACGGTCTTTTTCATATACCTGTCTATTGCTCTGGTTGGTACAATTTTGCTTAATTTTGCCAGTGGCGAGAGCGCTGTCGGAATGGCTTATACCGGAATGGCTTTAATCGGTTTTGGCATCGGAGCTACATATCCGGTAATACTAAACTATTTGGGAGCGGCATTTAAACAGCTATCGGGCTCAGCATTTTCTATAGCGTTGTTTATAGCATTGTTTGGCGGCATTGTATTTAAATCGGTTGTTGCAGGTGACTTCGAAACTTGCGACTTAGCAATATTCCCAATACTTTTAATTGTTGCAGTTATAGCCATGATGTTAGTTGCTCCTTTTGCCGTTAAGCTCTCTAAAAGAGTGAAAAGTTAGAAACTGATTATTAGTCGAAATGCGTTAACGAAAAAGATGGTGTCGTGAATATGGTAATGCAAAGACACCGCAATGAGCATCTTCTATAGTCAAGATATAAAGTTCCCTTTAGGAAGTGGAACCACCTAAAGTCACTTAAACCTTTGAAACTACTTAAACTTTAAATTAGACAGAACAACTAAACTTTAAAAACTATGTTAGCACTTGAATGGTTATAAGTAATGCCCGTGGCATTATGCAAAAGATTGAAGACACTCAGCTGGAAAACATTAAGAAAGCAGCCACCATAATGGCAGACAGTATCGAAAAAGGTAGTTGGGTACACACGTTTGCTTGAGGTCATGCTACAATTCCTGTCGAAGAAATGTATCCTCGTATCGGCGGTTTTGTGGGTTTTCATCCAATTATAGAGCTTCCCTTATCATTTTTTACCCATAACAGGCGAAATGGGTATCCATCAGTTTTTGTTCTTAGAACGCGCAGAATGCCACGGAAATGCCATTATGAAATCTTACAACTTTAGCGATAAGGATTGTATATGGATTTTCTCGCATACTGGTATCAATAACGTAAATATTGATGTTGCTTTAAAGGCAAAAGAGCTGGGATTAAAAGTTATTACTTATGGTTCGGCAGCAGAGGCTAAAGGAAAGGTAACCCGTCATCCATCAGGTAAAACGCTATTTGATATAGCTGGTGTTGTTGTAGATTCTTGTGTCCCTGTTGTAGATGCATCTGTTGTACTAAAGAATCATCAAGATAAGGTAGTACCACTTTCTACACTTGGTTTTGTAACACTTGTTTGGATGACAATTACTCCTGTTGCAGAGATTTTGGTTGATAGAGAGGAGTTAAGCTATATATACATCCATCTCATAATGTGCCCGGCGATACAACTGCTCACGAACGTTTAGACGCATGTTTGGCAGAGTATAAAAAGCGTGTAGCAGGTATTTAATTATATGGCTTGACGGTTGTAAAAAGGTCGGGGATGATATTAAACCTTGACCTTTTTTGTTTTAGGGCTTGTCAGTTAAGAATTCTAATAAAATGCTGTTTAATAGCTATATACTACCCTTATTAAGATAAGTAAGCTGAACGACATATTTCTGTATAATGGTTTTTAATATCTTTGTGAATTCAAATTTTGAAAATATAGATTTAAATCATTGATAAATAGCGTATTGTAAATATGCGCACATTTAAGGAGAGTAGTAAAAATTATGAGTACTAATTATGCGACGATGTTCCGTCGTCAGTTGATTGCGGGAGTATCAAAGCTGATTTATTCAAACGAGCTTAACGAAAAGTTAGACCGATTGCCGCTTGAGCTACATCCCAGAGGAAAGCAAACACTTCGTTGCTGTGTACATAAGGCTCGGGCAGTAAATAAATATAGGGCTATGGCTTTCTTGGGTTTTAATACTGAGGACGAGAAAGACGAATTAGCCCCTCTTTCATATTATGCAAATAAAGCGGTTCAACGTACAGAGCATACCGATGTAATGATGACGGTAGTTGACGAGGCTTGTAGCTTGTGCGTAAAAAGCAGCTATTCGGTTTCTAACCTTTGCCGCGGATGCGTTGGTCGTCATTGTAGCCTTTCGTGTAATAAATCGGCAATTAACTTTATAAACGGTAGAGCGCATATCGATACCGATAAGTGCGTAAACTGTGGAATGTGTATGAAATCGTGCCCGTTCCATGCTATTATATATCAGCCTGTGCCTTGTGAAGAATCATGTCCCGTTGGTGCGATTAGCAAAAATGAAAACGGTATAGAGCATATCGATCCGGAAAAGTGTATTCTTTGCGGTAAATGCATTTCGGCATGTCCGTTCGGAGCCATAATGGAGAAGTCAAGCATGATATATATATTCAACGAAATTCGTAAAGGAAAAAATGTTGTTGCAATGGTTGCGCCGGCTATTGCCGGACAGTTTAAAACAGAGTTCGGTCGGGTTATTTCTGCAATTCATCAGCTAGGGTTTAGCAATGTAGTAGAAGTTGCCTTAGGCGCAAATGTAACATCTCAGAACGAGGCACACGAGTTTGAAGAGCGTATGGAAGAAGGACAGCCCTTTATGACAACATCATGCTGTCCGTCATATATGTTGCTGGTAAAAAAACATATTCCGGAGCTAAAACCTTACGTGTCGGAAACTTTATCGCCTATGGCTTATACGGCAGAAATAGTTAAGCAGCGTGATCCCGAAGCCGTTACTGTTTTTGTCGGACCATGTGTAGCAAAGCGTTATGAGGGTTTTTATAATAAGAATGTTGACTATGTAATGTCGTTCGAAGAGCTTAACGCTTTATTTACCGGAGCAGAAATAGATGTACAAAAATGCGAGATATATGAATTAGATGGCAATGTTGAGAGCTCCGGTCGTGGATACCCGTGTATTGGCGGTGTTGTAGGATCGCTTAATAGCTACGCTAAACATTCCGAGAATATTAAACCGCTGCTTATTGACGGGATTAATAAAATAAATATTCGTGCGTTAAAGTCGTTCCCTAAAAATTGCCCGGGTAATGTTGTCGAAGTAATGTCGTGCGAAGGGGGTTGTGTTAACGGTTGTGCAACTATAGGTAATGCAAAAACAGCAGCGCGTCAGATACAGAACTTGGTAGCAGGAAAATAGCAACATTTGACATTAAAACCACTAAAATGAAGAAATATAATTTTGACGAAATAGTAGAAAGGCACAACACCGGATGTGTTAAGTACGACGGACGTGAAGCTGTATTTGGTAATCCAGATATCATTCCGCTTTGGGTTGCCGATATGGATTTTAAGGTTGCCGATGTTATTCTTGAGGATGTGCAAAAGCAGATAGAGCATGGGATTCTTGGATATCCTTTTATACAGCTATCAGTATATAAGTCTATTATTACGTGGCTAAAAGATAGGCATCAATGGGATATAAAAGCCCATTGGCTTACTTTCTGTCCCGGAGTTGTACCCGGTTTAGGTGCTGCGGTACAGGCTTTTACAAAACCAGGTGATAAAATTATTATCCAACCTCCGGTATATCATCCTTTCTTCTATGCCATAACAAATAACGATAGGGTTGTTGTTGAGAACCGTTTGATAGAAAACGATGGTTACTATACGATGGATTATGCCGACTTGGAAGAGAAGCTGAAAGACGCATCATTGCTAATCCTTTGTAATCCTCATAACCCTGTTGGTCGGTCGTGGAGTAAAGAAGAGCTTACCAAGCTATCGGAACTTTGCTTAAAGTATAACGTACTGGTAATATCTGATGAGATACACGCCGACTTAAATATGCCTTCGCATAAGCATACACCAACATCGTCGCTATCTCCAGAGATTTCAGCCAATACGTTTACGTTTATGGCATCCAGCAAAACGTTTAATACGGCTGGGCTATCTCAGGCGTTTGCTATATCCTCTAATGAGGAAGTACTAAAGGCTTTTAATGCCCAAGCTGAACGCCAGTTTTTAGAAAAAAGTCTTTTAGGGTTAGTTGCTACCCGTGCTGCTTTTGAGAAAGGGGAGGAATGGCGTACACAGCTGATTCAATATATTTCAGATAATGCAGATTATGCGATCTCTTTTCTTAATGAGAATTTACCCCTTATTAAAGCGCGTAAGCTAGAGGCTACCTATTTACTATGGGTAGATTTTAGAGGTTTAGGTCTAGAGCAAGATAAGCTTGTAGATTTTTTGGTAAACAAGGCGGGTATTGGAATGAATAACGGCAAAATGTTTGGCGAAAATGGTAGAGGCTTTATGCGTATGAACCTTGCTTGCCCAAGAGCAACATTAGAAAAAGCGCTACACCAGCTAGAGAAAGCGATAGCCAGCAATTTGTAGCTGTTTGTTGTAAATTATAGATATATTTAGAGTGGTATTAGCAAGAAAAGCATATACCACTTTTTTAATACATAAATGGAAGCAAATAAAATACCAGAGGTATACCTATCTACCGCCTACTTAGGTAATGTGCAATACTTTAGTAAGCTGGCTAATGCCGATTTGATTCATTTAGAGCAATGCGAACATTACCAAAAGCAAAGTTACCGTAACAGATGCTGTATTGCGGGAGCAAACGGAATATTAACGCTAGCTATTCCCATAGAAAAAGATCATGGGAAAAAGATGCCTATACGCGATGTAAAAATCGACTACTCGCAAGCATGGCAGCAGAACCATTGGAGAGCAATACTTTCTACTTACAACTCATCTCCGTTTTTTGAGTACTATGCTGACGATATTCGTCCGTTTTATGAGGGCAAAGAAACATTTTTGTTCGATTTCAATTTAAAGCTGATGGAGCAGATGTTAGAGCGGCTGTCATTAAGCGTAAACATTCTATATACTACGGAGTATAAAGCAGAAGTAAGCTATCCTCAATATGATTATCGCCAGAGTATAAACCCTAAAAAACGTTTATCTAAGCCGGATTCTTTATTTAATTCACAAAACTATTTTCAAGTATTTATTCAACGTTATGGGTTTATTCCCAACCTAAGTATTATTGATCTTTTATTTAATGAAGGACCAGGTGCTTCACAGTATTTGATCTTGTGAGTTTGGGGTTACTATAAAAAATAAGGGAGATAAGAACTATCTCCCTTTACTTTTTTAAACGAAAGCCGTATTCTAGAATCTAAGTCCAAGTGTCAAAGTAAATCTGTTAAAGTCAGTCTTAGTAGTTACAGGTGACATTATGCCGAAATCATCGTAACTATCTATAATATATTCTACCTCATTTTTTGCCAGTGAATAAGCAAAATCTACAAAACCGTACTTAAATCTATAACCAATACCTGCTGAGTATGTGTCGGTTGAGTAATCTCCTATTCCCATAGAGTAATACGGAACAGTTATATCTCCATTTTCGTTAGGTACATATCCTGCCGGATCTTTAAGGTCTTTTTTATAAGGACTGCCATAAAAGCTATAACCGGCACGAAGCGAAAAGCCTGCAGGCAAGTTGCCTTCAAGCCCGACTCTAACATTTGATGCGGCACTAAGCGTATTCTTTATAATTTGATTATTAGGATCAAATCCGTTAGTACCTACATAGTCATAATGCTCTTTCATACGCATGCTAGAGTAATCCACAAACTCATAATCAACGCTAATTAAGCCGTAGCTTTTAAACGTATATGCAGCACCTGCAATTAGCTTATAAGGAGTATTTATTCTATAATCGTAAAAATTGGTAGGGCTATTGGCATCGTACCAACCATACCCAATAATATTAGCCGATTGGCTGGCGCTATATTCATCGGTTAATTCAAAAAAAGTAGGAGTATGTGCAGCAAATGCTAACCTCAATTCTGGGACAGGACGAAAAATTATACCTGCTTTTATATTATATCCATATCCAGATGTTCTATAGTATTGATCGTAAAGAAATGTAGCTAAATCATTCTGAGCATCCTGATGATGCATTACTTCGCCATAATATTTATACGATTTATAGTTGACATCTTGTATTCCAACAGTAAGTCCAAAATACAGCTTATGGGATATATTACCACCTAAGCTAAATACATATTCGCCGATAGAGCCTTCCGATACTGTTCTAGCATACTTATTGTGATTGTGTAAAGTAACGTCTAAATCATAGTATTTATTATTAGGGTCGACCTCATTTTGGTATAATAGTGTATTTTTCCATGCCATGAGCGCAGCCCAATCTGCCGGACCAAATAGTCCATAGGCATTATTAGCCTCTAGATCACCAACCTTATAACCCAATGAGTTAGCTTGATAAACGAAATTTTCTACCATAGATTCTTCCCATATAACATTATTTGCAATAGCGCTTGCGTTAGAGTTATAGTTATTCATTTTGTTGTAGCCTATACCAACTGTTAAGCTAACAGGACCCTTAGATGACCCGCTGGTATATATGGGGGCTACTAATCCCATGTTGGAGAAGCCGAATCTAGTACGAGAGTCGGAAACATCGCTAACATTATAAAAAGATGATGAGGTTTTAGAATAGCTTATTGCGGGTGTAAATGTAAACTCCATGCCTCTATAAACTCCAATCCCGGCAGGGTTTATGCTCAGAGAAGTAAAATCGCCACCCAGAGCGGCAAATGCTCCTCCCATAGAAGTAAAACGAGCTGTACCTTCATAAAAATTTTGTGAGAAACAGATGGCTCCAAAGTGATCCTGAGCATTTATAGTTGTTACGCTTAGCACGGCAAATACTAATAGTAATATTCTTTTCATGATAATCGGTCTGTAATTAAATTTATATTGAGTTAAGGCAAAGCAACTGTATCAATACTCTGTTTTAAGTATTGATACAGCCGATATAGTTAGAATTACCTTCTACGGCTACTGCTTGATGAAGAACCTCCTGACGAACTTCCGCTAGACCTGCTATTAGACGAAGAGGAGCCGCTACTATAGCTGCTGCTACTTCTACTCGACGAAGAACTGCTTGGCGATGAATAGCTATTACTTCTACCAGACGAAGAAGTATTGCTAGAAGAACTAGAGTTGTTTCTCGATCTATACGAATCGGTAACTACGCTTCTGCTACTACTCGAGTTGCTAGGCGAAGCGTAGCTATTACTTCCACTGCTAGAAGAGTTAGAACTACCTTCGTTATAAGTTTGCCTATTACCGGAACTAGGTCTTGTATAACTAGGAGTATATGAGCTGCTGCTACCACTTGTTACTCCGCTCCGACGAGAAGTTGATCCGGAAGAACTAGCTCCCGTACTTGTCGATCTACCCGGTTGTGTTGATATAGCAGATGAGCTGCCGCTTGTACCCGAAGTGCGTCTTTCGCTGCTTATACCAGAGCCGCTTGTACCTGATGTATTTTGTCTAGAGCTAGAAGAGCTGCTTATGTTACCATCATTAGAGGCAGAGCCCCTTCTGTTTGTAGATGTAGTTCCTCCCTGTTGTACCATTTCAACACGTCTTCCGCTACTGGTCGCATTACTAATAGCGTTACCGCTTGCGCGTCTCGCACTACTAACCGCACTACTACTTGTACGCCTTGCGGCAGAGCTATTAGAGTAGTAGCTGGAGTTTGTTCTACGTCCGTAAGTTGTATTACCGTAGTATGAAGGTCTGTCCCAGTATGATGGATAGTAATGATGATGGTGATAGTGTCCCCACCCCCCGTAGTAATGGTGATAAGGGTAGTAGCAAGACGAGTAATACCATGGGCTATAGTAATCGTACCATCCCCAACTCCAGTTCCAGCTGAAATTCCATCTCCAATAAGAAGAATTCCAACCAATACCCCAAGTTGGATACCCAAAGTTTAGATTAATAGTAGTGCGAGGATAACCAAACATATTTGAAATATATTTAGGCTCAACCCAAATTTCATCACCCATTACAATAATATTATAAAAGTTGGGATCATAAGACGAAACCATCATCCAATCGCCACTGTTCGTAATTCTTACCCAGTTTTCCATACTATAGTTGGGGCTTTCATATCCGCGTAAACGGCGCTCATATGAGTCTTCGTATGATTCGGATAGAATAGGCTCATTAAAAATGTACGTTGTATCCGGATAAAGTTCAATAGTTTCTCCAGAGGAGTAGTCAACTTTCTTGCGAGCATTATTGCTTGTCAGTTGTTGAGTCTTTTTTGTTAGTTGAATTACCTCAGCGTCATCGCTTGTTACAGGCTTCACTGTTGCTACCTGTGTTTCAGGATTATAGTAGATATCATCCATTGTACCAGAAGCCATACGCTTTCCGGAAGAACAAGAGGAAAGAACGGCAAGTGCGAGAATCCAAAATACTAACTTCGTTTTCATAACATTAGGTATTATATATGTTTAACTTTTTTATTTACTTTTGCGATGTTTTACAATTATTTTACACCTTGAATGTGCAAATTTCATGCCAACAAGGTCAATAATTATCTGGTAAAGCGTTAAAAACGACGGTTCAAAGAGCTAAAACGATCACTATATTTAAAAATACATATACAAACACGCAATGGCAAAAGAAGTTGTAAGCAGAAAAGAGAACTACTCATTGTGGTATAATAACCTGGTAACCAAGGCTGATTTGGCTGAAAATTCGGCTGTAAGAGGCTGCATGGTTATTAAGCCATATGGTTATGCTATTTGGGAGAAAATGCAAGGTACTCTCGATAAAATGTTTAAAGATACGGGACATGTTAATGCGTATTTTCCGCTATTTATTCCAAAGTCGTTCTTTAGTAGAGAGGCTAGCCATGTGGATGGGTTTGCTAAAGAATGTGCGGTCGTAACTCATTATCGTCTTAAAAATGATCCTGATGGGAACGGGGTTATTGTGGATCAGGAGGCTAAACTTGACGAAGAGCTGGTAGTTCGCCCCACCTCAGAAACTATAATCTGGAATACATATAAGAGCTGGATACAGTCGTATAGAGATTTGCCTATTTTATGTAATCAGTGGGCAAACGTAGTGCGCTGGGAGATGCGAACCCGCCTATTTTTACGTACTGCCGAGTTCTTATGGCAAGAGGGACATACTGCGCATGCTACTCAGCAAGAAGCAATTGATGAGGCAGAAAAGATGATCCATGTATATGCCGACTTCGTTCAGAACTGGATGGGTGTACCTGTTATTATTGGTAAAAAATCGGAGAGCGAGCGCTTTGCCGGTGCAGTAGATACCTATGCTATTGAGGCTCTTATGCAGGATGGAAAAGCGTTACAAGCCGGAACATCGCACTTCTTAGGTCAAAATTTTGCTAAGGCGTTCGATGTGCAGTTTGCTAATAAAGACGGTAAGCTCGATTATGTATGGGCTACCTCGTGGGGTGTTTCTACACGGTTGATGGGGGCTCTTATCATGGCTCATTCAGACGATAATGGATTGATACTTCCGCCAAAGCTTGCCCCTATTCATGTTGTTATAATACCTATATACAAGGGAGAAGAGGAGTTAAATCTACTTCGTTCGCAATCGAAAATTCTGAAGAAGAAAATGGAAGAGCGAGGTATTATCGTAAAGATAGACGACAGAGATAATGTACGTTCGGGCTTTAAGTTTGCAGAGTATGAGCTTAAAGGTGTTCCTGTGCGGCTGGCTATAGGTCCTAGAGATTATCAGAATGGGACGGTAGAAGTTGCTCGTAGAGATACTCTGGAGAAACAAACCGTGTTGCAAGAGGGAATAGCCGATTATGTATCAAATTTGTTGGAAGAAATACAAGTAAATATATTTAAGAAAGCGCTTAAGTTTAGAGAAGAGAATACCCATAAAGTAGATACGTACGAAGAGTTTAAGAAGAAGATAGAGGAAGGCGGTTTTATTCTTGCTCATTGGGATGGTACTTCTGAAACAGAAGTTAAAGTCAAAGAAGAAACCAAGGCTACAATTCGTTGTATCCCGTTGGATATGCCTGAGGAAGCAGGTGTTTGTATGGTTACCGGAAAACCTTCTAAGCAAAGAGTTATTTTTGCACGCTCATATTAACAGAATTTCCATATTGCGTAAATATGATTCAGAGTATTAAGCTTTGAATCATATTTTTTATATAACTTTAAACTTATATATAGATTAATTTGGCTTATTTTGCGCAAGAGCCGTAATTAAAAAACTTAAATAGATAGTAACGATGAATAACGAAGCGATGAATATGCCGCTATCAACTTATCAACAAATTCTTCAGAATATAGATGGTAAATCCACTGTTAAGCAGCAAGTGTATGATACAACATTAGATATTTTTTGTAAAGTAAAAGAGATACTCAGTAATTTGTGTGATAGTATTAACAACGACATACAGAGCAATGATAAGCGTGTTAGGCTGGAATATAAAGATAGAGGGCAGTTTGAGGCAGAAATTAAAGTAGCAAGCGATGTGTTAATTTTTAGCATGCATTCAAACACCTTTATTTTCGATAGAGATCATCAGATATGGAAGATGTCGTATGTGCAAAAAGACAAACAAAACGCATATTGTGGTGTTATTAGCATGTATAACTTTTTAGCGGATTCATTCAACGTATAATCGTATGGATGACTTGGGATATTTGGTAGGTAGAATATTTGTTAATCGTAGCAAGCAATATTTTGTGGAGGGTAAACGCCAGGTGGGTTTTCTGTACAATAACTTCGGCTCGGCAGAGATGAATGAAGACAATTTAAAGAAGATAATTGAAACCGCAATTCTATATACGCTCGAATTTGATTTGCTAGTTCCACCGTACGATGCCGTAAAGATGGCAACAGTTAGTCAAATGAATACAAAGATTGATAGCGCAAGATTCCAAACAGGCAAGAGGCTGGGATTTAAGTTTAACTCCGATGATGTTTTAGACAATGCAAAGCAATAAAATATTAATCTAAACTTATTACTCATGAAAAAATACGGTATAATACTATTTGCTATTCTTTTGACTGTAATAGCATGTAAGAATAGTACACAAAACAATGAAAAAGAAGAGTTAAGTATGCGTAATAAAGTGAACGAGTATGTAGAAGTTGAGCTTACAACAGATTTATCGTACTTATCGGATAATGAAAGACAGATGATTCCTCTGTTAATAGAGGTTGCCCGTATAATGGATGATATATTTTGGACACAGGCTTCAGGTAAAAAAGAAGATATTCTATCTAATATAACCGATGAAGCAGTTAAAGAATACGCCATAATAAACTATGGTCCGTGGGACAGGATGCGCGCTAACGAATCTTTTATTGAAGGCATAGGTGTAAAACCGGCAGGTGCATGTTTTTATCCAACGGATATGACAAAAGAAGAGTTTGCCAGCCTTAATGATGAACGAAAAGAAAGTCAGTACACGCTGATACGTAGAGATGAGAATGGAAAACTTATTGTCGTTCCTTACCATATAGCGTATGAAGAGCAGATAGGAAGAGCAGCAGAGCTGCTTAATAAAGCCGCTGAATTAGCCGATGATAAAGCCTTAAAGAGTTATCTAACCTCACGCGCACAAGCGTTACTAACCGACGAGTATCAGAAGAGCGACTTTGCATGGATGGATATGAAAACTAATAATATTGATTTTGTTGTTGGTCCGATAGAGAATTACGAAGATGAGTTGTATGGCTATAAGGCTGCGCACGAAGCATACGTACTGGTAAAAGATAGAGAATGGAGCAGTAAGCTTGAGCGTTTTGTCGCTTTGCTTCCTTCATTACAAAAAAATCTTCCGGTAGATGGTAAGTATAAAAAAGAAATGCCGGGTACGGATTCCGATCTAAATGTTTACGATGCTGTTTATTATGCCGGAGATTGTAATGCGGCAGGGAAAACGATAGCTATTAACTTACCTAACGATCCAGAAGTACAGCTGCAAAAGGGGAGCCGTAAGTTGCAGTTAAAAAACTCTATGCAGTATAAGTTCGATCATATGGTTCAGCCCATTGCCGGCATTTTGATTGATCCAGCACAGCGGCATCATGTTAAGTTTGATGCGTTTTTTGAAAACGTAATGTTCCATGAAGTTGCTCATGGTTTAGGAGTTAAAAAAACAATAACCAATGGTCAAGACGTACGAGCAGCCTTAAAAGAACAATATTCGGCAATAGAAGAGGCTAAAGCAGATTTGCTTGGCATATTTATTGTGGGTATGCTTGCTGACATGGGGGTGCTGCCGGAAAATGAGGTAATGGATAACTATGTTACATTTGTTGCAGGTATATTTCGCTCTGTACGCTTTGGAGCATCTAGCGCGCATGGAAAAGCCAATATGCTTTGTTTTAACTTCTTTGAGCAAGAAGGCGCTTTTACTCGCGGCGAGGAAGATGGCACTTATCGAGTGAATTTTGAAGAGATGAAGCAGGTTGTAGAAAAGCTGATTAATCGGATTATAACAATGCAAGGCGATGGGAATTACGAAGAGGCGTTACAAGTTGTGACAGAGCAGAGCATTATAAAGCAAACGTTGGCAAACGATTTGAAGCGGATTGAAGCGGCGTCTATTCCTATTGATGTTAGGTTTAAGCAGGGAGTTTCTGTGTTGGGATTAGATTAATGGCATTTACAAAAGTGTGATATATTGAGGTTTCAGCATCATAGTATAATATGCTCTTCCGGCGGTAATTAAACAATTGTTAGGAGAGCATTTTTGTTTTTAAAAATATTTGAGTGATTTTTGGTAAAGTTAATATTAAGTGGTACGTTACTTTGGCGTTATTGTTCTGCTGTATATCGGTCAGGGCTCAGAATAATATTGATGTATCAAAAATAGATTCGACATATATCATCCCTAATAAAGACAGCCTTGAACAGAAGTATATGGTAAAAGATACTACTGACAATAAGTTTATAGAAAGTCTGGAAAGAACAGTAAAAAAATCTAAGTTAACCCGTTGGTTATCGTCTTCCATTTTTGTTAGAGATAAAAGTTTTGCAAAGAATGACAGCATAATTAAAGAGGATTATTCGGAGTATGGCGGTAAAATTATTCGACAAGTAAAAGTTGAAGGGCTTAGCCCGTATGAGGTAAACGCTGTATATCCTGATGACGATACTCATAGCTGGCTTACAAGGTTAGGAGATGCAACCCATGTGAATACCAGAGGTTTTGTGTTGCGGAATAACTTGATGATTAAAGATGGCGATGTATTCGATAATGAGATGATTATTAATAACCTTGCCTATTATAGAAATTTACGCTATATATATGATGCAAGAGTAGTAATAACACCTATTCAGGATAGCGACTATGTTGATGTTGAGTTTATTGTTAGAGACGTATGGTCTATAGGGATTAATCATAGCCGGCTAGATTTTAATAAGATAAATTTTGAAATATACGATCGAAATATTCTTGGTATGGGGTCGAAGTTAAGAACCGGAATATATTACGATCGTTCTGATGGCAGCGACTATTTGGGTTTCGGCTTATCCCACTCCGAAGGGAATATAAAAGGTTCTTTTATCAGTAGTCAGTTCGAGATCATAGATAAAAAAGATAAAAAATTACGCCATGCTTCTCTGGAAAGGAATATGCTCCCGAATCTTAAAACAGCTGGAGGTCTGTCGTATCAATACCTGGACGAGAGGCGATATTTTATTACTATTGATACTACCTATCAGGTAAAAAATGAAACAGCCGATATTTGGTTTGGTAAAGTTTTTGATGTTGGTACCTCAAAGGGTAGAGGACATCATAGGTTGGCGGCAATGGCTAGGTATGAGTATCGTAAGCTACGTAATGAGATGCCGTTTCCCACAGAACCCCTGTATGATATTTATGAAAACAGAGATTTATACCTAGCTTCAGTATCGTTATACAAACAGCAATATTATACAGATAGGTTGTTATATGGGTTTGGTATAAATGAAAATATTCCATACGGCTATAACATTACATTACAGGCAGGGCACGAGAGCCATCGTTATGGAAATAGATTTTACACCTCGCTTTCTGCCCGATTGGGAAAGCAGCATAGCTGGGGATACACATATTTAGGAGCCGCTACCGGAGGTTATTTGCATGGAGGGAAAATGAAAAATGGGTTGCTAGAAGTAAATATGGCTTATTTTAGCCCGTTAATACCAATAAAAAACCAAGTATATAGGCAATTTACCTATATATCGTACACAAGAGGTATAAAAAAAGGAATAGGAGAAGGGAGTTTCTTAAACTACGCCGAAGATTTGTCATTCGATCTAACAAATGAAGATCGTAACTATTTTGGTAAGAATAAGCTTACAATATCAATAGAATCAGATTTCTTTAGCACGGTTAAGCTGTTAGGTTTTAGATTTGTTTTTTTCAACTTTGCAGATATGACTTGGATTGGAAATAGAACAAGTATATTTGCAAATGATTTTTTACCCGGAGTGGGGATAGGAATTAGAATAAGAAACGATAAATTAGTGTTTAAAACTCTACAGCTGAAGTTGGGATGGTATCCAAAATTTCCTCAAGGCGAGTTCAACGACTTCTTTGATGCTTCAGGTGTAGATAAATTTATGACAAACGATTTTGTACCTCGTAAACCTCAAACATTAGAGTTTAAGTGATAGATAGGCTCAAAAAATATCTGGCAGATAATAATCTTTTTCTGGTAGAAGATAAGATACTTTTGGCAGTTAGTGGTGGTATAGACTCTATGGTAATGACCGACCTCTTTATAAAATGCGGTTATAAAGTAGGTATTGCACATTGTAATTTTTCGTTGCGAGGCGAAGAATCTGATAAAGATGAGTTGCTGGTAAAGCAGCTGGCAAAGAGACATAAGCAGCCCTTTTACTCCATTCGTTTTGATACTAAACAATATGCTAAAAAGCAATCTATCTCAATCCAGATGGCAGCACGAGAGTTACGATACGGCTGGTTTCGAGAACTTTGTGTAGAGCATTCGTATAAATATATTGCTACTGCACATAACCTTGATGATAAGATAGAAACATTCTTCTTAAACCTTACGCGTGGCACAGGCATAAAAGGATTGAGTGGTATGCCGCCCAAGAATGATAATATTATTCATCCCATACTTTTTGTATCGCGTAAAGAAATAGAGGAATATGCAGTAGCAAATAAAGTGGCATATCGCGAAGATGCTACTAATGCTACAACCTACTATGCACGCAATAGGATACGGCATAATATTATACCTGAATTATGCGCGATTAATCCCTCTTTTTATAGTACAATGGAAGGAAATATGCAGCGTATTATGTTGGCGGAACAGCTTGCGCAACAAACATTGGCTGTATTAATTCATAAGGCATGTAAGCAGGAAGGCGGTTTATTTATAATAGATATCGATAGCTTAAAAGATTATCAACCCTTATCGTTATTTTTATTTGAGCTGCTGTATCCATTCGGATTTACAGCCAGCACAATTACAGACATAGAAAATGCTTTAACGGAGCAGACAGGTAAGCGGTTCTTTTCAACAACACATCAGCTGGTAAAAGACAGAGAAAGGCTGCTTATTTCTCCCATTCCACAGCAAAACGATAAAGAATACAAAATAGAAAAGAGTACGAAATTTATTGAAACCCCAATAAATATGGTTTTTGAAACAATGCCGCGCTCTTTTATAGAGTCATTTGAAGCGGCAAAAAATATTGCTTATATAGATGCCGATAAAATATGTTATCCTTTTATTTTGCGCAAATGGCATGTAGGAGATAGCTTTGTTCCCTTTGGTATGAAAGGAAAGAAGAAGCTAAGTGATTTTTTTATAGATAGTAAGCTATCGTTGGTAGAAAAGCGGCGGCAATGGGTACTGCTTTCAAACAATGAAATAGTTTGGGTTGTAGGGCAGCGAGTTGATAATAGATACCGTATCGACGAACAAACAAAAACAATACTTAAAATTGAGTATAATAAAGGATATACCGAGTAATGCGTCATTTCGACCGAAGGGAGAAACCTCTTCAGTATTCAGCAGATTTCTTCCTTCGGTCGAAATGACACATGGAAAGAGTTATTCTATTCCCATATCATCAGTTACTGCTTCTATTTTCTTGTCTGTAAGGGCAGATACTTTTTCGAAATCTTCTTTACTGTTTAATTCTTGGCGAACACCAATATAAAACTTAATCTTGGGTTCTGTCCCTGAAGGGCGAATGGAAACCATCGTATCATCGCGTGTTACAAACTGTAGCACGTCAGATTTTGGTAATGGAATTTCATATCGTAAATCGCTTATTAAATCTATAGTTTCGGAATTTAGATAATCATGTATCAATACAACATCCGAGCCGGCAATAGTTTGAGGATATTCCGAACGGAGTTTTTTCATCATTGCCTGTATCTGTTCCCGTCCGTCCTTCCCCTTCTTTGTAAGTGATACCAGCTTTTCTTTAAAGAAACCATACTTGCTATAAATATCTGTTAGCAGTTCATACAGCGTCTTATTCTGATCTTTAGTCCAAGCAGCGATTTCTGCAATCATAGCACAGCTCATTACGGCATCTTTGTCTCTAACAAATTCGCCCGTAAGATAGCCGTAGCTTTCTTCTCCGCCGCCAATAAACTGCTTAGTACCTTCATAATTGCGAATTACCTCTGCTATATATTTAAAACCTGTAAGAACGTTGTAGCAGGGAACATCGAAATCATTGGCAATCTTACTAAGCAAGTCAGTTGTAACAATAGTTTTAACGATGTACTCTTTACCCGTAAGCTTATTATTTTCTTTCCATTTGTATAGTAAATAGTATATAAGTATTACTGCTGTTTGATTTCCGTTAAGTAGTACCATATTATTCTTAGTATCTCTAACGGCAATACCTACTCTATCGGCATCGGGGTCTGTAGCCATAACCAATTCGGCACTTACTTCGTGTGCTTTATCTATAGCCATCTTTAGCGCGGATGCTTCTTCGGGGTTAGGAGATTGTACTGTTGGAAAATTACCGTCAATAACATCTTGTTCCGGAATATGAATAATATTGCTAAAGCCAAACCGCCCGAGCGCTTGCGGAACAAGCGATACACCCGTACCATGTATCGGGGTATATATAATCTTCATATCCTTATATTTGGCAATAGCTTTTGGAGATAGAGAGAGTTCTGCCACTTTTGATAAGTAAGCATCATCTACTTCTTTACCGATGGTATGTATAAGCTGTTTATCGCCATTAAATCTTACACTGTCAATGCTTTGTATGGCGTTAACTTCTGTAATTATATTCTTATCGTGAGGCGGAGTTACCTGTGCGCCATCTTCCCAATATACCTTATATCCGTTATATTCTTTAGGGTTATGTGAAGCTGTAATTACAATTCCACTTTTACAATGTAAGTAACGTACAGCAAAGCTAAGTTCGGGTGTAGGGCGTAGTGCATCGAAGAGGTAAACCGTTAAACCGTTTGCAGCAAAAACATTTGCGGCTATTTCGGCAAAGTAGTCGCTATTGTTTCGAGAGTCGTGTGCAATAGCTACTTTTATTTCTTCTTGCGGAAATTGTTTCTTTAAATAGTTACACAAGCCTTGTGTTGCAAGCCCGATAGTGTATTTATTAACTCGGTTTGCACCTACGCCCATAATTCCGCGTAGTCCGCCAGTGCCAAATTCAAGCGTTTTATAAAAGCTATCGGTTAATTCTTTAGGATTGTGGTCTATTAATTCTTGTACCTGTTTGCGAGTGTCTTCATCGAATGGTTCTTTTAGCCATAGCTTCGCTCTTTCTAGTATCTGAGTATCGATATTCATGTCATTAACCTTTATTCGTTCATTAATATCTTCATGCAGCTTATTAAGCTATCCTCCCAATGTGGAATAGTAATACTATATACATCTTTTATTTTCTTCTTGCTTAAAACGCTATAATACGGACGTTTTGCAGGGGTGGGGTAGTCTTTAGCTTCAATAGGTCT
This sequence comes from Prevotellaceae bacterium, assembly GCA_031258195.1. Lineage (GTDB taxonomy): Bacteria > Bacteroidota > Bacteroidia > Bacteroidales > UBA932 > JAIRNF01. The sequence continues at coordinate 64,541 of JAIRNF010000037.1, forward strand.
AACCGTACATGTATAGTTGCCAATTTGTATTATTTTTCGGGCAAAATCGTACCAGCTACATACCCCCTCGTTGGAATAGTGGTAAATCCCTCTTTTAAACGTTGTCGGGTCAACCAATATCTTTTCTATGATTTGAAGAATGGCTGAGGCTAAGTCGGCAGCATAAGTGGGGGTTCCTATTTGGTCGAAAACCACATTTAACTCATTACGCTGGCTGCCAAGCTTGAACATTGTCTTTACAAAGTTGTTTCCATAGCAAGAATAGAGCCATGCGGTTCGGATTACTATGCTCTTATCGTATGTTAAGGCATGCTTTTCGCCCTGTAGCTTAGTTCTGCCATATGTAGAAGTGGGCGATGTGGTGTCATCTTCATTGTAAGGGCGATAGCTACATCCGCTGAAAACATAGTCGGTAGATATATGGATGAAATAACTGTTATTTTGACGACATGCTTCGGTCAAGTTTCTTACAGCTGAAGCATTAAGTAGTTCAGCTTTCTGTTGCTCGCTCTCAGCCTTATCAACAGCAGTATAAGCAGCGCAGTTAATCACAAAAGTAGGGCTGTTTTCTGCGATGAATATAGCGATAGCATTTGCATTTGTAATATCCAGTTCTTCGTAATCTGTATATATGAATTGTACGCTATTTAGTTTATTAGAAAGAAACTTGAGCTCGTTTCCAAGTTGTCCTGAGGCTCCTGTAACTAAAATTTTTTTCATGAAATATGCTATGTATATATACAAATGTAAGCAAATTATGTAAATATTTTTGGATAATTAAAAAAGTGATTTACCTTTGTTGCTCGAAATACAATTCCTAGATATAGAATAATCATTTCCGATAAGGCATTTTTGTCAAACAATCACTTTGAAATAATTTTAATAACCCCCTTTTATGGGCTAGTTATGTAGAATATAAATGTGTTTTTATGTATGATATTTTAGAGCTAAATAAAAAAGCGTTGCCTGAGCTACACGAGATAGCTAAAGGCTTAAAAATTAAAAAGGCAGAGTCGTTAAGCAAAGAAGATCTTATTTATCGTATCTTAGACGAGCAGGCTATTCAGTCGATAGATAAAAAAGATACCCGTCCTAAAAAGCAAATGCCGAAAAAAGAAGAAACTTCATCAAATGCAGGTGCAGAGAAGAAAACAAAGAGAGAGCGTATTAAAAAAGCAGAACAAAAGGTGGGCTACTCCGGTCCGTTGAATGCCGAGACCAATAATGGCAATACTACATCTACTCCTATAGCAGCTGAAAGTACTTCCGAAAAAGAAAATAAACCTGCAAAACAACGTAATAAGCAGCCTAAGATAATAGAAAAGAAAGAGGCTGTACGTGATACATCTCCTATAGTTAATATGCTAGAGGATGTTGAAATTCCTTTATTTGACACTCCAACAGCAGATGCGGCTATAGAAGAAAAGCCGGAAGAGAAAGTAATAGAAACAATCGAAACGGTTGTTGAAGCACCCCAACCGATACGAGAAGATGTACAGGATGAGGTTATTGCATTACCTGTTATAGAAGATGCAGAAGAGGATACTAAGAAACAAAAAAACGATATTAGGCATCAAAAGAAAGAAAAAATTGAGTTTGAAGGAATAGTGGAGGCAACAGGTGTTTTAGAAGTAATGCCCGATGGATATGGTTTCCTTCGCTCTTCCGACTATAATTACCTCAACTCTCCGGATGATATATATGTTTCGCAATCGCAGATTAAGCTTTTTGGGCTTAAAACAGGAGATACAGTAACCGGAGCAATTCGCCCGCCAAAAGAATCGGAAAAGTTCTTTCCGCTGGTTAAGGTAAACGAAATTAACGGTCGCCATCCCGACTATATTAGAGACCGTGTACCGTTTGATTTCCTAACTCCACTTTTCCCAACCGAAAAGTTCGATATTACAGGAAACGGTCATAATAACCTGTCTGCACGTATTGTAGATATGTTTACCCCTATTGGTAAAGGGCAACGTGGATTAATCGTTGCGCAACCTAAAACAGGTAAGACCGTTTTGTTAAAAGAAATCGCCAACGCCATTGCCGATAACCATCCAGAGGTATATATGATTGTACTTCTTATCGATGAACGTCCGGAGGAAGTTACAGATATGGCTCGTAGCGTAAAGGCTGAAGTTGTATCATCTACCTTTGACGAACCTGCCGAACGCCATGTAAAAGTTGCCAGCATTGTACTTGAGAAGGCGAAGCGTTTGGTTGAGTGCGGGCATGATGTGGTAATTCTACTTGATTCTATTACACGTTTAGCTCGCGCATTTAATACCGTACAACCGGCATCGGGTAAAGTGTTATCGGGCGGTGTTGATGCAAACGCATTACATAAACCGAAACGTTTCTTTGGTGCGGCACGTAATATAGAGAATGGCGGATCGCTTACCATACTTGCTACAGCTCTTATAGAAACAGGTTCGAAAATGGACGAAGTTATCTTCGAAGAGTTTAAAGGAACGGGTAATATGGAGCTTCAGCTAGACCGCAAGTTATCAAATAAGCGCATATTCCCTGCTGTCGATGTTACGCTATCAAGTACTCGCAGAGATGATCTGTTGGTAAGTAAAGATGTATTGAGCCGTATCTGGATTATGCGTAACTACTTGAGCGATATGAATTCGGTAGAGGCTATGGAGTTTATGCGCGATAGATTAAATAAGACAGAATCGAACGAAGAATTTTTAATATCAATGGATAGAGGTTAAGAATACGCTACATAACGAATGCAAAAAAGGATGTCGCTTGTGACATCCTTTTTTGCATTCGTTATTATTCGAACTCAGGTATAGTTTTATTATTGCTTAATTTATCAAATTCTTTTAAGCTCATATTTTTACTCTCGTATTTTGAACGGCTAAATCTATAATCAAAAAATCATTATTAGTACTATTTATATTGTGGTATTTCCTTCAGACTCGATTTTATTGTAGTGCATTTTAGTACATTTTTCCCATTATATTCTCAACTTCCTACATGTAGATTAGCCGTTATCTAGTCTGAGGTTAGAGTCGCATTTTGATTTTCTGAAATTTCAAGAAGGATACCTCCGGAAACAGTAATTCCGTAGCAGCAATAATAGTTTTTTCATATTGGTGGGTTTTATTTTATAGAACAGTAATTTATTTTCTGTTTATTTCAACAAACAAAAAGCCCTACAATTGATGTGAACCCCAAAGTTTGGACGGATTAGTATTGATTTAGAAAGCATGAGTTCGGTATTTTACCGGACTCATGTTGTTTAAGTAGTCCTTTATTCATTTGTTGTTATAGTAGTCAATGTATTCTTCCAGCTCCTTGCGGAAGTGCTCAGCTGACCTAAACTCCTGCAAATATAGCAACTCAGACTTTAATAGCCCAAAGAAGTTTTCCATAACAGCATTATCCGGGCAATTTCCCTTATGCGACATGCTCTGCCGTATACATTTCTCCCGCAGCCGGAGCCGGTAGCGCTTCATCTGGTACTGCCAGCCCTGAGTTGAGTGAAGTACTAAATCGGAGCTACCGGGGAGCTTGCTCAGGGCAGCTTCAAGCATTTGCATGGTCTGCTGGGTATTTCTCCGAGGGATATAATCTCTTCTGCATGGAAATTTTCCCCGAAAATACCTTTATAGTATTCGACCACTTTTGAAATAGTGTCGCCGTCGGTACTGAACCAAACACAAGGAATGATTTTGTTGTGATTCATGCTTTTGAATTTTTATTATTTATTTGTGTAATACCGCATTGCTGAATATTCCACCTCCTTAAAGCCGAGTTTTTCATAGAGTCTCTTTCCCGCTTTGGTTGAATAGAGGTCGAGAACAGAAACAAAGATAACATCGGCATCCACAATCAGGTAATTCATCACAGAGGCTGCATATCCTTTGCCACGGCGTTCGGGATAGGTAAACACATTCATGATCGTCCCATACCTGCCGTTCGGATTGTTTATCCCCGGAGGCCTTTCATCGATGATCAGAAAAGCCGCCGAAATGAACTGCACCCCAAAAGTTGGACACAAAACTTTTGGGGTGCAGTTCAAATTATGTAAGGCTTTTGTATTCGTGCATGTTGTTAAGTGAGTTGACCTACCAGGACTCGAACCTAGACAAACAGATCCAGAGACTGTTGTGCTACCATTACACCATAGGTCAGTTTGAGGATACAAATGTATAAAATCTTTTGTAACCTTTATTTCATGTAAAGAAAAAAGTATAAAAGATATAGTATAATAGGCATATTACTAATTTAGTAGAATATTATTTTACAGTAAAACTAAATACATTGCTTATGAAAAAACGTAGATATATACTACAAGTGGTATGGGGGCTTGTATTTACAATAGGTATTTCTTCTTGTTGCGTAGCACAACGCCCTGTTGCTCGGGTAGATGCAGATAACAACAGTGATTATAAGGTTGACTATCTGTTTGAGCATGACGGATGTAAAGGTTTATCGTTTTTTTGATGGCTATAACTTTATTTATTTTACAAACTGTAAAGGAGAGGTTACCAGCATTGCCAACGATTCTACGGCAACCAGAGTTGTAAATATTATTAGAGCCACAGATTAAAGCTACTAAAAACAGTAATGTATATCAAACAAAAAACCTCACAAATTTGTGAGGTTTTTACGTTGACCTACCAGGATTCGAACCTAGACTGACTGAACCAAAATCAGTAGTGCTGCCATTACACCATAGGTCAATTAGCAAAATCAACGTTTTGCGGTTGCAAAAGTATAAAAAAATATATCAAGTACAAATATTTTTGTAAAGTGTAAATGAAAAACAAATAAAAGCCCAAGATAGGAACTCGCTATACCTAGGCTTTTATATCCACCAACTAAAATCTATATATAAGACGATAATTAAGCCTGGGAGTTGTATCTTTAATCGTTAATAATTTCACAAAAGGGTGTTTTAAACGCTATGTGTTTATTTTCAATATGTTATCCCCGTAAGATGGGCTACATTTTATAGCAGTGTAAACAAGTATAGAGGTTGGCTGTTTGTTTAGTATATTCTACTATTTATGACACTTTCTCGATTATTTACAAATCTGTTACCTTATGTAAAGCAATATAAGCTGTTGGTTGTAGGTACTTTGCTGCTAACATTTATAGGTTCGTTAACCGCACAAGTTAACGCGTGGGTATTACGGTACACGGTTGATGAGGTAAACGGCTTAGTTGAAGAGAACAAGGAGCTTAGGCTTATGGATACTGACAATGATTACCATAATTCTTATAGGTAAAGAAATAATCAACTCCTTCATACAATTCGGACAAAAGTACTACGGCGAAAAGCTAAGGATTTTTATCTCTCGTGATTTGGCTCAAAAAGTAATCGAAAAAATATTGACCTATAAGCTGGCGTTTTACAGCTCATACAACAATCAGCCCATAAAGCTTCAGACTCGGATAGACAGGGGAGTTGAAAGCCTGACCCGATTGGTGCAAAACTTCTTTATAGATATTCTTCCACTATTTGCCAACTCTATTGTTGCGCTTTTTATGATGTTTAGCGCAAACTTTTATGTAGGGCAGGGTTATGTATTATTCCTATATACTACTATGTCAGTAGGATGCAGACAAAAAAATGAGCGGTTCGAGGAGGAAGATAAAATATCTGAGAGAAAGCAAAAGTCAGGGAATTCTAAGTATTCTGGAATCAATAAAAGTCATTAAGTCCTTTATCAGAGAGGAAACGGAAGAAAAAAAACAGATGAATCTTCAGAATAATCTTATCGGTGTGCAAATGAAGATTCGTAAAACCAGCTTTCTTTTTGATGGGGTAAAAAGCTTTATAGAGCAAATAGGGATCGTAATAATAATTATTTTAACCTCTTACTTTGTGTTTAAAGGAGAAATGACGATTGGTGCAATAATGTTCCGTATTCTTTTATTTAATAACGTGTCTGCACCTATTCGTCAGCTACACCGTATTTACGATCAGATGAACGATGCGCTGATTTATTCCGAGAGTTTTTTGACATCCTTAATGCTGATAGCCAGATTGAAGACTTGGGATATATCAAACCAGCGGTAGTTAAAGGAAATTTTAAGCTTAGAGACGTAAGCTTTACATATCCAGATAATGAGTTCAGAACACTTCATAATGTCAGCATGGATATCCAACCGAATAAAATAACAGCTTTAGTCGGACTATCCGGCGCCGGTAAAAGTACGCTTATAAACCTTCTTGATAAGTTTTTCCATCCCGATACGGGTAATATAGTTCTCGATGGTATTCCGCTTAAAGATTATAACACAAAATATCTAAGGGAGCATATAGGTTTAGTACTTCAGCAAAATCATATTTTTAACGGAACGGTAGAGGAAAATATTCGCTATGGTAACCCTGAAGCAACGTTTGATGCAGTTGTTAGAGTTGCTAAGAAGTCGTTTATCCATGAGCAAATAATGGCTATGCCTCAGCAGTATCAAACGTTGGCATTATCGCTTTCTGGAGGGCAGCAGCAAAAAATTGCAATAGCGCGCATGTTCCTCAAAAATCCACCTGTAATTTTTCTGGATGAACCTACTGCAATCCTTGATGCCGTATCGACCGAACAGATTAAAAATAGCTTGGATACCATTAAGCAAAATAGAACGGTCGTGATAATCTCTCATAGCATTTCGCAAATAATAGATGCCGACAGGATTTATGTAATGAAAGACGGTCGCATGGTAGAATGGGGTACACACGAAGAACTCTATAGCATTAATGGGGTTTACTCCGATATCTTCAACGCTATGGCTCGCAGCTTAAATATCGATAAGATATCTAAAACGCTAGAGTAGTCAATTTCTTTAAGCTTCTCTTGTCATACGGTTCTCAATACATTCGACATGAAGAAGGATTGTCATTACGAGAGGAATAAGATATCTCCTTGCTTACCTGTTGCTGTTTTATAGGAGATTTCTTCCTATGGTCGAAATGACGTTACCTCTTTTCCATGATACGTATGTTACGCTATTAAATATCAAGCTCAAGCACACAATCAATCTCTGTCGGTAACTGGTTAAGCGTTATCCAGATACCATTTTCATCCTGACGGTACTTTACGTGTTGTTTACCTATGAAATAAACAACTTTTTTTACCTTCTTTTCGGTAAGCGGAATGAATAATCCCTTGTCATTTAGCTGTAAAATATGCACATATAGTTTATTGCTTTTATGGGTGCAAACACCCCAATCGCGAGGTGGTCCCAACTCTGCACGTGTACCATAAATAGTTTCTCCATACTCATTTAGCCATTCCCCCATTTCCTTTAGCTGTTCCACTGCCTTGTCGGGAAATTCTCCATTTGGTCTGGGACCAACGTTTAGCAGCAAGTTGGCATTTTTTCCTGCCGCTTTTACAAGGTAATGTATTAACGTCTTTGTTGATTTATAGGCGGTATCGTGCATGCGGTATCCCCAAGTCCTGTTCATCGTTTCGCAGGTTTCTAACGGTAGGCGGCTGACTTCCTGCCCCGATAAGCCCGCCTTATTTTCGCCGGGTAAATCGCGTTCGAATATCTGTATATCTTCTCCTGGAAATGGTACTACATGGTGGTTATTTGCTACAAGACATGAGGGCTGCAGGCTATGTATCAGCTTGTACTGCTCTTCTAACCCCCAATCGAAGTTCGGGCTGGCATCCTGATCCCATACACCGTCAAACCAGATAGCACCAATGCTGCCGTAGTTGGTAAGCAGCTCGATTAGTTGGTTATTCATAAACTCGTAGTAAGTTTTCCATTCCCCTTGCGTAGTACGTCCGGTTCCTCTTCCTGTTCTGCCTAACGGAGTATAATCATCTCTACCCCAGTCGAGATGCGAGTAGTAGAAGTGTAACTTAATACCCTGCTTATGGCATTCGTCTGCCAGCTCTTTTAAAATGTCACGACCGAAAGGCGTAGCATCTACCGCATTATATGGCGAATACTTACTATGAAAAAGCGAAAATCCGTCATGGTGGCGAGAGGTAATGCAGATATATTTTGCGCCTGCCGCCTTTACATAACTAACCCACTCAGCAGCGTTAAACTTAGAGGGATAGAACGCCGAAGCCAGCGTTTCGTACTCCTTATGGTTAAGGTTTTTGTTATGTAGAATCCACTCGCCATCGCCCATCATGCTGTATATTCCCCAGTGGATAAAAATTCCGAACTTATTATCCTGAAACTCCTGCCGAGCCTTTAAGTTCTCCTCTGTCGGCTGGTAGCTATACTGCGCATATAACGGGCTAAAAAGTGTTGAAATAGTAAAAAATATAGGTAGCAATGTCTTTTTCATGATATTTTAGTATCGGTTGAGGATAAATATACATAAAAGAAATTAAATTTGTATAGTTAAGCCCTTATTCTATTTTTATGAAATAATGGCGATAATTTTGAATAGCTAAAATATGCAACCGCTTTATACATTCGAGATATGTGTCAATTCAGTACAGAGTGCTATTGCAGCGCAACAAGGCGGAGCGCAGCGTGTAGAGCTTTGTGCCTCAATGCCCGAGGGGGGAACTACGCCATCGTATAGCGAAATAATGCTGGCAAGGCAATCAATAGATATTAAGTTGCATGTAATTATACGTCCACGCGGGGGAGACTTTTTTTATACTCCGCTCGAACGGAAAATTATGCTGAAAGATATAGAAATTGCTCGATTAATAGGTGCAGACGGGTTGGTATTCGGGTGTTTAGACAGGCAGGGTAACGTTGATTCTTCTTTTCTTAAAGAGTTGGTGGACGCATCGTACGGATTATCTACCACTTTCCACCGAGCCTTTGATATGTGCCGCAATCCGAAGGAGGCATTAGAAACCATTATTGATGCTGGATGTAACAGAATACTAACATCAGGTCAGGAAGTTAGCGCGGAAAAGGGAATACCGCTGCTTACAGAGCTGGTAGCGCAGGCTGGTAGCCGTATAGTTATAATGCCTGGTTGCGGGGTTAACGAGCATAACATAGCAAAAATAGCTAAAGAGACAAAAGCCGTAGAGTTTCACTTCTCTGCAAGAGAAAAGATGGCAAGTGCTATGGAGTATAGAAAAAGCAGGGCATCTATGGGAGGCGACGATTCTATAGACGAGTATTCGATATACCAATCTACACCCGAAAAAGTAAAGAAAGTGATAAAGGCTCTACAATCGTAGCCTGTTATTCCGAACAGCTTCCATTATGTCGAACGTAGTGAGACATCTGTTGAACAACAGTAGTACGCTGAAAGAGCAGATGTCTCACTACGTTCGACATAACAGAAAATATATGACATAAAAATTCTTTATAATATATATCGGTCTTTGTTCTTTAATCTTTAAATCTTTGTTCTATCGTCTAAAGGTTATGAATTACTTTCATTAACTGATCGCCTAAGCCTACGGTATAGCCCTTAGATACAAAGACTACCCTGTTAAACGTATCGCCAATAATAAATATGGGGCGTGAGGCATGGTCGCCCAGTTCTAAATCCTTTCGTAATGCCTTTTCGATCCTCCCTTCAACATCGATACCGTATTGGACGGTAGATGGAAGATTAGGAAACTCTTCGGGACGGTAACGTTTATAATGCGATTCGTCAGGGAATAGCAGTACCAGCTTACGCCCCCATTTCTCGAAATCGTCTTTAAGCAACGAAATATCTTTTAAGGCGTGGTTGGTAGGCTCTCCGCCGGCTCCTAGTATGGCTACCACAAAGTAACCTCTACCGGTTGTTTGTAAAATACTTTTTTCTTCTATCTCTCCAACCGACAGGTAGCGGCTCTCAGAATCGAAGCTACCGATAACCTGTACCTTATTTGTACTTTGGCGCATTGCTAAATCAACAGGGGTAGCTATTTCCTTATCAATATCAAAGAATGTTAGCTTGCTTAAAACGCTACCATCTGCCATACGGCTACCGGTTGTTAGCAGGTAGTGTCCGGTATCGAGCGTAATAGGCCGGCTGAAGACCTGCTTCCATGCTTCGGCTCCGCTAGGAAATGAGAGGAGCTGTAGCCTGCCATCCGCTATTTTAGATATGGTAAAATGAGAGCCATATGCAGGGTTTGGCAACCAACTCAGCTCGTTATACTTCAAGGTAAGCAGCCCTTTAGGGATATTTACTTCTGTACCTGTTGTAAAATCGGCATCAATCCAACTGCCGTTTTCGATATACTGAGGCTGTCCGTTAATTTCGTTAAGACGTGCAGGAATGCCAAGGCTGCGGAGTGTAGCAACAAAGAAGATATCGCGCGAATTTCTATCTGCGACCTTTGCCTTCCATACTCCGATAGGCGACATGGGGATTCGTTGTGTATTTTGATCGTTATGTATGGCTATATTTTCTTTACACCACGCCACCCACAATGCTGGGTTCTGGCGGATGTTTACGGCAAGCGACTCGGGAATGTTTTGCTGTAAGTAGCTTTTATAGGGGGTAAGCAGCTCGTTTTTTACGCGTGGATTAAGCAAGTACTTATCCCAGTATGGTTGATTCGCTTCTGCCAGGTTTTCTTTTTGGGGTGTGCTATTTAATGCGTCGATAAATACGGGAGCAGGCGTATCGCAAAGGTCTTTTGTACTTACCACTTCGAGTAACCGGAGGGCGTTTTCGTTGTCGATAGCGTTTGATAGAAATTCCATTACTTGCTGATAGTTGCCGCGCGAATTGGTAATTATTGCTCTTGTACGGTTTTCATCAAGGTTCAATCCTTGTGCAAATCCTACCAATATGGCAGAATCGGGGAAAGAGCTTACGTAAGCGTTACGGATAGAATCTTCGTGTTCCATTCGCCTGTTATTTTCTGCTCTTTGCTCTTCGGTAACTTCAGGCAGGTTAACGTTTTCAATGGGGGGTATAATATCAATATTCACAGGTATAAGGCTTTTATCCATATTATCCAAATCCCATTTCAACGGTATTTCTATTGAACTTTCGTGGGCTTCCTGCGGCTTACCAAAGCCAAATATACCATCTTTAGCTGCCCAAACCAGCAAATCACCTTTGCCGGTTGTAAGCGATGTTGAGCCGTTAGCATCGGTTTTTTTGCTTACAATGGTATAAAACTCCGAATAGTTGTAAATCTTAAATTCAACATCTGCATCGGTAACCGGGTTACCGTTAGCATCAATAATACGAACGATTGTAGTGGTAACAGACGCATAGTTGTGCGTTACGTTAATTTCGGTTTGGTTGGGTGTTTCTATAATAACTTCTTCGGGCCCGGTATATCGTCCGAACACACGTGCCGACATCAGCATACCTCTGCTGGCAGGGGCGTTAAACCATCCTAAGTTAACAACAGGTTCAGGCTCGCAGGCACCCAAAAATACCCACTTACCATCTACCCAAGCCTCTACCCACGCATGGTTGCTGTCGGTATGCGCCCAGCGGGGGGTGTATATCTGGCGAGCTGGAATGCCCACAGAGCGTAGCGCTGCAACTAGAAATACCGATTCTTCGCCACAACGCCCTAACGCATTACGGACGGTTGCCAATGGCGAGAGCGTACGAGAGTCGGATGGAGTATAGGTTACTTTTTCGTGGCACCAGTGGTTTACTTCAAGCAGCGCATCAGTCATACTCATACCTACAACCCTGTCTTTCAACTCAGAATAGAATATTATGCGCGAGTTATCCAGATATTCGTTGTTCACTCTAACGGGTAAGACAAAGTATCGGAATAGTTCTTCGGAAACGCTTTCGCCCCAAGGCATTTCTTTCATAGTGATAAACGATTGACGTACGTTTTCGAGATAAAATTCTCCCGAATAGTCGGTAACGTCGCCTAAAGGCATGTAGGCATATAGGAACATCAATGCTTCTCGCTCGTCAACGGTAAGAGTTTCATTGTTAAAGATAGAGAAGAGGTAGCCGTAGGGCATTAGCAGCTTCTTTTGCTCGAAATCTGCCTCAACTTGCTGGGCAAATTCACGGTCGGAGATAAAGTGATGGTCGCCACAGGCAGCTATAAACAGCAGGGTAGCAACGAGTAGCATAGCGGGAGATGTTTTCATATGCAACGCTTTATTTATTGATAGGTTACCCAAAAATACATGTTTTTTTGATACTAAATACCTAATGGTTACCTATATTCTTGGTATTGCGGTATGCGGTTTCTTTCTCTAGCACTCATGTCGCGCATACCGTGATAGCTATTGTACATCTTGTAATTCTTTTCAGAAGCTGTCTCACTACGTTCGACGTGACGGAGAGCCGTTTGGCATGATGAAAATAAAAAAGACAGCAAAATTGCTTGCTGTCTTTTCCACTGGCTAAAAAATCTCCGTTTAATCAAAAGGTTCAAGATTAGTTAAGTGGTAATTTTCTAAGCTCGTCGAGTAAAATCGGGTAACTATTTCGGTTTCGATAGTCGTACCCGAACTCGCGCTCTTTAACGCGTAGCCGGAAAGCGCGC
>JAIRNF010000044.1 GCA_031258195.1 Prevotellaceae bacterium
GCGCGCTTTCCGGCTACGCGTTAAAGAGCGCGAGTTCGGGTACGACTATCGAAACCGAAATAGTTACCCGATTTTACTCGACGAGCTTAGAAAATTACCACTTAACTAATCTTGAACCTAATACTTTAACGCTTTATTTTTCTTTTGGCGTTAGTTTTCTACTTTTGTAAAACAAATATCTCAAAAATCATAATAATGAAAAAGATAATAAACACAGAAAAAGCACCGAAAGTTATTGGTCCATACAGCCAGGCGGTAGAAGCAAACGGAACGCTATATATTTCCGGTCAACTTCCTATCAACCCTCAAACAGGTTCATTTGTAGAGGGTGGAGTAAAAGAGCAAACCGAGCAGGTTTTAAAGAATATCGGCGCAATTCTTGAGACAGCAGGATATACATTTGATAACGTTGTAAAATCAACCGTACTGCTTCAAAGTATAGACGATTTTGTTGCTATGAACGAGGTTTACGGATCGTACTACAAAACAGCTGCCCCTGCACGTGTTGCATACCAAGTTGCCAAGCTGCCTACGGGTGCGTTAGTTGAGATTGAAACCATCGCCGTAAAGTAGCTCAAGCCACTTTCAACAAACATATACGACATGAAAACATATACATCCAATAGCTGGAGAGTGCTGCTCATCCTGCTATGCAGCGTTGTTTTTTTATCATCTTGCTCTAAAGATGATGATCCTCCCCCGCCAGGTGAGATTTCTGAAATCGATTATCAGGTAGAAGATGCCATAGCTACACTACAGCTAACCTTTGACCCCAATCAGCTGGCAGACATTTCAGGGAATTTGGCTGTTAGCTGGAGCACAACATCTTCGCTTATCAGTATTACCAACGCTAATTCGCCAAAAGCATATGTTGTATATCCCGACATTAACGAGCCTGAAGAGGTTACCATTAAGTTCTCAGTAGCAAAGGGCAGCTTCACAAAAGCTGTAGAGAAGAATGTTACCCTGCCAAAGCTTACGGAAGTAAGAAAATTTGGTATAGGTAAAGAGCTGCAAGCAGAAAAAAGCAACAACGTTTCTTACGATTGGTATATAGATCAAGGCTATACCGGAACTTATTCGGGTCTTAACTGTGGTCCGGCTTCTGTAACAATGGCAATAAAATGGGTTGACGAATCTTTTTCGAAAACAACAGAAGATGCTCGTCATGCGCTTCGTCCGCAAGGGGGCTGGTGTTATACGAGCGATCTTATTCAATATCTGAATAACCACCAGATAAGCAACTACACTGTAGCATTGAGCAACGTTAGCGACCTTAACCAATATCTCGACGCCGGTAATATTATGATACTCTGCTTGGATATGTTCTACATAAGAAACGAGCAGCAAGCCAACTATCATGTGGATAAATTTTATGCTACGAACTCTGCGGAATGGGGGCATTTTATTGTAGTGAAAGGTTATAAAAAAGTTGACAACAACGTATTTTACGAGGTTTACGACCCCTATTCGTTTGGTAAAAAGTATGATGATAATGCGATAAAAGGCAAAGATAGATACTACCGCCATACCGATTTAAATAAGGCTGTAACAGTATGGTGGTCTTATGCTATTATTGTGCCTAAAGAAGGCGGCATGTCAGCCTTTAAAAGCGATATGCACAAGGTAGATCCGACAAAGATCGAACATAAGTACGGTGGAGTAATAGAGTAATGTATAATTATAATGATGTAAAATAAGTAATGAAAAAGCTTATAGAATGCGTTCCTAACTTTAGCGAAGGACGCGACATGTCTATCATAAAACAAATTACCGATGTAATCGAGTCGGTTGAAGGTGTTAAACTGCTGGATGTCGATCCCGGAAAGGCTACAAACCGTACTGTTGTTACCTTCGTTGGTTCTCCTGACGAAGTTTGCGAAGCGGCTTTCCAAGCCGTAAAAAAAGCTGGCGAAATAATTGATATGAGCAAGCATCATGGCGAACATCCACGTTTTGGCGCAACAGACGTTTGCCCACTTATTCCCGTTTCTAATATCACAATGGAAGAAACAGCCGAGCTTGCGCATAAGTTGGCAAAACGTATTGGTAACGAACTTGGTATCCCTGTTTACTGCTACGAAAATGCGGCAAGCGAACCTAAACGCCGTAACCTTGCAGAATGTCGCTCCGGCGAATACGAAAGGCTGAAAAAGAAGCTGTCGGATCCGGCATGGAAACCCGACGCAGGTCCTGCCGAGTTTAACGAACGTGTTGCTCGTACAGGTGCTACAGCAGTTGGCGCACGCAACTTCTTAATCGCATACAACATCAACCTTAATACCACTTCAACTCGAAGGGCTAATGCTGTTGCGTTCGACCTGAGAGAGAGAGGTCGCCCTAAGCGCGAGGGTAATCCTATTACAGGTAAAAAAGCCGTAAATGCTAACGGTAACGAGATTTGGGAACCGGGGCTACTTAAATCGGTAAAAGCTATCGGTTGGTATATCGAAGAATACGGTATTGCACAAATTTCAATGAATCTTACCGATATTACCGTAACGCCTATGCACATTGCGTTTGATAAGGCATGCGAGCGTGCCGAAGCAAGAGGGCTACGCGTTACAGGCTCCGAGCTGGTGGGTATAATGCCACTGCAAGCAATTCTGGATGCCGGTAAATACTTTCTGAAAAAGCAGCAGCGTTCAACAGGTATATCCGATGCTGAAATAATTAAGATAGCGGTAAAGACTATGGGCTTGGACGAGTTGACGCCATTCGATCCTAAGAAGAAAATCATAGAATATTTGCTGGAAGACGAAAGCAAAGAACGTCTGATAAAGATGGACCTTAAGACCTTTGCCAACGAAACAGCGTCGGAATCTCCAGCACCCGGAGGCGGTTCTATATCGGCATACATGGGCGCTATGGGTGCTGCTTTGGGAACAATGGTAGCAAACCTATCGGCACATAAGCCGGGCTGGGACGACCGTTGGGAAGAATTTTCCGCGTGGGCAGAAAAAGGCAAATACTATCAGGATGCGCTGGTTCGTATGGTTGATGAAGATACTAACGCCTTTAATCGTATTATGGATGCCTTTAGCCTGCCCAAATCTACCAATGCCGAAAAGCAGGCGCGTAAGCAAGCCATTCAGGAAGCTACAAAGTACGCCATAGAAGTTCCGTTTAAAGTAATGAGCCTGTGCTACGAATCGATGCAGGTAATGAAGGCTATGGTCGAAATTGGGAATCCGAACTCTGTTACCGATGCTGCTGTTGGTGCTTTAGCAGCACGTTCTGGTGTTATAGGTGCAGGACTTAACGTTAAGATTAATGCTGCCAGCCTTGATGATAAAGACTACGTAGCTAAAGCCATAACCGATGCCAACGAGCTTGTTAAAAAAGCATGCGCATTGGAAGCCGAAATTCTTAAGCTAACAGAAACCAAAATGGGTAGCTGATAGCTACTAATTGTCGGCTATTAATATTCCGTCATTTCGACCGAAGGGATAAACGACGATGCGTTTTACTTATCTGTTAATATACATCCGGCTCCAAGTTTTCAACTTTCTGTTGTTTTCGTTACTTTTATAGTTTTGGAATAAAATCAAATGTCAGATAGTAAATATATCAGCATAAAAGGTGCAAGAGTACACAATCTTAAGAATATTAATCTTGAGATACCCAGAGGTAAGCTGGTTGTTATCACAGGGCTTTCGGGTTCGGGTAAATCTACCCTTGCATTCGATACCATTTTTGCCGAAGGGCAACGGCGCTATGTAGAGAGCCTTTCGTCGTATGCCCGTCAGTTTTTAGGGCGTATCAGTAAGCCCGAGGTAGATTTTATCGAAGGCATCCCCCCCGCAATTGCCATTGAGCAAAAGGTAAATACCCGTAACCCCCGGTCAACAGTAGGTACATCAACCGAAATATACGACTACCTTAAGCTGCTGTACGCACGTATAGGTAAGACCTTTTCGCCTGTTTCGGGTAAAGAAGTTAAGATACATTCGGTAACCGATGTTGTCGATTTTATTGTTTCGCGCCCCGAAGGAGAACGGATGTTAATACTTGCCCCTCTCCATTTATCGGCAAAAGAGAATCTCGCAGCACGTCTTACAACACTTGTAGAGCAAGGTTTTTCGCGTATAGAAGTGAACAGAGAGCTGGAGCAGATAGCTAATGCCCTACCCAAGCTGGATAAGCTGAAGAAGTCGGAGGTATTTCTGGTTATTGACAGAATAAGTGCTGCTGCCGATGGCGAATCGCAAGCCCGCTTTGCCGATTCCGTTCAGACGGCATTTAACGAAGGCGACGAAGAATGTATTATATCCCTTTTCGATCCGCTAAAAGGTACAAAACAAACACGTTTCGAATTCTCTACCCGTTACGAAATGGACGGGATTATGTTTGAAGAGCCTACGGAACATCTGTTTAGCTTTAATAACCCGCTAGGTGCATGCCCTGTATGCGATGGTTATGGAAAAATCATCGGTATCGACGAAGATTTGGTAGTACCCGACCGAAGCCTTTCGGTCTATAATAATGCCATTGCATGCTGGAAGGGCGATACGATGAGCGCTTTTAAAAATAAGCTAATTGCTGTTGCAGATAAGTTCGACTTTCCTATTCATCGTCCCTATTCTCAGCTAAGCGATAATGAACGGGAGCTACTATGGAATGGGAACCGCTATTTTACGGGCATTCATGAGTTTTTCCGCATGCTCGAGAAGGAGAAGTATAAAATACAGTATAGAGTGCTTATATCACGCTATACCGGCAAAACAATTTGTCCGGAATGTAAGGGCAGCCGCCTACGCAAAGAAGCCGGATATGTAAAGATTAACAGGCAAAGCATTAGCGATTTAATGCTGCTACCAATAGATAAGCTGCCGCAATTTTTTAACGAGCTGCAGCTGGATAAACATGATACCCGTATAGCAGGGCGCGCATTAGTTGAGGTAAAGAATCGGTTACAATTTTTACTGGACGTTGGCTTGAGCTATCTCACGCTAAACCGTCTTTCGTCAACTTTATCGGGAGGAGAAAGCCAGCGAATAAATCTGGCAACGTCTTTAGGAAGTAGCTTAGTGGGTTCGCTTTACATTCTGGACGAACCGAGTATCGGTCTGCATCCACGAGATACCAACCAGCTGATAAAAGTACTTAAACAGCTGCGCGACTTAGGGAATACCGTTCTGCTAGTTGAGCACGAAGAAGAAATAATACGCGCTGCCGATGAAATTGTTGATATCGGTCCTTTAGCCGGACGATTTGGTGGAGAGGTTGTATTTCATGGAGTTGTACCTGAAAACATACCAAAAATAAACGCTGATACAAGGAAAAAATCCGAGAAAAAGAAAAATGAGGAAGAGAAAGTATCCCTCACGCTTCAATATTTATCAGGAGAGGAGTTTATAGCGGTTCCCAAGCAACGACGTAAGCTAAATCGATATGTTGAGATACGGGGCGCAAGGGAAAACAACCTGAAAGGCATTGATGTAAAAATTCCGTTGAATGGTATTGTTGCCGTTACAGGTGTTAGCGGTTCAGGTAAGTCGTCGCTTGTAAAGTCTATTCTGTTTCCTGCGCTCAACCGGCTAATCAATCAATATGGCGAAAAAGCAGGTAAATTTGACGATATTAAGGGTGATATAAAACTGCTTAAGGGAATTGAAATGGTCGATCAAAATCCAATAGGTCGATCATCTCGCTCTAATCCGGTAACCTATATTAAGGCGTACGACGAAATACGTAAGCTTTTTTCAGAACAACCCTACGCCAAGCAAAACGGCTATACACCCTCGTACTTCTCATTCAACATAGACGGAGGGCGTTGCGAAGAATGCCAGGGCGACGGTTTTATTAAGATGGAAATGCAGTTTATGTCGGATGTTACGTTAGTGTGCGAATCGTGTGGCGGTAAGCGTTTCAAGCAAGACATACTCGACGTAAAATACAAAGATCTCAATATTAGCGATGTTCTAGACCTAAGTGTTGCCGAGGCAATAGAGTTTTTTGGCACTAAAAAAGAATCGCTGACAAAGAAAATAGCAGAACGCCTACAACCTTTGCAAGATGTGGGGTTAGACTATGTTAAACTGGGACAGGCATCGAGTACGCTATCGGGCGGAGAGAGCCAACGCGTAAAGCTTGCCTACTTCCTATCCAAAGAAAATACCGATCAGCATACATTATTTATATTCGACGAACCTACGACGGGACTTCACTTTCACGATATCCGTAAGCTGATGGCGGCTCTAAACGCCTTGGTAGATAGAGGGAATTCTGTTGTATTGGTAGAGCACAATATGGACGTAATAAAGTCTGCCGACTGGGTTATAGATATTGGTCCTGAAGGTGGAGAAAAAGGTGGAAGCTTGATTTTTGAGGGTACGCCGGAAGAACTGGCTAAATGTAAAGAATCGTACACAGGTCAATATTTAAAAGAAAAACTCCCAGAGAAATGACTCTGAAATTTAAGGTTTAAAGTTGGGGTGTGTAATTTAAGCTTTAAACCATCATCTATTCGCTTATGCTAAAGAAGATACTATACCTATTGTTGCCATATATTCTGATACAGTCGTGTACGGAAAGGATAGACCTGGATTTAGAGGTGATGGAGCCTCTACCCGTTATTACAGGTATTATTAGTAACGAAGAACAGTGGATTAGGTTAAGCACTACTTCTGCATACATAGACGGCAAAGGAAAAACCATATCAGATGCAGAGGTTATCGTATCAGATGGTATTAACAGCTATGTTTTGCACGAGTCTTTCATAGATAAAGGATTATATATACCAATGTCGGAAATTTCTATTAAGCAGGACTCAGAGTATAAGCTAACCGTACGTGCAGATTTTGCAGGGAATGGTATAAAAGAAGAATATCATGCCGCCTCAAAGGTGGCGCGAACTCCCGAACTTGATTCTGTTACCGTTCAGGTTACGCGTATGTTCGACGATTTACTGTGGTTTGTTCAAATAAATTTTCAGGATGTTAACCATCCGAATAGCTATTTATGCCGTGTATATGTAAACAATGTGCCGGATATCGCCTTTGATGCGTACGAAATATTCGACAATCGTTACGGGCAGGGAGAGTATATGTCGCATAAGCTTATCAAGGTGGTTTTTGAGCATCCTTTTACCGAAGAAAAAATACAAATTGGAGACGTTATTAGGGTAAATTTTAGCGGTATTACCAAAGACTATTTCAACTTCTTATACAGCGCGATGAAAGAAGTCGGAGGCGGCAATCCCTTGTTTAGCGGACCTCCGGCTAATGTTAAAGGGAATATTAGCAATGGCGCGTTAGGGGTGTTTACCGTTTATCTTTCGTCTTCCTTATCGGTAGTAATAACAGATATCTACGATTAGTATTGCCGAAATACCACAAGCTTTCCTTCGGTAAATTCTATTCTAAACATATCTCCTAACGACTCGTTCAGCGAACCTTGCCACCATGATGTAAAAGGACGGTTATTTACCGGATATTTCAGCCCATGTAAAACAATCGGACTACTTGGCGTAAGAGAAAAAATAGAGACTTGTTGCCCCTTTCTACTTTCGAAATCGCTAGTAGCTAAGATTGGAGAGAACACACCATAATCCGTAAGCATGGCTACTTTTACATGCTCCGCGTAATCGGTAAGCAACGAAATATTAGCTAGCGTATGATCTTCGCGTAAACCCGTTGCCCCAATAATATATAAATCATTCAACCCTTTTTCTCTACATAGCTCAACTGCTTTTGTCAGATCATTAGATTCTTGATCGGGTGAGTAGTAAAGCCTGTCTGTAAAGCGTGCTTTCAGTTCGGAAGATATGCTGTCTAAATCTCCGGCAATATAAGTAGGCAACAGCCCAAAATTGACTAACCTATCAGCGGCACCGTCGCAACAGACAATCGTATTTGCCGATCTTAGCGCATTAATAACCTGCCTGTTCTCAGGAAACTTGCCGTCTGCTATAATAACCGTATGCCCTGCTAATTTTTGCAAGCAAGGCATATAATTTATCGTTATGTCATTTGAGCTACCTGCCATTATAAATTACGTTGTAATAGGAATACAAAGAACGTAAATTTATAGGTGCGATTATTCTTTACAGGCAGATTTTTGGCTACTTCTTCAGCACCATTTTATAGCCACTGCCATCTTCAACAATCGTATAGCCATCGTTTAGTTTAAGCTCCCAGCCTTCTCCTTTTACTTCATCTCCATTAATTTTTATATTTTTTGCAGATACAGTGGCTGTTTCCCAATCGCCAGCAAGAAGGCAGCCTCCTTCTTGTACCATTAAACTACCCCATACGTCAACAAGCATCATATTAGGGTAAACAGCGCCTTTATCTCCAAACGCTTGTAAATTATTAGGATCGAAGCCAACATTAGGTGCTTGCAAGCTTAATATAAGCGTGGCGCCATCCTCAAACTTTTGTTTATTAATGGCATACAGCTCATCTTTCTTTTGCTTAAAAGCCAACTCGCTATCATATATTTCCTGATAACTATATAAGCCTCTACGTTCTTCCTGCGCTTTTTCTATATCTTGAGGTAACGTAAGATTGTAGTGATTTTGTACCAACTTTGCCAGATCGGTGTCGGATGTAAGATGTTGTTGCCAGTCACTACCATCCAAAAAGTAGGCGTATGCGAAACCGGAATAGTAACCGAACGATCTTACGTACGACTCTTTATACCACGCATATTCTGCCGATTGTAATAATTTTTCTTTAAGCTCTTCTTTTGAGCTGGTACAAAGCTTATGACCGGTATAATCCGGAAGCCCTTCGTGCATTTCGAATCTATTTTCAGATAGCTCTGCATTGGGATACAGCTGTCTGCGATAAGCGCGGAATATAAGGGCATCGGTTAGTGCATTTTTCTTATCGCTGTCGTTACCGGCAACTATTACCTTGTTTAGCGCAGACCATTCCAGCTTCAAATAGATTCTGGCTTCCATTTCATCCATATGGTTATTGTCGTACCTCCCAGCTGGCGTTAGCCCTAGCTTATCTTGTATATAATGAAACATTTCATGTATAACCAGCTGGTTACGTATGTACGAATCGTGGGGCAGCGGGGCTATTACCATTACCCAGCTTTTGCCCTTAAGGTTAGTTGTTGAGTTGGCTATGATTTTATCTTCGGGGAATTTTCCGGTATATACGTCGCCTTTACGAACAAAAGCATCATTAATATCTTGCTCGTTAGCGACAAGATGGCGAGTTCCATAATCAATAAAAAGTGTGGGTACCCACATACTCATACCCCAGAGCTTTCCGTTATCCCTATCGCATATAGCTTTAACTTCTTTAAAATACTCAGCCGCCTTTTCTACCGTAAAAAGCTGCGGTTGAGCAAATGACATTACTTGTGTTGATAATAACACCACTAGAATAGAGATAAGCTTTCCTTTCATAATTCTATTAGCTGATTTGGTTAAAATTATGTTGTCAAAAATGAAGAAATATATTTTACTAAAGCTATAACGAATACTAAATACAACTAAAAAGTACAAATTCTAATAAAACAAAGGCGAAGCCAGTCGCTCCGCCTTTACCAAAATTATAAAAAAGCCTGTCAACGCGCTACTTTTTCAGGCTTGCTGCCGCCGACATATCTACATCGGATTTGCTATACTTTAAATTGCGTACATCAACTTTTGCAGCACCGCTACCTTCAACATTCAAATCATCTACTTTTCCGCTCAAATTAAGATTTGCAGCACCGCTAATATCTATATTTACTTCTTTTGCCGTAAGTTTAATGCTACACTTACTCGCTCCGGATTGCTCAATATCCAGCTTTGCACAGCTAAGCTCTACATCTTTTACAGCAGAAGCTCCGCTAAGATCAAAAGATACCGTCCCCGAACTTTTAATGGGGGTTTCTATATTAAATTTTGCTGCTCCGGACGCTACAATACCATCTAAGGCAGGCATTGTAATATAAACGTTCATAACACGTATATTACGATTTCCTCTACCGCCATCTGTCAGCTTAACATATAAAGTGCCACCGCTAACAGAAGTCTGTACGTCATTTATATACTCATCATCGATCTCAACCTCTACCGATTGCGTTGAACCTATCGAGAGATATACTTTAAATGCACTACCTATACTAACTTTAGTAAACGAGCCTACGTTTCGATTTTCTTTAACGACTGCGAACGCTGCCGTACAGGTAAATAGGAGTAGGAAAAAGGATGTAAAAAATGCTTTTGTTTTCATTTTGGTCGTATTTTAAGTTTTTATTTTCTCAACTTAACATCCGCACTGCCGGATTTATTTATATCAGAACTTTCGTAAGAAAAGTTACTAGCCTTAATATCAGACGCTCCGCTGGCATTTACGGTAATGGTATTTGTTTTTCCGCTAAGCGTCAGGTCAGAACCACCGCTAGCGCGGACGTCCAGCCTTTCACAATTCACGTTCAGCTTAGCATCGGAACCGCCAGACTGTTGTATGTTTATATCAGGTGCGTTAACCGTTGCGTTATCAATATCAGAACCACCGCTAATTTGTGCGATAAACGTTGTTGCATTGGCGGTAAACTGTTTAGCGTCGCTGCCTCCCGACAGCTTCATTTCTATATTCTTCGCGTTTATCGTTGCATTCTTTAGATCCGCCCCACCACTAAGGGTAATACCAAAGTTACCGTTGGTATTAATGGGCGTTTGAGGATAGATATCGGAACCGCCGGAGCCTTGTACATGCTCAATTGTAGGGGCTGAAACATGGGCAATTAGCGTAAGCTTGCCTTTATAGCTTCTCCAGTTAATTTTTTCTCCTTTCTTTAGCTTTATGATCAGCGTTCCGTTCTCAACTTTTGTTTCAATCTTATCAAGAATATCTTTCTCTGTCTCAATAGAAACGGAGAGGGTGTTGCCCTGTGTAAGGTATAGGTCTATTCCGCCGCTTACGCTTACTTTAGTAAATGAAGTAACGTTACGGTCTTGCTTTTCGATAGCAAACGAGTGAATGCTATAGCCAACGAGCAGGCAGCATATAAAAGCGACGATGAGGTTTTTTGTTTTCATATTATCTGATTTTAGCTGTTTATGTCTATTATACTATTTTGAGGTTATGCTAATATTTGCGTACGAGTTAGTAGCCTTTAGTACTAATGTCGGCTTATTGTTACCAACCGTTCCTTCTATTTGTAGCGTATTATTGTTTCTTTCTCTACGCTTAATATTTGTGGTTACTCCTGTAAGCGATACATCTCCATACCTGCTGGTAATATTAAAATCGTAGCTTACGCTTGAAGGTATGTTAAGCTTTACATCTGTGTAGCCTAAGTCTAATCCTATCGTGCTAATCTTTTCGCCAATATCATCAATTTTAACGCTTCCGTACTTATTTGTTATTCCAAGCCGCCGATTTACTTTACCTATTCTTATTGGAGTGTATTTAGTGTCGATATTAGCTACGTCAACCTCTCCAATTTTAAAGTTATCATAGCCCGAAGCAACGCCATCCAAATTGCCAACCTTATCTACTTTGATATTGGAATACTTACTGTCTAGCTCTAACATCTGTGCAGTGCCGAGGTTTAAGTTAGAGTATTTTATCTCAGCAGTAAAATTTGATGCCTCCTGCACGGTTGCGTTACCATAACCTAGTACCAGCTTGGAGTCGCCCTTCATTTTAGCGCAGCCGAAATTGCCATATTTGACATCAAATACCGCAGTATTTCCGCATTCGTCAATATTAATGTCGCCATACTTATTGGTAAGGTTGAAAGCGATGTTGCGGGGTACTTTTACCTCATACCTAATATCGTTGCCGTTATTACCAGAGTTAGATTTTACCGATGTCAACTCTGTCCTAAATGTAATATTACGACCACTGGCATTGGCATGAATTTTTACCCTGTTCACCATCTCTTCTGCCATCTCCTGATTTTGCGAACTATGACCTGTAATTGTAATGGTGGCGCTTACCTCGTCTTTATCCCATATTTCCACGTTTATGTTGCCATATTTATTGTCAATAACCAAGGTATGGTTACCGGAAGCGGGAAAGTTGTGGTTTACTACCTTCTCTGCTTCATATACTTTTTTTGCGCTTAGTACAACCGGAAGCAGTAAAGCAACAATAAGAATTATATTAAACTTTTTCATAGTGTTTTAGTATTGATAATTAATAGAATATGTTTCAGTACCTAGGTTCTTATTTTTTATGCATTCAATATTTTATCTTCCAGAAGGGCGGCTGTTGATTGTAACGCCTCAATCTGGCTTTGGTAGTGATGTATTATAATAGGAATAGAGTCCGATTCGTCCATATGCGAAGCGCATATCTGGTGTAAAAATTCGCTCGATTCTTCTCTCATTACCATGATATCTGTTAACAGCTCGTTCTTTGTTTCCTTATCTGCATACGTAACTAAATGCTGTATTTTATCTATTTCCTGCTCTAACCGAACAGAGTAGTATCCACTTACCTCTGCCAACTCGGGAGATAGCGTACAGCTATTGCTGTCTGCCTGTCCTAATGGCAAAAGCATTAAGCCTGCCAGGAAAGTTGCTGCTATACCCGATATAGCTGCTACAATTCTAAACGTGCGCTTCGGGCGTTTTTTTTGCGAGCTTAAACGGGCAGCAAAACGCTCCGTGTGTCCGTTGGCGGGCTCCATGTCGTCAAACTGGCTACGGTTGTTTTGTATGTATTCTTTCAGCTTATCCATAGTATTTACCCCTTTACAGTAAGTATTTCTAATAATCGTTTTTTCCCTCTAATATATTGCGAGCGAACGGTAGAGTTCGATATTTTAAGTATTTCTGCCACTTCGTCGTAATCGTACCCCTCTATAAGATGTAAGGTTAGTACTAATCTATACCCTTCAGACAGCGTTTCAATTCTTTTCTTTATCGATTCAACCTTCAGCATATTATCATGAAAATTATCTACATCTTCTTCTTCAGCAACGGATGTTCGTTCATCCAGCTCCAGAAATACAACCTTTTTTTTACGTAACATATCAATAGCCGTATTTATTGCAATTCGTTTTAGCCATGCTCTAAAAGAAACGCTGCTATTATAGGTGTCTATTTTTTCAAATACTTTAATAAACGAGTCTTGCATAGCATCTTCCGCCTCATCTTGCCGTCTTAGTATCCTGAAACAAGTATTATACACGCTCCCATAGAACAGCTGATAAACCTCCATCCGAGCTTTTGAATCCTGCTTTTTACAATTTTCTATGAGTGCGTCTAGGTTAACTTCCATTTTTCGGTTCAGGTTACATCCTTATAACGACAGCTTTTCGGATTTGCTGCAAGTTAATCTGTTTTTTTGATGAAATCTTTTAAACTTTAATTCAAACATCTTATTTTGTGAATTTTACGCACATAGAGATTATCGTAGGTCATGGCATGTTTTTTGACTACTTTTGTATGAAAGTATATTTCAGAAATCATAAATAAGAATGAGAATAAAATACATTATAGCCCTCTGCTGCTTTATCGGGCTACTACCTGTTGCTATGCAGGCAGAGGATATTAATAAAGTAGATGCTCAAAACAGAAAGCAAGGAAAGTGGGTAAAAAATTATCCCGGAGGAAAGGTGGCATACGAAGCTTTTTTTGTTGACGATAAACCGGTAGGCAAGCTTACCCGCTACCACCAGAATGGTAAGGTTTTGGCTAACCAGCAATATATAGAAGGTACCGATAGCTGCTTTGTGGAGCTGTTCCTTGAGGACGGCAAAAAAGCCGCTGAAGGAGGCTACGTGAAGGAGAAAAAATCTGGAATATGGAAATATTTTGGCAGTAATGGCGAAGTTGTTCTTACCGAATCGTACAAGTACGGGCTGCAAAACGGAACAAGTACCAGATATTATGCTAACGGTGAAGTTTTAGAAAAATCAAGCTGGAACATGGGTGTACAGCAGGGTGTTTACAGTAGATATTTTGAGAACGGCTCGCTTAGTTTCGAAATGGTATATACTAACGGAGCACCTAATGGCTTAGTTAGACATTACTACCCAAATGGCTCTTTAAGGATGGAGGGCGCCTATAAAGATGGCTTACGCGAGGGTAAATGGATTACATATTCTGAAGAAGGAAAGCAACAAAGCACGGTTACCCATACTAAAGGTATCGCTGATAACGAAGATGAAATGCTGAAAAAGGAAACCGAATGGCTTAACTCTTTAGAAAGTAAAAAAGGTACAATATCAGAACCCGATGAGTCGAGCGTCAGAATCAGGTAGTATAAGTCTGCTCGAGCTACAGGCTATGATTAAAAAGGGCTTGGAAGCACAATTTCCTCGTTCTTACTGGGTGGTTGCCGAAATTAACGAGCTGAACGTTAATTCGTCAGGGCATTGCTACTTAGAGCTGGTGCAGCAAGACGAAACATCCTCTTTTATACAAGCTAAGATGGCAGCGACCATCTGGTCGTACAGCTATAGGATGATAAGACCATTTTTTGAAACAGCTACAGGTCAGTCGCTTAGTCCCGGACTTAAAGTATTAGTTAAGGTAGCCGTACAGTACCACGAAATATATGGTATTAGCCTCAATATAACCGATATAGAGCCATCATTTACAGTTGGTGAGCTGGAAATACAGCGCCGTAAAACCATTCGGCAGCTTAAAGACGACGGCATATTCGATATGAACCGAGAGCTGGAGCTGCCCATTTTACCTCAACGGATAGCCATTATTTCGTCGAAAACGGCAGCCGGCTATCAGGATTTTATGGAGCAGCTATATAACAATCTCTATGGCTACGCATTCCATACTACGCTTTTCGCCGCTCATGTACAGGGACGGGGTGCGGAAGAATCGATGCTAGATGCCCTGAATATCCTTTTCGAGCAAATTGACAGCTTTGATGTATTGGTACTTATAAGAGGTGGAGGCTCGCAAACCGATTTGCTATGCTTCGATAGCTATAGGTTAGCCAGCCATTTGGCTCAGCTGCCGATACCTGTTTTAACAGGTATCGGGCACGATAAGGATGAGAGCGTTGCCGATTTAGTCGCATATATTGCCCTAAAGACTCCTACTGCTGTCGCCGATTTTCTGGTAGATCGAATGGTAGAACAAGAGCAGCAGCTAAACGAATTGTCGGTTCAAATTGCAGATTTATCCTATGGTTTAATAAATGAACAATATACCTATTTGAATAATATAAAAAGCAGTATATCATCAAGATTACAAGCATTATTTAGTGAAGAAGTTCAATATATAAAATACGTTATTGTTAATAAGCTAAGGAATACCGTTTCAGCCAGACTTAGGGCGGAAGATCATAGACTTGTATTGATAGGAAAGGAACTGGAAGCTAACAATCCACAGCATATACTTAACCGGGGATATGCTATCGTTCAGTACGGAGGAAAGCGCTTAACCGATCCCGACATGGTAGCCGAAAACGATGAGCTAAAGATAATGTTGGCTAAAGGAAGCCTTACTGCAAAACGAAGCGTTAACGAACGCGAATAAAGATTTACAGCCGTTAAATTATATGGCTTAAAAGTTTCTGAAACATCTATGTTCTATAGTATAACTAAAAAGTTCTATGGCGAAAATTGAATTAACTTATCAAGAGGCTTTAGCCGAAATAGAGTTGATATTAAGCAAGATGCAAGAATCTGAGCGGGATATTGATCAGCTGGAGAAGGATGTAAAGCGAGCTTCGGAGCTAATAGCGTTTTGTAAGGAGAAGCTAAAGACAACAGAAGATAAATTGAACAAAATACTCGAAGAAGAGAGCGAATAGTCATAATATCCCTATCATTTCAACCAGAGGGAGAAAAAATAGTAGGACATTGAATAAGGAGATGTCTTACTACGTTCTACATGGCAGAGGGAATTTCTAAATGTGCTACAGGATATATTATAAATTTATAATTTTACATGCTGATTTAAAACCAAAACCATATTTTGACTAATATACGTGCTTTTAATATAGTAGACAATGAAAGAGTCCAATACCAACTTCTTAGACAGGAATGAGTTTAACTACGCACCTTCGCAAAAGGTTGTAGATGCTCTTAAAAATTTCGATGTCAATACCCTATGCTTTTATACTAGAATTTATGACGAAGGGAAAAAAAGCATATTTTCCGAATTTTTATCTGAGCTGTATAACATCGATGAAACTCAGATCTTGCTAGGATACGGAGGCGAGGATATTCTAAAGCAAGCTGTACATTTCTTTTTGACAGAAGAAGACGGAAATAAAACTATTCTAATTCCATCGTTATCATGGTGGTACTATAAATCTATTGCCGACGAGGTAAACGGAGATACTATACAATACCCCCTTTTTGAAGAGAACGATACCTTTAAATACAACGTACAGGTGTTAGCAGAAATGGTTAAGAAAGAAAAGCCCAAAGTGGTGCTAATCGCCTCGCCTAACAACCCGACGGGAAATAGCCTCACTCCCGTAGAATTAGAAACTATTTTATTGCAAATACCGCATACAACGCAAGTTCTTATAGATGAAGCATATGCTTCGTTCATATCAAACGATAGCAGCTATATAAAAATACTCGTTAATAAATTTCCTAACATTATCATTATCCGTACGTTATCTAAATTCTACGGGCTTCCCGGATTGCGGATGGGCTTCGGCTTTATGAGTAAGGAGCTAAGCAGATTTAGTAGCTATAGTAATAAGTATCTGGGGTACAACAGAATTTCTGAAGCTATAGCCATTGCCGCTCTCGAATCTGACGAGCATTATAGAGATATTGCTGCAAAAATGAACGAAGACCGCCAGGCATACGAAGAAGAGCTTGGCGCACTACCCGGTTTTAAAGTCTATAAATCTGCAGCAAACTTTATTCTGATAAAGTACCCCATAGAGCTTAAGCCTGCTCTGAAAGAGGCTTTTTCGAAAGAGAACTTTAAGATAAAGTTTATGGACGAACCCGGTATCAATACACACCTTCGTATAACGCTGGGTCGCCAAGAACAAAACAGAAAAGTAATAGATATCATAAAAAGTGTAGCT
The DNA here is from genome assembly GCA_031258195.1 of Prevotellaceae bacterium. Classification (GTDB taxonomy): domain Bacteria; phylum Bacteroidota; class Bacteroidia; order Bacteroidales; family UBA932; genus JAIRNF01. The sequence goes on from JAIRNF010000044.1 coordinate 16,929, forward strand.
ACTTCATGAAGGCAATTATTCTTGCAGCAGGAATAGCTTCTCGCTTAAGACCGTTAACAGACCATATTCCGAAGTGTCTGCTAAAAGTTGGAGAAAAAAGCCTGCTTGAAAGAACGTTTGATGCCCTTATACAGAATGGCGTTAGCGATTTCGCCGTTGTTACAGGGTACAAGCAGCGGCAAATTGTAGATTTTTTAACGTCAAATTATTCTGAACAAACCATTAAACTTATTTATAACGATAAGTACGAAACAACCAATAATGTATACTCCCTGTGGCTTGCATGTCCCTACGTCCAAAAGGAAGAGGTTTTACTGTTAGACAGCGATATTATTTTTGATCCTCAAATAGTAGGTGCGCTGCTACAATCTCCAAAACAAAATGCTCTGGCTTTAAACAAGCATGAGCTGGGAGATGAAGAGATAAAAGTTATAGCCGATAGCGATGGTAAGGTTTTAGAAATCAGCAAAACATGCTCTCCTACCGAAGCCATTGGCGAATCTATCGGTATAGAAAAAATAGCTCCAGGATACTTCGAAGCCTTAACGAACGAATTGGAGCGGATGATAGTGGAAGAAAAGCAGGACAACGTTTTCTACGAAAAAGCATTTGAACGATTAATCGCTCAAGATCACTTTTTCTACGCAATAGATACTACCGCATTCTTCTCTGCCGAACTGGATACAGCTAAAGATTTTGAACATGCGCAAAAGCTGATACCTCCTCACCTACACTAAAACCAATAGAAGCATAGTATGGTAACCTACGATATACGGACATTGCAACTATCTGTTCTAAATACATTGTTAGCACTTCATAAAGTATGTGAAGAGCATCAGCTGCGTTACTATATTATTGCCGGAACTCTTTTAGGAGCTGTTAGGCACAAAGGGTTTATACCATGGGATGATGATTTAGATATAGGCATGCCACGCCCCGACTACGATAAGCTAATTGCGAACGCTAAAGAATGGCTACCAGCGCCCTACGAGCTGATTAGCGGAGAGACTAACAAACAGCACCTTGCCGCATTTGGTAAAATTCAGAACGCAGATACAACGCTTATCGAAAATCCTACCAGGGTGTTTTTGGGCGGCGCTTATATAGATGTGTTTCCGTTAGATGGTGTTCCTAATGGAAAATTAGCACAAACGTTACATTTTGCCAGCTATAAGTTTTATAAGAAGATACTTTACTTTCATTTTAGAGATCCATATCGGCATGGAAAGGGAATTAGGGCGCTACCTACACTTATTAGCCGTAAACTGATTAGTTTGGAAAAGCTGCACCGCAAGTTGAGAAAGATACTAACAAAGTATAGCTTCGATAAGCGCTCTTTGGTTGCAGACTACGATGACTACGGCAGATGCATTCTGAATAAGGAAAAAGATTTGGGAGAGCCTACCCCTATTATATTTGAGGGACATAAGGTATGGGGTATAAAAGACTACAACTTATACCTTACAAAGAAATACGGGGACTACATGACGATACCTGCGATAGAAAATCAAAAGCAACATCAGTTCTACTACCTAGACCTGACTACCTCCTATAAATCGATTACTGATGTAAATGAATTTTTGAAAAAAATAAAAGAGGAAAAAGAACATTCTTAGCCTATACCCTACTTCTTTCTTATATAATAGCAGCAATTCAAATCATAATAAAATTAAAAATGCCTCTCAATTTTATTGAGAGGCATTTTATTCAAATTGTCAATTCTTCTTATTCCGGATTGATTGCTGATACAGGACATACATCTGCGCATGTTCCACAATCTGTACAAACCTCAGGATCAATCTTATAGATGTCTCCAGGAGAAATTGCCTCAACAGGGCATTCATTGATGCACGTTCCGCAAGCTGTGCAATCATCACTGATTTTATAAGCCATTTCTAATGTGTTTTATAATTATACAACAGAACAAAAGTAGGATATATATTTTATATCTGCAAACAAACAGCAGCCGTAATACTTTTGTTGAAAAAAATCTACAAATAGTGTTAAACAACCCGCCTGCTCCGTAAAAGTATTTATAAAGCATTTAAATTGCTTTCAGTATTTTCATACCTTTGTTCAAATGTTCAAATAAGGTATTGCAAGATTTTAATCAATTTATATATCAGCTATGAGAACTAAAATCATATCATTATTTACATTTATACTGTCTGCTCTTTGTACGTTAAATGCACAAGCAAAAGGAGTTATTACTCTGGAGAAAACAGCTCACGATTTTGGTACCATTCTCGAAAAAGACGGCAATGTCAGCTATACATTTATGTTTACCAATACAGGAGATGAGCCGATAATTATTAGTAACGTGTCAGCATCGTGTGGGTGTACCACTCCGGAGTGGACTAAAGGTCCTATTCTTCCCGGTAAAAAAGGTAGTGTAAAAGCCACATATGTGCCTATTGGACGCCCCGGTCTATTCGATAAAAGCTTAGCCATAATATCCAATGCACAAGAAAGTGCTGTTACAATCCATGTTAGGGGAGAAGTTGTACAGAAAGCGCTAAGCGTAGAAGAACAATATCCAGTTGCTATTGGTAAGCAGCTAAGGCTTGCATCTTCAAATATTGCTTTTGCGCGTATTACAAAAAATGCAACAAGAACGACAGATATCCAGATTTATAACAATGGTACAGAACCTATCGGAGTGACTTTTGATAAAATTCCTCCCCACATAAAGCTTAAGGTAGAGCCGGAAAGCATTGCTCCTAAAACTAAAGGAAGAATAGTATGTACATACGAAACAGCCAAAACAAGCGAGTGGGGATTTATTACCGATGTTATCAGCTTTAAGGTAAACAACAAAAAAGCTGATAACACAAAGTTGAATGTGAGCGCTACTATTTTAGACGATTTTTCTGAGATAACCAGCGAGCAAAGGATGAACGGACCCTACCCTCAGTTTAGAGTAGGTAGCCAAGCGTTCAACAATACGCTTAAAGGGTCTCTTATTAATACTACGTTTATACTGACAAATTCCGGCGAAACACCTATGACTATTCGTAAGGTTTCGTCAGAAAATCCGACAGTAATAGCCAGCGCATCAAAAACTACCGTGAAAGCGGGCGAAAGCATAGAAATAAAAGTTGCGATAGATACCCGTACGTTCGACGTAGGTGCATTCACTGTTTCTATTTCAGTATTTAGTAACAGCCCTCGTAACCCACAAGCAAACCTTATGGTTACAGGAACAATTATTAATTAATCAGCATTACTCTGAAAATAACATGGATGAAAATTCCTTACTAGATAAAAGTGCATTAAAAGTAAATAGCGGAATAGAGCAACCTCCAATTGTAAATCCCAATGCTATTTCGAGGTTAAAGAAAAACAGGCAAAAACTTCTAAGCGTTGATGAATATGTGGCAGGAATTACAAGCGGAAACCGTACTATTCTTAGCAAAGCAATTACGTTAGTAGAGAGCGTATTGCCAGAGCATCATGCAATGGGACAAGAAATTATAGAAAAATGTCTCCCCTACTCGTCTTTATCCATACGCATTGGTATTACCGGTGTTCCCGGTGCAGGCAAGAGTACATTTATCGAATCGTTTGGCAAGCTAATTACCGGAATGGGATATAAACTTGCTGTACTGGCGATAGACCCCAGTAGTTCTCGCTCTAAAGGTAGTATTCTTGGCGATAAAACACGTATGGAAACGTTAAGTATCGATCCTGATGCATTTATTCGCCCAAGCCCTTCTGCTGGTTCATTAGGTGGCGTAGCACGTAAAACAAGAGAGTCTGTCATCTTATGTGAGGCTGCCGGTTTTGATGTAGTGTTTATCGAAACTGTTGGGGTTGGACAATCTGAAACGGCGGTACACTCTATGGTAGATTTCTTTTTACTTCTTATGATTGCCGGCGCAGGCGATGAGCTGCAAGGTATAAAGCGGGGTATTATGGAAATGGCAGATTTGCTCGTTATCAACAAAGCCGACGGATCTAACATCGTAAAAGCTCAGCAGGCACGCGCCGAATATCAAAGCGCTATGCAGCTGTTTCCACCCACAGAATCGGGCTGGAAACCGAAGGCGCTTACATGCTCTGCCCTCGAACGCATAGGTTTTGACGAAATATGGGAAACGATTAGCAGCCACATACAGCTAACAAAGGATAATGGTTTCTTTGAGGCTCACAGGCGCCAACAATCAAAATACTGGCTATACGAATCGATAAACGAGAGCCTATCCGACAATTTCTATCATCATCCGGAAATTGAGAGAAATATCGAGAGCATAGAAAATCAGGTATTAGAAGATAAAATCAGCTCTTTCGCTGCCGCTAAGCAGCTACTAAGTCTATACTTAAATAAATAACCATAATTCAAACAACTAAAAGTAACTAACCCAATGAAAAGAATACTACTGATTATTGTTGCTGCAATTGCGCTTTATTCGTGCAACAGCGCTCCTTCGTACACCATTAAAGGTACGGTAAACAAAACAGATCTAGAAGGTGCTCAGGTTTTTCTAACACTTACAGAGAATAGAGAAACAACCAATATTGATACGGCTACCATTACTAACGGAGCCTTCGAGCTTAAAGGGGTTGTAGAAACACCTAAAATTTATGCTATCAGTATTAATAATAATGATGAAGATCCTATTAGAGTAAGCTTTATTTTAGAGAATGCGCCTATCACAATAACTATAGATGAAAATGAAAATAAAATCGGCGGAACCCCTACAAACGACGCATTCCAACAATACCAAAGCCAGATTGCAGTTTTTAATAAGCAAATAGAAGACGTTTATGAAGAATATAAAACCTCAAATGAAGCAGGCGAAATGACACCTGAGCTGGAAGAGTCTTTATCAGCAAAGCTGGACGAAGCTTATGAAAAAATGCTTGAGCTTCAGAAACAATTTGCTGCTGCCAATATCAATAATCCTGCCGGACAAACCGTTCTTCGCAGCGTTTCGTATAGACTATCGGCAGAAGAGCTGAGAACAGCAATTTCAGGAGCAGACTCAACAGCAACGCAAACAGATATTTTGAAAGGTATTTCTGAGCGAATCGATGCGTTAGAGAAAACTGCCGTAGGACAAAAATACACAGACCTTCGCTACCCGAACCCGGACGGCATAGAAGTTGCTCTGTCTGACTATGTTGAAAAAAACAAAGTTGTGCTGGTTGATTTCTGGGCATCGTGGTGCGGACCTTGCAGAAGAGACATGCCTAACGTTGTTGCTGCCTATAAGAAATATAAAAATAAAGGTTTTGAGGTTGTTGGCGTTTCTTTAGACCGCACAAAAGAAGCTTGGGTTAAAGGTATTGAAGAGCTTAATATAACTTGGCCCCAGATGTCTGATATTAAGTATTGGGACAGCGAAGCTGCCAAAACATATGCAGTAAACAGCATTCCTCATATGATGCTTATTGATGCAGAAGGTACCATTATTGCCAGAGGTATTCATGGCGGCGACCTTGACAGCATGTTAAACGACTTATTGAAGTAGCTTTCTTTTAAATTATAGTATCAGCAATTATAGCATTAATATGTTGTAATTGCTGATTTCTTAGAATAGGTAGCTCTATGAAACGCTTACTATTATCAGCACTCATTACTTTTTTGGGTATAGGTTGTTTTGCCCAAAACCAGCTCTATACTATTAAGGGAACAATTCACGACGTTGATTTAAACGGAGAAAGGGTAGATTTAATGGAGTTTGGAGAAGATACCAATTTCGCCATTCAAGATACCAGAATTCGGAATAATTCATTTCTATTTTCCGGAAAAATAGATCAACCTAGGCTGTGGATATTGCTAATTGAGAATCACAAAATACTGCTTGTTGTAGAAAAGGCAGATATAATAGTTGATATATACCGTGATAGTAGTAAAGTTTCGGGAACTAAAATAAATGAAGACTTTCAGGCGTTTGTTGATAAATCGAATGCTTACAGAAAAGAAATTACAGAGCTATTCGCCCGCTACCAGGCAGCGCCTGAAGATTCTCCGGAAAAAGATTCGTTGATGAAGCAACTTGAAGATATGGAGAAGCACTGGCAGTCTAAAGTTATAGTAGAATTTGTAGAAGCAAACATCAATAACCCTGCCGGTCAAAGAGCTTTTAAGTCGGTACTACCGGATTTGTCAGCTGAAGAACTAAAGCGGATTATAGCTAAAGTAGATTCTGTAAGTATTAATATTCCATATATACAAAGGGCTATAGAACAGGTTAATGCGGCAGAGGATACACCCTAAATGCTTTATACTTTAATAAGCTATACCTACAACTAGTGAGCAAAAAGGCAAATGCGGATTTGCCTTTTTTTGTACTTTTACATTCTGAAACCTACTATCCTAATTTTTTTACCAACATACATCTTGCAAGATGAATTTTGTAACAGATTTTATCGATATCTTACGCAATACACTACTAATAACCGGATTGGTTATGGTAATGATGCTGCTTATTGAGTATATAAATGTAACATCGCATGGTAAACGCTTACAGAGGCTGCAAAAAACACGATTTGGACAGGTAGTATTTGCTGCAATACTAGGGCTTATTCCCGGATGTATGGGTGGTTTTGCCGCCGTATCTCTTTTTACGCATAATGTTATAAACTTCGGAGCATTGTCTGCTGCGTTTATATCGGCTACCGGAGACGAATCGTTTGTAATGTTCGCAACCATCCCAGAAACAGCAATACTACTAAACATACTGCTGTTTGTTCTCGCTATTATTGTTGGTGTGGCGGTAAACATGTTCGTAAAAAAATTCCCTGCGCCATTTCAAGCCAACCACTTTGCTATACATAGCGAAGACCACCATCATCATCACAGTTCGTCAAAAGGAAGCTGGAAAGAAAATCTAAAAAACATTTCGTTTCAACGCGCCATTCTAATTACCGGCGTAATTATTTTTATTGTAGGATTAGTGAGCGGTTTACTAGACCACTCGCATGATCACGGTATGGATATTATGGATCACGCACATTGCGATCATGATCATGGACACGAGCACCACCATCACCATGATATGAATTTTCTTTTTAACGAGAGATGGCTAAATCTACTATTTGTCGGTGTCAGCGTTATTGTACTCTACATACTTCTAAAAGTAAACGACCATTTTCTTTCCGACCATCTTTGGGGGCATGTAATAAAAAAGCACTTTCTCAAAATATTCTTATGGACATTAGGTGCCTTAGTATTCATCTACCTGATAATGCTAAACGTAAATATACAAGACTGGGTATCCGACAATGCCTTGTGGATACTGCTAATAGCCATACTTATCGGTATTATTCCCGAATCGGGACCGCATATGATATTCATTACACTATTTGCCAGCGGACATATACCATTCAGCGTATTTCTGGCAAACTCTATAGTACAAGAAGGTCATTCTGCCCTACCCTTGCTTGCCGAATCGAAAAGGGGGTTTGTTTGGGTTAAGCTGCTAAAGATTATGCTAGCTGCTATTGCCGGACTATTGGGATATTTTATAGGATTTTAAAAACATCCTGTCGAACGAAATGAGACATCTCCCTATTCGGTGTACTGCTGCTATTCTAGAGATATCTCACTTCGTTCGACATGGCGAGAACATTAAAAAGAGCAAAGATTTATAAATATCTCTGCTCTTTCGTTTTTAAATCTTTGTTCTATACTAAAATCGTAAGTGTTTTACCGAACGACCATCTCTACGAATCAGCTTTAACGCTTCAATGCCTATTTTTATATGGTTCCCAACATATAGCTCCGATACCTTCTTATCGCTCTCTGCCGTTTTAATGCCCGATTCTATCAAAGGCTTATCAGATGCAAGAAGTAGGGCGCCTGTACTTATGTTATTGGCAAATCCTACGGTAAAGATTGTTGCAGTTTCCATATCAACAGCCATACAACGAATCTTGAGAAGATATTCTCTAAACTCCTCGTCATGTTCCCATACACGACGGTTAGTGCTGAAAACCGTACCAGTCCAATAGTCTAAGCCAAAGTCGCGAATGTTGGTTGAAACGGCACGCTGTAAGCTAAACGCAGGCAATGCCGGGACTTCGGGCGGAAGATAGTCGTTAGAGGTACCTTCGCCACGAATAGCGGCAATGGGTAGAATTAAATCTCCCACCTTGTTTTTTTCTTTCATAATACCGCACTTACCCAGGAATAGCACTGCCTTAGGCTCTATTGCCGCCAATAAATCCATTATTGTTGCGGCATTAGGGCTACCCATACCGTAGTTTATCATAGTAATACCATCTGCTGTAGCGCAAGGCATATTAGCATTTGGATTTACTATCTCTACATTATTCCATTCGGCAAAATCTTGCAGATAATTACGAAAATTTGTAAGTAAAATATACTCGCCAAAATCTTCAAACTTAGATCCTGTATAACGAGGGAGCCAATTGTGTATTATCTCTCCTTTAGTTTTCATAGTGCTTCTCTTTAAAACACAAAGTTACTACTTTATGCAAATAAAAATTTTCCGAACCAATGCTGATTCGGAAAATTCATAAACTTCATTCTTTATTAGATAATACCGTTTACAAAGATTACGGTAAGCAGAGCAATAATAGCGTAAAGTTCGGGGAACACCGCTAATGTAAGCGTTCCTGCCATTACGTTATGTCCCTGACCAACGGCTATAATACCGTTTGAACACGTTGTTGACTGGCGGATAGCTGTAACTAAACCTACAACACCCATTACTAAACCAGCGCCAAATATACCCGATGCTGTAAGCCACGAAATATCTTCGGTAAGCTTTGGCATAATAAAGAAGAATCCTACAAAGCCATATAAGCCTTGCGTACTAGGTAATGCGCTTAATGCGATGTAGCTACCAAGCGCTTCCGGACGTTTTTTTAGCGCTCCAACAGTAGCATTACCACAGTTAGACAAAGCCCATCCACTACCTACGCAAGAAAGTACTAACATACATGCAACGCCTATATAGGCTAATAAAATCGGTTCCATAATTTCAATAATTTAAATTTACTATTTTACTTTGGTTGATTATACTTAAATGGACTATACGCTTTACCTCCTCCTTCGTATCCCGCGTTTTTAAAGAACTCTACAAAAGTAAGACGTATAGGATGTATTAATGAGCTTAACATGCTAAGTCCGAAATTCAGGCTATGTCCGAAAATTAGAATTAAAAAACTTACGAAGAAGCCGACAACAGGAATATCCGGAGAAAGCATCTGTGCCATGTTATTGAATGCTCCGCCAAGCATACCCCCGGTTAAACCTATTGCAAACAAACGAACGTAAGAGAGTAAGTCGCCTAACAATCCGGTTGCCATATTAAACGAATTCCAGATGCCCCCTCCAAAATTAATAATCGGATTTTTACCCGGATTATTATAGAAGAAAATTGCCAGAAACGATATGCCAACTAATCCATATAACACGTATGATATCAAAGTAGGAAGAGCAACTCCAATATAAGGAAGTCCTATAACAGCGGCAAGTGAGAGTAAACCTACCAGCCATGCTATTTTTTCTACTGCATACTTAAACCCTTTTTGCTTTGCAATATTATAGGCATCGATACCCATACCTAAGAATACCTGAATAGCACCCAAAGCAATAGAAAGTATCATTAATGTTGTATGGTCGCTTGTTTTCACATACCATCCTTTAAACGTATCAGATACCCAATTGGCATCGGTTAACGCTATGCCGAATACAGACCCTGTAAACGATCCGAATATCAATGCCGCGACTCCCAGCCACTGCATAAGCGATGCATATGGCTTCTGGTTGAGTTTTAACTTCGGCTTAATAAGCGTGGCTATTAGCAGCAGTAATATTCCATAGCCAGCATCGCCCAAACAGAAACCAAAGAATAGCATATAGAACGGAGCAAAGAATGCTGTTACATCTACCTCTCTATAATGCGGTAACGAGTACATTTGAGTAATAGGCTCGAACAGGCGTGCAAACTTATTATTCTTCAACTTTATCGGAACGCTATCTTCTTCTTTTATCTGCTCTTCAAGGTGTAATACGCTTTGTTCATTCAAAAAATCCTCTAAGTCAGGCTGTTTATCTTCAGGTAGCCATCCTGTAAGCAGCATGATTTTATCATCGGCTTTTCCTTCCGCACTTTGTTTAGCGCTGCTATAATCGATACGGTTAGATAGCTCTACCATTTCATCTTGCAGTACAGGTACATAGCCTGCAAGCTCATTCAAACGGTTGATAATACTTTTATATGATTCCTGTAGCCGCTGCAGCTCAGCCTCTTTGTCTTCCAACTTAGCGGTAGGCGCTTTCAGCTCTTGCGCCTGGATATTTAACGGCTCGCTGCCTTGCTGCAACACAACGAAATAAACGTTCGATTTATCTTCGTTAAGTATCTGGGTTACATATTGCTGCTCCCACTCTTCCGAATACCTTTTACGCGGCGTATAGTAAAAATGAGGCTTAAAGCCTAGCTGCTGCAAGCGTTCTATATCTGCGGGGTTTAAGCTACCCCAAACTTCTATATCTTTAAGCTCTTTCGTAACCGACTTAATTAGAATGCCGGCTTGCTCTTGCTTATCCACAAGAACTTCGTATTTTTTAAGGATTTGCTCGCCCGTCAGCTTCTCCGACAGCTGCTTCGGCTGTTCTACTTTCAATGTCTTAAGCTTACGAACAGCAATGGCATATTGCGTATATAGGCTAAGCATTTCTTTATCCTTACCTTCCAGCGTTTTCTGGCTTCGTGTAATATCAACTACACCAAACTCTTGAAGGTGCGATAAGAAATCGTCCAAATCCTTGTAGAATACAAGAAAGGAGTATTTTTTCATCGGTACTATCATGATGCCGCCTCCTCTTCTTGACGTTTCTTTACTATCTTTTGCGCCGATTTAGAGAGATTTTCTTCATCCTCTAAGAAGCGTTTTATCTTTCTTATAGCATCGGTATAACCGGGAATTTGTATTTTTTCATAAAGGTTTACTTTCTGCGTAGTCTTTCTACGAGAGTAATCGAGCAACCGCATCTTTTCTTTATATAGCTCGCTTTCTATGCTAAGCGTAGAAAGGTCTTTAAGCAGCTGCACACCATCAGCATACCAATATGGCTTACTAAATAAATTATACGGCTTAAGACTAAACTTCAACTCTTTAAGAACAGGAATCTTTACTCCGGCAATCTTTGTTACAGATACATCCAAATCTTCTATACGAATTAAATCGGGCTCAAATTCATTCCAGAGACCACTCATATATTCGTACGAATCTATTTTTTCTTCCAACTCTTTAATCAACTGCTCAGCCTTATCTTTCGCCCGCTTAACCTCCATACGCAACGCCGACTCCTTGCTCTTAATAGAGGGCAGGGTTTTCTGTCGGATCTTAAGCTGCTTATTAAGATCGTTAAGTGATGTTTTATTATATTGAAATTTTATGGCCATCCATATTTCTTTTATCAATGGAAACGCTAGAATAGCTGTTCTTCCGTTCTGTCTTCTTCTTTCTTTTTCTCTGTCTTTTCTTCCTGCTTAGTCCAATATTTGTCCATTAAATCTTGCTTGATAGCAACTTCAGTTTGGCTGAAATATTTACCGAATAAACTCCAAGCAGTACCCAACATTTCCGTTGCATCAATATTTACGTCAATAGAAAGAAGCTTTTTAGAATAGTCTTTTGCAAATTTCAGCGTACGTTCGTCGTAATCGCTGAGGTCGAAACCGTTTTCCTGTTTGGTTTTTGCATTTGCAGCATCGGCATACAGACGAACAGCTGCATTCATTACCTGTGGATGGTCTTCGCGTGTTTTTTTACCAATTACAAGCTGTTTTAAACGAGATAATGAACGGAAGGGATCGACAATAACTTTACCTGTATCACTATCTGTACGTAAATAAAGTTGTCCTTCGGTAATATATCCCGTATTATCGGGGACAGCGTGCGTAATATCCCCACCACTCAATGTGGTTACGGCAATAATAGTAATAGAGCCTCCATTAGGTAGCCGCACTGCTTTTTCGTATATCTTAGCAAGGTCTGAATATAACGAACCCGGCATACTATCTTTAGACGGAATCTGATCCATACGGTTGGATACAATACTCAATGCATCGGCATAAAGCGTCATATCGGTAAGGAGTACAAGTACTTTTTCGTTTTTATCTACCGCAAAGTATTCGGCAGCGGTAAGCGCCATATCGGGAATAAGTAAACGCTCAACAGGTGCTTGCTCTGTAGTGTTTATAAAACATATAATCTTATCTAACGCTCCTGCATTTTCAAACGTTTGCTTAAAGTATAAGAAGTCATCGTTCGATAATCCCATTCCTCCAAGAATAATCTTATCTACTTTAGCACGCAACGCAACCATTGCCATTACTTCGTTATAAGGCTGATCGGAGTCGGCAAAGAACGGAATCTTTTGTCCCGACACCAAGGCATTATTCAAGTCGATACCTGCAATACCTGTTGGAATAAACTCTGATGGTTGTTTACGACGGTAAGGGTTTACCGATGGTCCACCAATCTCACGCTTCTCTCCATCAGGCTTCGGACCTCCCCCTATAGGATTTCCATAAGCATCGAAAAATCTACCGGCTAAGTTATCACTTACGTTGAGCGTAGGCGGTTCGCCAAAGAATACAACCTCCGAGTTAGTTGCCAGCCCTTCTGTTCCCGCAAAAATCTGTATTGTAATAGCGTCGCCATTAATTTTTACAACCTGAGCTAAACGTCCTCCTACAGTTGCCAATTCGTCATTTCCTACTCCTTTAGCCTTCATCACAACTGTTGCTTTAGTTATGTTTTCGAGCTTTGTATATATTTTTTGGAATGCTTTAGTTTCCATATTTTATATTTTGTTTTGTTCTAATTTATCGGGTTTATTAGGCTGTTGCTTGCTTTTCTATTAGGCTATCTACGTTCTTTTCGTACTTCTTATAGGCTTCGCTTTCGTACTCAGAATAGTTCATCTGGCGAAATGCGTTAATCAGCGTTTTATAGAAATCGACGCATTCTTCAAAATTTGCAAAGCCGAACTCCTTTCTACAGATACCAATAACTTTATTAAACATATAGCGCTGGCGCTCCATAGAGTTATTTCCGTCAATTTTATCGAATGCATCCTGCTGCAAAATTACAAAGTCCAATAACTCCGATTTCCAGTATCTATCGTGATAAATAACAGGTACACCATCGTCTCCAAGAATATTAATCTGTTCGTATGATTCTTTTCCACGAAGCACATAGTTCTTTCCCTCGTGTACTTTTGCTACCCATCCTTTCTCTACTCGTTCGTCAAGGTATGATATAATTTCAGGATACTCCAAATACTTAGAGTAGCTGTCAACAGGATCGATGGCAGGATAGCGTTTACTATCCGAACGCCCTTGCGATAGGGCATAGAAACAGCGCGCCGTTTTCTTCGTTGCTTCTGTTACGGGTTCTTTAAGATTACCACCCGCAGGTGATACCGTACCGATAAACGTTACAGAACCTGTTTCTCCATTTTCGAGAATTACATAGCCCGAACGGGCATAGTAGCTGGAAATAATGGCTGACAAATCCATAGGGAAGGCATCTGCACCCGGCAGCTCTTCCAAGCGGTTAGACATCTCGCGCAATGCCTGTGCCCAACGTGAAGTTGAGTCTGCTAAAAGTAGAATTCTAAGCCCCATAGAGCGATAGTATTCCCCGATTGTCATCGCAGTATAAACAGAAGCTTCGCGAGCGGCAACAGGCATGTTAGAGGTATTACATATAATAGTCATACGCTCCATTAGCTTATGTCCGGTACGCGGATCTTCGAGCTCAGGAAACTCCGTAAATATTTCAACTACCTCGTTCGCACGCTCACCACAAGCAGCCATAATGATAATATCAGCTTCTGCCTGTTTAGATATTGCATGCTGTAATACTGTTTTACCGCTACCGAAAGGTCCTGGAATAAAACCTGTACCACCCTCTGCTATAGGATTAAACGTATCGATAACACGTACGCCTGTTTCCATAATCTTAACAGGGCGTGGTTTTTCTTTATATGCCGTAATTGCAATTTTTACAGGCCATTTTTGAACCATGTTCAGCTCATGCTCATTTCCTTCTTCATCTGTAACAACGGCAATTTTATCAACTATCGTTAGCTCGCTTTCTTCGGCAATCCACTTAACAGTATAAGTACCTTCGAACTTAAAAGGCACCATGATTTTATGCATAATCCAGTTTTCAGGAACTTCACCCAGCCAGCTGCCTGCCTTAGCTTTATCGCCAACTTTAGCTATAGGCTTAAACTTCCACTTCTTTTCTTCGTCCAGTGGTGTAGTATATTCTCCACGCTTTAAGAATACACCTTCCATTTTTTCGAGGTCGTTCTGTAAACCATCGTAATTCTTCGATAGCAAGCCCGGAGCAAGAGTCAGCTCAAGCATGTGACCCTCAAATTCTACAGGAGCACCAACTTTAAGACCGCGTGTACTCTCAAAAACCTGAACATAAGCTATCTCACCAATAACTTTAATTACTTCTGCCATTAGCTTTACACCACGAAGCTCTATAAAACAGATTTCGTTCTGAGCGACTGGTCCGTCAACCTTTACGGTTACTAAGTTGGCTGTAATTCCTGTAACTATTCCTTTTGTCTTCATTCGTTATTATTTTCTTCTGTATGCCAAACGTTATTACACTATCTACGATCTACCCCTCTTAAAACAGGGTCTTGCGATAATGCCTGCTGTATATCAAATTCGGCTTGTATATCCTTTAGTATTTGTCTAAACATAGCTGTGCCTATTTTTTTGTCGAGCCTTAACCAACGATCTACGATATCGGCTCTCAGTAAAAGCGATAGCACAAAATCTATATCAAAGTAATGGTTTACGGAAAGGTTATCTGCCAGTTCTAACCGTAATGTATCTAGCTGGCGTTCGCGCTCCAGCATATCCGAAACTTCTGCTATTTGTAGCAGCCTATCCATATAGTCGATTTCGGGACGAAGCCCAAAATCGGTAGCGGTGCTTTTTGCCAGCGCATCTATAACTTCTCCTTCCCCTATCAGCACCTTCTCCCTATCCATTCCTAAACGACGCGCCGATATTGCAGCCAAGATGTTTCGGATATCCCTGTCGATAGTAAACCAATCTCTAATAAACTTATTGCGGGAGGTTGTTGCCTTGTTATAGAATTGAGTGTATAGATAAACTTCCGGTTCGCTATGAATATACTCGTGCCGAGCTTGCTCTTCTTCGTCTTCTGCTTCTACCTTACCTTTATATATAGCTACAAAATCGCCCATAAAAGACGGTAGTCTTTTCTTAGGACGTTCAATAGCAATATCGAACTGCTCTTCTGTAAATCGACCTTTTTCGGAAAACGGAAGCTTACGCTCTAAAATTTTGTTCGGCAGATTGTTTATATCATATGGGGTAAACAGCATATCAACATAGGCATAATCTGAGGCAGGAATATTCTCTTTTACCTCTTCTTTAAGCGCAAGTATATTGACATCTTTCTGCTCAAGATCAAAAGCAATTTTGGGCAGGCTTGCCACCAAATAGTAATAGTTCGAACTCATAGTAAATAACTATTTACGGCAGATGCCTATTTACTAAAAAGGAGCTCTTGAACTGTAGGTCGCAAGTACTCTTTAAATAGATTTTCGAAATCGTTACCTGTAAAACTGATATAGTAGCCTTTATCTTTTAGCCCAATACGGAAGCCTTCTTTCACCGTTTTACTATACTGAATATCTACGCCATTTTTAAGCAACTTCTGAATTTTATCGGCTGTAAAATCATTCAAATCTTTTTTCTTGTCTTCGGGAAGTAAAACAGCTAACCCTATGCTATTTTCAGAATCGGGCGAGAATTGACCTATTGCTGTTTTAATTACCTCTTTTATAAAGTCCGTATCATTAAATGCAGTCTTTGTAGGTTCGGTAATAGCCTTTGTCATTAAGGTTTCTTCTATCGACCGCTTAACTTGCTCTACCATCTGGCGACCTGCTAAACGAATTTCGGCATCGGCATTTTTCTTTACATCTTCGGCATCTTTATTTGCCTTATTGATAATTTGCTTAGCTTCTTCTTTAGCATTATCTAGCATCTTCTTTACCTCTTCGCGCGTTTTAGCTAATAAGTTGTCAGCATCTTGTTGCCCTTTCGATAGACCTTCGTTGTATAATTTATCGGTTAATTCTTGCAATTTATTTTGCATAATCTTGTTGATTTATGTGATGAATACAAATATAAATAGATTTAACGCTTAAAATGTTTACTCTACATTAATATTTTATTAAGTCCGCTATATCAAAAACGAACTAGACACCCCTTAAATTATCCTTATAATGACAATTTAGCTGAATCTGATAACCAACATAAAAGAATAAGTATTGTACCTTTGCGCCAATGTTTGTACGAAACATTTTTTAGAAGGCTAAGTTAGCAACATTTTTTGACATACTTATTTGAATTAGCCGTACAAACACTCCCAAAACCCAACCTATTACCAACAACAATTATTAACAGAGAGGGGGAATAGGATATGAAAAAATAACAATTATTGGGATTCTTACCCTTCTTTTAGCCACAGCTTGCTCTAAAGACGATAATAATACTCCAGAGAATGGCTCTCTGCTACTACTTGAAGTGGATTATGTCACCAATACTTTTAAGGGTGGTAAAGAATATAAGTATTCATCTGCCGTACTTGCCGATACCGTTCCGGTAAAGGCTACCTATATTTTTCGCCTTGCGATTTTGGAGAACTAGCCATAAGCTACGAGCCTTTCAAAAATAAACCCGCTGCCGAGACTATCTTCAAGGAAATAATCAAGTGGCAGCATACTGGTGATATTGTGGTACCCGAGCAAATTATACCAGCATCCAACTTTCAGCATTCATCTTCTACTTCTACAAGCCGCATTAAACCGGATAACTCTCAGTTTCAAATTATCCATATAGACGAGCATTGCATACCCAGCAGCTTTGAATCAATATGGGAACCTGTGAGTAATTTAGAAAAGGTAAGAGATTACTACAACTCTAATAAAAAAGTCGGCATCTTTTTATACACTTCTGGCGTAGGCTATCCGGATGACCAAATCAACAAGCATAAAGAAGACTGGCGTTGGTTTATTGTTATGTACAAGTAGAAATATACTATAATAAATAAAAAGGCTCATTGATAGTTATTCAATGAGCCTTTTTAATGCTAAAACTACCAACTTGGTCAATAATTATATGTATCAAGACCAAAGTGAAAAGCTTTAGCTTATATCGCATAGCTCTACACTAAAAATGGCACCTAATAGTTTTAACAATAAAATATATTGCTAATAATCAATATTGTACCAGAAAATGGAAATATTTTTAGTACTATGCTATACATGGTACTAAAAATATTATATATATTTGCATTACCAAAAGTATGTATAAGCATATTTTATTGGTAAGATTGGTAAATACTTAATAATAGCTCTTAATATAATCTTTTATACTCATGAAAAAAGCAATTAGTATAAGCATCGGAAAAACCAGCTTTATTATGGAAGAAGATGCGTTCGACAGGCTGAAAGGCTATCTCGACAAGTTCGAGGCTTCTATCGACAATAAAAGCGATGTAAAAGAAGTTATGGAGGATGTGGAGGCTCGTATAGCCGAAATATTTGCAGAGCAAATCAGGTCGAGCAATCAAGTAGTAGATATTAACCTTGTAAATAAGGCTATCTCGCTGCTGGGAGAACCGGAAGTTGATACAAGAACGGCGAATGGCGGCAATACTTCGCGCGCCGTACCTCCGCCGCCTGCTCAACCGTATGCACATAAGCGTTTTTATCGCGATCCTGATAATTCTGTTATAGGGGGCGTATGCGCAGGAGTTGCCGCCTATTTTAAGTTGGATATATTGCTTGTTCGCATCTTGTTTGCATGCGCTATACCGCTTGGCGGACTTGGTCTTTGGGTATATATCGTACTATGGATTGCAGCGCCAATGGCTAAAACCGTTGCCGAAAAGCTGGAAATGCGTGGCGAACCTGTAACAGCTGAGAATATCCGTAATTACTCTGCAAAGTACAAATAACAAACCGTTAGTATATATTATTAAATAGTATAACAGCCATGACTGCAGAAACCATAAATGTAGATAACATAAAGGCTCAGATGCGAAAAGGTATTCTCGAATACTGCATTCTGATCATTCTCTCTAAAGAAGACGCATACGCATCGTCTATCATTTCGCAGCTCAAGGAATCGCAAATGATAGTAGTAGAAAGTACTCTATATCCGTTGCTTACCCGCCAAAAAAATCAAGGGTTGCTCTCATACCGTTGGGAGGAATCTACGCAAGGACCGCCACGTAAATACTATAGCATTACTGATAAAGGACAGCAGGTTCTAAGCGAACTTGATACCGTTTGGAAAGAGCTGGTAGATACTATTGACAACATACGTAGCAAGTAAACCTAACCTGTTAACTTAAAAACCAGCAAAATGAAATCGACATTAAAAGTCAGCATAAGCGGTATAGCCTTTAACCTCGAAGGCGATGCATACCAACTGCTTAAAAGCTACCTTGATAAGCTAACCGCACACTTCAGCAAGAACGAAGGGGGCGGAGAGATTATAGAAGATATAGAGGCACGGTTAGCCGAGCTGCTTTTGACTAAAATAAGCACTTCTGAGCAAGCCGTTACGGTTAATCAGGTAAGTCAAGTAATTGATATTTTAGGTAAACCCGAAGAGCTGAACGACGATAGCATTACTGATACAAAAAATGATGGTATCCCCTACTCTCCTTCCGTCTCGGCAAAGAAAAGGCTATACCGTGATCCTGATAACCAAGTAATATCAGGGGTTTGTGGCGGTTTAGGCGTTTACTTCAACATCGACCCCGTAATATTCCGCATACTGTTCGTAGTGATTACGCTAAGCGGCTCTTTTATGTGGCTGCTATCTCTAAACTTAAGCGCAATAGCAGTTATAACATACGTGGTACTATGGATAAGCCTACCAAAAGCGCTAACTATGGCTCAGAAGCTTGAGATGCGCGGCGAATCGCCCAGCGTTGCCAATATCGAACGTAAGATGCGCGAAGAA
The DNA here is from genome assembly GCA_031258195.1 of Prevotellaceae bacterium. Lineage (GTDB taxonomy): Bacteria > Bacteroidota > Bacteroidia > Bacteroidales > UBA932 > JAIRNF01. Next base: position 35,963 of record JAIRNF010000044.1, read on the forward strand.
GCCATGAAATCCCCTGTTCAGCAAAAGCCTAAGCGAAACTTTTTCAGCAAGCTCGTAAGAGGGGGATTCTACACATTAGGTGTTCTTATTGCCATCCCGGTAGTAGCTGTAAGTGTCGGGCTATCAATAGCCTTTATTGCAACAGCCTTTGCCGGAGGATGGGTTCTACAAGACAGCATATTCCCGCTAATGGACGTTATTGCGCTATCTGGCGTAAAAATAGGGCTTGTAAAAGTACTCGCGCTCATTGTGCTGCTTATCCCCGTATTGCTACTCATCTATGCAGGTATAAGGCTGTTATTCCGCTTTAAAGCAAAGAGTAAAGGCATCGTTATATCGTTTAGTACTATTTGGGTTTTATCCGTTTTACTATTGCTTGGTATGGGTGCTTACGTATCAAGAGACTACCGATACGGAGCAAAAATTGCTACCGAAGAAACCATTGCCACTACCTCTGATACGGTATATATCGGTATTCCGCATAATTTCAACGAAAACAACACACGATTTTATCTCGGCTGGAGTAATATAGGCTTTAGCAGGAACGGCAGAAGCGTCCATATACCACACCTTTGGATAAACGAGCAGGAAAATACAATATCTGTTTTTCCTAGTGTAGATGTTTACTATGTGGACGATAGTACCTTCAACATCAACTATACACGCTCTACCAGAGCCAGAAGTAAAGGGATAGCAAGACAAAAAGCAGGTAATATACCTGCTCAGTATAGCGTTACCGATTCCCTAATTATGCTTACTCCGCACCAATTTACAAAAGAGCACAAGTGGAGTGGCGAGTCTGGAAGGCTAGTGATATATGCTCCGAGAGGGAAAAAAGTTATACTAAGCGATGAGCTGGAAGACGATAATGACGACTATTATTAGGATGACGATGATATATTTGATTGGTTCAAGGTTAGCCAAGCGACTTGAAAAGTTATTCGACGATCTTTGAGTTAACGAGTAACGCGTATTATTTTCGGTCGCGTATTTCAGGGGGTCGACTTCGATTGATTTTACGACTTTTCAGCCTTGACGTCGAGGCGAAAGAAGTCGCGGAATT
>JAIRNF010000011.1 GCA_031258195.1 Prevotellaceae bacterium
CCTGCTGCGTTCTGCCTAAATATGCTTTTCAGCCTCTTGCAATACAAAGCAAAACAGAGCGTAACGAACAATATACCAGCTAATTCGCCACACTCTGCCTAATTCTTCTTTCTGCGGAGGAGTTTATTTTAAACAATACCTATGGAGCGAAACATTAAATTTTACGGAGGAGAGGATATTCCACTCGAATTGCACAAAGTAAAAGTGGCACAGAAGTTAAATCTAGTACCTATTGTAAAGATGTCTTGAGGCTCTATACGAAGCCGGTTTTAACACCTTCAGGCTTGATACGAAAGATGTTTTCTTAGACATGCTTACAGATAGCGGAACCAACGCTATGAGCGACCGGCAGTTAGGGGCAATGATGATAGCAGATGATGCTTATGCGGGCTCGCAGAGCTTTGTCCGATACCAAAAAGCCGTAGAAGATGTGCTAGGTAAGAAATTCTTATTACCTGTCCATCAGGGGCGTGCCGCGGAGAATATTATTACAAAAGCATTTGTAAAAGAGGGTAGTATAATACCGATGAACTACCACTTTACAACTGCTTTAGCACATATTAGCCAGTATGGTGGAAAAATTGAAGAGTTGCTCTACGATGAAGCATTTGTAATTAATAGCAAGCGCTCTTTTAAGGGGGATATGCGTCTTGAGAAGTTAGAAGAGTGTATTAACCGGTATGGTGTTGAAGTTATTCCTTATATCCGTATGGAGGCATCTACTAACCTTATCGGCGGGCAGCCTTTTTCTATAGATAACTTCAGAGGTGTACGGAGAATTGTAGATAAGTATGGCTTAAAGATAGTATTGGATGCCAGTTTACTTGGCGAGAATGCCTGGTTGGTAAAACAACGCGAAGAAGAGTTTAAATGTAGCACTATGGGCGAAAACTTGAAAATTATGACAGGTTTAGCCGATATTGTTTATTTCTCTGCCCGTAAGCTCAGCTCGTCGAGGGGTGGTGGTATTCGCACAAATGATGAGAGCATTGTTAGGGCGCTGGAGCCGCTTGTGCCGCTATTTGAGGGTTTTCTTACTTACGGAGGCATGTCGGTACGTGAGATAGAATCGATTGCTGTTGGACTATATGAAACTCTTGATGAGGATATGATTTGTCAAAGTCCAAAGTTTATAGCGTATCTGGTAAACGCTTTTGTAAAGAAGAACGCGCCTGTTGTAACGCCGGCTGGAGTATTAGGCTGCCATGCTGATGCTATGGAAATATGCTCTCATATACCACAGCCGCAATATCCGGCAGGAGCATGGGCTGCGGCATTCTTTCTCGTATCCGGAGTAAGAGGAATGGAGCGCGGTTCGCTCTCAAACCAGCGGGATGAGTACGGAAATGAGACTTATGCGGATATGGAATTATTGCGCCTTGCCGTTCCTCGTCGTGTATTTACATCTTCGAGAATTGGTGCAGATATGTTGGGATTGCTTCTTATTCCATCATTACAAGAGGTAACATAGGCAAAACGGGTGTCTTTAAAGTTTATAGTAGGGGCTTGATCTGATAGTTGGATAGAACGACCGTCTTTTTCACAGTATTTCCGAAGGCTGTCGGTATTTGCATACTGATACAGCGGTATTTCGTGAAGAGGCGTTTGGTATGAAAAGGTACCGTTTGTTCTTGCTGTAAAACCACCTTTTCTCCTTCAACAACAAGCCTACCATCAACATCGTATTCCTCATAGTAGGGATAAGTAACGCTGTTTTCCAGAATTACCTCACCTTTATTCAGATATACAAAACCTTTCTCGTCTGTCATATTGTTTCTTGCTTGATAGGTAATAAAAATGGCATCTCCGGCTTCGTCGCACAGGCTGATAAAAGTCAGCTGCTCAACTTCTGTTCTCTCATGGTAGATATGTTTTCGTATTAATCCGTTTTTATCCAGGTAAACAAATCTTATGTTGTACTCGCTATATGTTTCAGCGCGTTTAAGATCCATAGAGTTTATATCGTTAATGATATTTCTACACTCTAGTTAGCGTTGAAACATCATTTTGTGCAAGACAGGTGTTTAGTAAAAGAAGAGCAACAAGGAAAAGAAAAAGTTTTTTCATAGTATTAGAGTTTGCTTTTAATTATGCTGATGCTACGCTCTGCTTCTTGTCTTAGCTCACCATTTTTTAGTTGCTGGTATTGATTTTCTAAGAAAGGAAGCATTTCGTAAAAAGCGCTCATTGCTCTAATCAGCTTCCACTTTAGGAGGTTGTTATCAATATATTTCTGGTAGCAGCGGTAGAGTAATTGTGCAACATCGGGACGCTTTTGAGTATCGTAAAAGCAAATATAGCCAACGGCATCAATGGCTTCGCTCATTTGTACAGTGTTGTCAGAGTCTAAAACAGCGCATAGCTCAGGTAGAACCCCGCCGCTCATTTTCATAAGCGTTCGGGCAAAGATATCGTGAGGGAGCGGGTAGCTCTTTTTACCAAATTTTTTCTTTGGAGGCGCTTTGTACTGCTTATTAGCTACTTTTCCTAATCGTCCAATCAAGTGAGGTACGGCATCTTTACCGAATAAAATTAGGGTATTGCAGATTTCCAGCTTACAGTAGAGTGCTTTTTCTTTTTCTAACGCAATGCATAGAGGCTCAACGCTATTTATATTTTGTAGTCTGCCTAAGCGTCTGGCAGCAACAGTTCGTTTTACGGGTATCGGATCGTTTAGCCAAATAAGCAGCTCATGGTATGAGGCGGTTTTGAATCCTTTTTCGAATTCGTCGTCGGCAAATCCTCTTTTTTGCAGCTGTTCGTTGCTACTTTTCATGTAAATTTCAGAAAACTTTAGCAAGTTACCGGTTAATTCTTTAATACAAAAAAGATATTTTTATAAAACGTAAAAAGTTTTCCAACTAAATCGAATATGGCGGGTCTTTATAAAATAAAGAATAACTACCTAATACAACCAACCTATGAAAAATGCTGCTATACTGATGGTTATTTTGCTGATAACATCATGTGTATCTAAGAATACGATATCAGACAAACCATGTAAAATTATTATTGCAGGTAAGGTAGAAACTAATAAGCCTGATCAGAAAGCCGAGCTAATGATGTGGTTTGACGGTCTGTCGCTCAGAGAAGTTACCAAGACTAAATGGGTAGAATTGCTGGGTGATAAAGGCGAGTTCAGATTCGAAAGCGAGTTATACTATCCTACCGATATGCGTGTAAGGGCGGGTGATGTACTTTTTTCAATAATCCTTCATCCGAACGACAGTATTTTTATTAACGTTGATGAGGCTAATGGAAGCGTAAAGTTTTCGGGAGATCGTAAAGAAACGAATGAGTATATCAATAAGTACGAGTTTGCTATCCGCAATAAAACGAACGAGCATTGGGATTTGGCTTATAACGTGCTTAAGCTGAAAGATGCCAAAGTATATAAAGCATTTATTGATAGCATATATCAGGTAGAGTATAATATTGCAAAGCAATTTGTTGATACGGAAAAACCTAACGAAGAGGCAAGCCGCTGGATAATACTCCAGTCTCGCGAAAACTATCAGGAGCTTTTATTTGATTATGGCATCACTTATGGGGCCGATGCTTCGCCCGATTACTTCTATAAGGCACTGGAAGAAATCTTACTTATCACCAAAGAAACGCTGCTGAATGGATATTTGGTTGACAGAATGCAGTCTATTTACACCTTTTTCTACGTGCAACCGGCAGTTGAGAAAGAGATGAAAGACGGGCAGGATAGTATTGTATTAAAGAAAATTATAGAGCTGGTACCCGATAAGTATTTGCAGCAGATGATCATTGCGAATATGATAACCCGCGACTACTTTAATAAAGGGAAGCTATCTATTTACGAAAATAACCGTGATTTTTTCGATAGTTATTTTACGTTGCCTAGCCTGCCGATGCTATTAAACCAGAGGTACGAGAAAGTTAAGTACGAGCTATCTTTAACTTCCGAAAATATGACTGCGTACAGGTTGAAGAAGCTGGAGGGAACTTCGGCAAAAGCAATCATAGACGAGGTGTTTGAAAAAAATAACGGTTCGGTTATTTATATCGATTATTGGGCAACTTGGTGCGGACCGTGTCTTGCCGCTATGCGCAAGAGTAAACCTTACATGAAAGAGCTTGACGGAAAAGTTGCTTTTGTGTTTTTATGTATGGATTCGGAAGAGGACGAGTGGCAGCAAGCTATACAAAAAAACGAGATAAAAGGGCAGCACTACTTTCTTGATGCAGCACAATCTAAAGCAGCTAAAGAGGCTTTTGAAATAGTAGGTATTCCTTTTTATATGCTTTTAGATAAGTCGGGTGCTATTGTTGAGAGCGGAAGTGATTTAAGAATATATAATGAAAATGTATACGCTAAAATAGTAGAGCTGGTAGAGAAATAAACCTCTACGTCATGTCGAACGAAGTGAGACATCTCCTCATTCAGCGTACTGCTGCTATTCAGGAGATGTCTCACTTCGTTCGACATGACGTTTTTGCGGGCTTTTAAAACAACCCCTTATTCAATTTATTAATTCTACTTTGTATTATATGCCTTATAGCTTATTGAAATATCCAAACCAAAACCCTCTTTGTAGTACGGGTTAATAGATACAGGCAGCTTACCGCTCGCAGGGTTATCGCCCATAAGCATACGTGCCGACTGAACTTGTGCTTCGGGCGAATTATCGTATGATACGATTACGGCTTTAAACGAATCTATATCGAACTGCATCATACCATAAGGTAGCCCGAAAAAATCGAGTATTACTTGTTTGTTTAGCGTAAGGCTATTGATTAACTCAAGGTTAGTAGAATCTATTCCATAGTTGTACTGCGGGCGTAAATCGGTGCTGTGGTATCCTACTAATATACGGCTATATGGCTCTAACAACGTACGAATTGAATCTGCTTCTTCGGCTGTAGGTTTGCTGCCGATAGAGAACTTATCAAGCCTATTATAGTATTCCGTCAGCGTATCGGTAAAGTGTTTACCGTCGTCTTTACCAACTTCCAAATAGGCGACATACTTCAGTTCGTCTGGCATTAACGGAAGCACGCCCTTGTTTCGTAAAACGGTAATGGCATTAGCGTATAGATCGTTGTTCAGTTTAACGGCTTCGGGAGAGTTTAGCGCTTCAACCAAGCTTTCTGTTTGCAGGGGTTTAAAGTTGGCAAGTCCCGCGTCGTACTTCATCTCTAGAATTCTACGGCAGGCATCTTTCAGCTTTTTTTTCGATACTTCTCCGCGTTCAACGGCTGCTTCGAACTCGTCAAGAGTTCCTGTTGGATTTTCTACACCCAGCAGTACATCGTTACCGGCAAGAAACGCAAGTACGGGAATTCTGTTGGCAGGAAACATGCTGGTTACGCCTTTCATTTCCAAACCGTCGGTAATAATGATGCCTTTATACTTCAGCTTCTTTTTTAGCAGGTCTGTAACGATGCTTTTCGACAGCGACGAAGGCATGCTGTCTCTTTTTTCGTATGCCGGAATATTAAGGTGGGCGACCATTACAGAAGATACGTTATTTGCAATAAACTGCTTGAACGGATATAGCTCTATGTCTTCTAAACGCTTTTTGTCGTGGCTGATAAGCGGAAGCGAAGCATGCGAATCGACATTCGTATCGCCATGCCCGGGAAAATGTTTTGCGCTGGTCATTATGCCATTATCTTGCATACCCTTCATATATGCAAGTCCTTTTTCTGCAACTTTGTACTTATTCTCTCCAAAAGAGCGCGAGTTGATAACCGGATTATCGGGATTATTGTTAACATCCACAACAGGGGAGAAATTCATGTGAATACCCAACAACTTACATTGGTTGGCAATCTCTTTTCCCATATCGTATATCAAATCGTTATTTTGTAATGCCCCAAGCGTAGTTTGGCGAGGAAATTTTACCACGCTGTCTAAGCGCATGGCTACGCCCCATTCGGCATCCATATAAATCATTAACGGCGTTTTTGCTAACGATCGCATACGGTTTACCGTATAGGCATGAAGTACGGGACCTCCGCGAGAGAATGTAATACCTCCGATGTTTTCGGCTTCTACCAAAGCCGCCATTTTATCTATATGGTCTTGACCAAGAACGGGAAAAAGTGCTTTTACCATCAACTGTGCTGCCTGCTGACGAACGGTAAGCGAATTAAGAACGGAATCCACCCAATGTTTTCGTGCTTTTTCATACTCTTTTATTCCTATACGCGATTGCGCTATCGCCAAGGGCAGCAAAACAATTAAAAAGATAATGGTTGTTAAGGTCTTTTTCATGGTTGGTGTAGTTTATATTTAATCCATAGTATTAGGAATTTTCCGTCATTTCGAGCGAAGCGAGAAATGACTATACGAAAATAACGGTAAGTTTTACAAGATGCTATATGCTTAATATACTTGGTATTGCTTTATGTTATTTTATTCTTCAAGCTCTTCCGTACCCGTAATAAAGCCTTCAACAAGAAATGTGTTACCGTTACTAAGCTTAGAAATGGTATAAGTTTCTTGTTCTTCGTGTATTTCTTCTATGCCGGTAAGCGTTATGGTTGATAGTGTTTCGCTTGAGTTAATAGTAAAAAATCCATCGCCGACTTTTATTTGGTTTACTTTTCCGTACCCTTTGTACTGCCTTGTTTGCTCAGGCTTCATTGACGACCAACCTTTTGTACGTACCATAAACGGATGGTCGGGGGTTGTAATAGTTTCTTTTCCGTTGGAGAATATGTACTTTACTAAACGCGCGCGCGTTGCTTTTTCTAGCTTCTCTATGGTAGCGGTTATCGGAGCGTAGCTTTCAAAATCGTATGCTTTAACTTGGTCGCCAATAGCTGGCTCTTCAATAGGTTTGGTAGGATCCGTTTGCCATAGTGACCAGCGTATCTTTTACAAAACAATGTACATCTAATCCGTCAAAGTATATTTCCGATATGGCGACATCGCTATACTTCTTGCCTTTGTAAACCTCCAAAATCTCAAACTTAAGCGTCCAGTCTTTAGCCTTATCTTCGTTTATAAGACTTCCGTAATCATTACGACTATTACCTATTGGTGGAAACTCGAATGCTTGAATAGATCGGTTGTCTTCTAAGCATAGTATGGCATAAGGTTCATCATTATAGTATATTCTTAGTTTCTTAACGCGTCCATTATTCTCCCATGCCGTTTGGGATTTCACATAGCCATTAGCGACGAAAATGCTTGTTATTCCGGGATTATCGGGGTTAAAGTGGTAAACGACATATTAGCCCATGCCGTCGCCACTTACTCCTTCTACCTACGCCGTGCTAAAATCGAGATCGTGAGCGTTTTGGGGCTCATATGTGTTTCCTGCTTGCGAGGTAAGAAACGATGAGCCTGTTACCTCGTACGGACCTCCTCCGCAGTACCAAGCTACAACCTCCGCCTATAGCGTCCCAATAACCACCGTCAACCTCGCACGTTATCTAATATCTCTTGTTCTCCTTCGGTAAAATCTTCGTATATTTCGCTGTTTTGGTACATTCTCTCCCATAGCTTTTCTGCTTTTACAAATCTTTCGTTGTACTCTTTTTCTCCCTGTATGCTAAAATTTAATGGAGATACGGTATGTGGCTTAACTTCTTTTACTTGTGCTTGTGTGTTGTCATATAGTAAAGGGTAGTAGCGATAGGGCAAAAAAGAATCTTTTCATTGTGTGGTTTAATATGGTTTGTTATCCTAAAATTATGCCTACCATTGTTGCCGATACTAATGCCGCTAGCGTACCGCCAAGTAGCGCATGCATACCGAATTGTGCCAACAACGGCTTCTTATTCGGAGCAAGCGAACCTATACCTCCGATCTGTATTCCGATTGATGCAAAGTTGGCAAACCCGCAAAGGATGTAGGTTGCCATAACCACCGACTTAACTTCTGTAAATGCGCCAACTTTTATCAAATCGGCAAGGTTACCATAAGCAACAAATTCGGTAAGTATAAGTTTCTGCCCCATAAGCTGACCAACGATTGTAGCATCTTCGGAGCAAACACCGATTAACCACATAATGGGGGCAAAAGCATATCCAAGAATAAACTCTATTGATAGGCTATTGTAGCCGCCGTTGGTTGTAGCTGCAATTACGCTGTTAAGGTTGTTGCTTACCTCTTTCCAGTTAAGCATTAAGGTAAATAACCCAATAAAGATTAGGGCAAATGCTCCGTTAGTAAGATGTAAACGTTTTACTTTATTTTGCATGATACAAGGTACGCCTATATAAAAGCCTAAAATGGCTGCTATGGTAAACCAACAAATAAAGGCAGTCATTCCTCCAATAGTTTCTGTAGGAACAAATAGGGTAAACAAGTAGTAGAATATAACGGATGCCACTAATCCCAAGCCTACAACGATTGATAGTAAGACAGATTGAGGTATTTTACCGTTACCCGAAATCTTATGGCGGAACATATAGCTGGCAGATATCCCTACAACAAATGCAGCAAATACCCCTACTAAACGGGGCAGTTCTAAACGACCCGTGTGGGCAAATATATAGTTAACGCCTGCAATAAGAGCATAGAATACCAATAGCATCGCTGCAACATTAGCCGCTAGTTTTAAACCTTCGGTAGCCCCATTACTAACGGCATCCAGCACATTTTTCCCTAGTTTTTCTTTCGAAACCTCAACCTTGTTATTGATTTCTTCTGTCTGCGGGACCAATATTTTCGAAACAACCACAGCGCCGGGGGCAGCCATTACCGATGCCGAAAGTAGGTGCTTGGCAAACTCTATGGTTAGCACCGGATCGCCGTTACCAAGCATTTGTATGTACGCCGCGAGTACGCCTCCTGCCATGGTTGCCATACCTGCTGTCATTACCAGCATTATCTCAGACTTGGTCATAGTAGGTATGTACGCTTTAACCAAAAGAGGCGATTCTGTCTGACCAACAAAAATATTACCGGCAACAGCTAAGCTCTCTGCTCCCGATAGGCGCAATGCTTTGGTCAATCCCCAAGCCATAAGCCACACTACTTTTTGAATTATGCCCAAGTAGAAGAACAGGCTGGTTAATGCCGAGAAAAATACGATAGTAGGCAAAATCTGGAATGCAAATACATACCCGAACCGGTTAACATCCACCAATGGACCAAGTAAGAACTCAGAGCCTGCTCTTGTCCATCCTAGTACGATGGTAAAGCATTTACCTAAAAATTCGAAAACCGATTGTACCGGAACAAACTGAAAAAATACAAACAATATAGGCACCCATATTATCAGCGATAGTCCAAGCCTTTTAGGACTCAGATTCTTGACGCCTTTACAAAGCATCCATAGTAAACCTATGCCTACGGCAAACAGTAAACTTGTTAGTATGCCGCCCATCTCCAAAGTAGGAGGGGGCTGTAAAACCATGTAGGCAATGATAATCGTAAGCAGCAATCCTCTGCCTACAGAGCCCCATGCAACTTTACGCCTATTGGTGCTGAATATCCACGCAATTAGCAAAATAACAGCCATTCCAAGTAGTCCTTTAAGAACCGAGCCGAAGCTGATGTTCATCTCCTTCTTTTCGAGAATGGCTTTATAGTGGTTTAGGTTCTCGTTATTTTGCTCGCTGGCTATAACGACTTCTTCCTCAATAAATTCTGTGGCGGGAGGCATGGCGACAGCCATAGAATCTGCTACTGCTTCTTGGGCATCGGTACATAACGGAAACGCTACTATTGCTGAAAATAGTAGAAGAAATATTTTTTTCATAAGCCATGCTGCTTTATTACACCATATTAAGTTTGTAAATATTTAATATAAATATTGTTACAATTAGTTGCCTTTTCCTTTTCTTCGGCATAACTCATCTCTAACGGCAGTTGCCATTTCGTATTCTTCGTTTTCTACAAACTCGTCCAGCATTCTCTCCAGCTCTTCGTTGGTATAATGTCTAAAATCTGATACTCCTATTGTCGTATTCTCACCGAGCGAGGGAGACTGCGCTGTTTCATCGTGAATTTCTTCATCTATAGTTATTCCGGCATGCTCTATTACTTGGGGAAATGCGAAAATAGAGCATCTGAAGCGTAAGGCTAGCGCAATAGCATCGGGCGTTCGTGCGCTGAAAGTCATTTCTTTCTCACCATCGAATAGGATAACTTCTGATGAAAATATCCCGTTCTCGAACGATGTTATGTTAACTTCCAGCATTTCAACACCAAAAGAGTTTACTGCGCTAAAAAAAAGATCGTGGATAAGAGGACGTACCGGATTAATTCTTTCCATCTGTACGGCTATTGCCTGTGCTTCTACAGAAGGTATTACTATAGGGAGGCGGCGATTGCCACCATATTCTCCTAATATCAGAATATAGTTATCTGCGTGATTTTCAGCAATGCCTACTTCTAGAACTCTTAATCTTATTTTACCCATATGCATAGTTTAATACAGCAACACAAATTTAGACGAATACTTTGAATCTTTTTGGGAAAACCAATAAAAATCAAAAAGCGTTTTGATATTTTGTTGTTACAAAAAGTATAGTTTACATTTTCCATTTTTTTGACATTAGAAAAAAGTTAAAAAGACTTTATAGGCAAGTTAAATTCTTCATTTAGGATTGTTTACCAAATATTAAGTCTCATAAACACTATTTAGCTTTTTGAAGATAAAGCGGCATTGCGGTGCTGATTTGCGAGTTTTATTAACGAAGGGATTCAAAATTAGCTGAAAACAGGTTGGTGTTGATAAGTATAAGATGTGTCATACAGCATAAGAATTCATAAGCGAGTCTTTTTTACAAACAAACTTTATACTTTTGTATGTAATCGAAAATGTCTTTTCTGTTTTTTTAAGAAATAAAGTTCGAAGAAATATTTTCATTTTTTGAGTTCGAACCTATAAAACTAACGATATGTCGAGTTTTCTAACTTTTTCATCCGCAGTATCCATAGCCATTCATGGCATTGTTATGATTTCCAGGAGTAAACCCTCCCTTAATGTTAATGAGATATCTGAGGCGATGGCATGCTCAAGTCATCATGTCGCAAAAGTTATGCAGATGATGGTAAAGTTAGGCTTTATTGCTTCTAAGCGTGGTGTTAACGGAGGCTTTGTTGTTGCTAAAGACCTTAGCCAAATTAGCCTTATGGATGTGTACGAGGCTGTAGAAGGTAAGCTTGATGAATCTACCTGCATTGCTCCGTCTAAGACATGTCCGTTTGGCAGCTGCTTACTTTGTGGCGTTAAGAAAGATATGAACGAACATTTGGCAAATATACTTCGTAGCCGTACATTAGATACGCTACAAGGGTCTGAGTTTGATTTAAACGGAATAATCTCTCGAGATTTATCTAGCCAGTCGGCATAAGCAAAGCATAATTATCTGGCTATAAAGCCTCCTGATTAAAAGGGGGCTTTATTCGTTATGCTAAGCTATGCTTGGCGGATAATATATAGAGAATATCCACGTTAATCCATAAACTTACAGTAAAATACCTACCTTTGTTTTCTCCTATAAACAGATAAGATATGATGTTATTTAAACGATGGAACAGCGTTGTTGGATGGATTTGTTTTGCTATTGCGGCATTAACCTATTTGCTGACTATAGAGCCTAACGAGAGCCTTTGGGATTGTGGTGAGTTTATTGCTACAGGCTATAAGTTAGAGGTAGGACATCCTCCCGGGAATCCGATCTTTCTATTGATTATGAGGTTTTTTACCATGTTTGCTTTTGGCAATGTTAGCCTTGTTCCCATATTAGGTAACGCCATGTCTGCCATTTGCAGCGCTTTAACTATTTTACTTTTATTCTGGACAATTACACATTTAGCACGTAAGCTGGTCATGGCAAACGGAAACGAGTTGAATGTCGGAAATACTATTGCTATACTAGGAACGGGTTTAGTGGGGGCTTTAGCCTATACATTTACCGATACGTTTTGGTTTTCGGCTGTTGAGGGGGAGGTATATGCCATGTCGTCGCTTTGTACAGCAGCAACTTTCTGGGCTATTCTGAAGTGGGAAGACAGGGTAGGGAAACCCTATGCCAATCGTTGGCTTATATTAATGGCTTACATTATTGGTTTGGCAATAGGTGTGCACTTGCTTAACCTGCTTACCATTCCGGCTGTAGGTATGGTTTACTACTACAAAATGCACCAGCCGACATGGAGGGGCGGTATTATTGCGTTTATGGTATCTTGCCTAATTGTATTCGCCACTATGATGATGATTCCGGGCATACCTACAGTTGCATCGTGGTTCGAGCGGTTATTTGTAAACGTATTTGGGCTGCCTTATAACAGCGGTACGGTATTCGGATTTCTTGCGCTTGTGGCATTCCTCTTTTGGGCTTGCTATTTTACGTGGAAAAAGCGAAAGGTGCTGCTTAATACTATAACGTTATTCGTTACAGTTATTGTTATTGGCTATTCGGCATATGCACTTAATATTATCCGTTCGTCTGCGAATCCTCCGATTAACGAAGCGGCACCGGATAACGTGTTCTCGTTCATCAGCTATCTTAATCGCGATCAATACGGTTCGCCACCGTTATTTAGAGGTCATACCTATGCAACGGAAATACTTGGTGTTACTCAATCTACTATCTACACAAAAAAAGATGGTAAATATGTAAAAATCCCCACCTCTTCTTATAAATATGCTGATGAGAATCAGCAGCTCTTTCCTCGTATGCATAACTCGAGCTATGTTGACGACTATATTGCGTGGGCAAAAATTAAGCCTAGCACTATAAACTTATCTCAAGTTCAGCGGCTATACGGCGCTGGTCATTTAAAACAGCTTACGCCAAGCGAGATTGCGGAGAGACGGCTTCAACAGGGGCAACCTTACTTTAGATATACTCCACCTCCGACAATGGGAGAAAATATGCGTTTTCTTTTCAACTACCAGCTCGATTGGATGTACTGGCGCTACTTCTTTTGGAATTTTGCAGGTCGGCAGAATGATGTACAGGGGCATGGCGGACCGATATACGGAAATTGGATAAGCGGGATTACAGCTTTTGATAATGTGCGTATTGTAGGGTTGGAAGATCAGCCCGATTTTCTAAAAAACAACAAAGGCAATAATAAGTACTACATGATACCGTTCTTGCTGGGGTTTATAGGTCTTTGCTATCAGATAATACGCGATAAGCGGCAATGGCTGGTTGTGGCGGTGCTGTTTTTCCTTACCGGTATTGCCATTGTGCTATATATTAACCAAACGCCTTTACAGCCCAGAGAGCGTGATTATGCTTATGCGGGGTCGTTTTATGCCTATGCTATCTGGATAGGTATTGCGGTGCTGGCATTTTATGAGTTGCTCTCGAAAGCCATTAGGAATAAAGCTGTTGTTGCCGCATCATTAGCAGTGGTGGTTTGTTTACCGGCGCCTATTATTATGGCTGCCGAAAACTGGGACGACCACGACCGTTCAGGTCGGTATATAGCACGCGATATAGCATACAACTATTTGATGTCTTGCGAACCTAACGCTATCCTATTTACGGTAGGCGATAACGATACTTTTCCGCTTTGGTACCTACAGGAAGTGGAAGGGGTTCGTACGGATGTACGTGTTACAAACCTTAGTTTGCTTGCTGCCGATTGGTATATCGACCAGATGAAGTGTAAGGTTTACGAATCTGATTCGCTACCTATCAGCCTGCCTCGCGACAGCTATTTGGGAGAAGAAAATAACATGATCGAAATAAACGAAAAGGTTAATCAGCCAGTTTCCCTTAAGCGGATCATGGATTTTGTTGCCAATCCGCAGAATAAGCTTGAGTCGGCTAATAGCAGAGATACCATAAGCTACATTCCGACAAGGAGCGCCATACTTCCCGTTAATAAGCAAAATGTGTTGAAAAGCGGACTGGTAAAGGCTGCCGACGCCGATTTAATACAAGATACTATTATTTTCAACTTTCCTAGTGGACATATTATCAAACCGCAGCTGATGATGTATGATATTCTTGCCAACAACGGTTGGAATCGTCCGCTACATTTTACAACTACAGCTGGAGAGAGCGATATCGGTCTGAGAGACTATCTTCAGTATAATGGGTTTACCTACAAGCTGGTTCCCATTAAAACAGCCTCTTCCGTTTATGATATGACGACCGGAAGGATTGATACCGAGTGGTTGTACGAGTATTTAATGAATACTTGCCAGTGGGGTAATATGCAAGATCCGAGTATATATGTGGATCATTTCTATATTACAACTTTACTTCGAATCTTAAATATTAGAGGAATGCACGTCTCTCTTGCCGATCTGCTAATTGCAGAGGGAGATGTTGAGAGAGCGAAATTGGTGCTCGACAGGATTATGGAAATAATGCCCGGGAATAACTTCCCATACTGTATCGGTAACTATTCTAATGATGTGGCAATGGCATATATTGTTGATGGTTTCTATAAAACAGGACAAATAGAAAAGGCAGAAGCATTGGCGGATAGACTATGCGATTTATTGGATGAAAACTTGATGTATTTCTATCCGATTGAGGAGAATGCGAATATTGAAACGTACGCCACGTTATATGCTATGCAAGCGCTTTATCATATTGCTCGGGATAATGATAATAACGAAGTCCGGCAAAAGTTGGAGCGTCCGCTAAAATCATTTGGATTTACAGAATAGGCATATGAAACTACTTTTTGCAACCAACAACTCCCATAAGCTTAGCGAAGTTCAACAGTTGCTGGGTGGGCTATATACTCTGGTTACTCCCGCCGATATGGGGCTTACCGAGGATATACCCGAAACGCAAAAAACGCTTGAGGGTAATGCTTTACAAAAGGCAAGCCACATTTACGGCAAGCTGAATGTGGCTTGTTTTGCCGATGATACAGGTTTAGAGGTCGATGCATTAAACGGTGCGCCCGGCGTACATTCTGCTCGATACTCAGGTAGCGATAAAAACCTTGCAAAAAATGTAGATAAGCTGTTACATGAGCTGGAAGGACATACCAACCGTAAAGCTTGTTTTCGCTGTGTTATTGCTCTTGTAGATGGAGAAAAAGAGGTGCTGTTTGAAGGTAGGGTAGATGGCGAGATTTTGCTCGAGCGAAGCGGTACAGGAGGTTTTGGATACGATCCTGTTTTTCGTCCCGATGGATATGAATGTTCGTTTGCAGAGATGAGTGCCGAGGAGAAAAATAGCATAAGTCATAGGGGTAAAGCTATTGAAAAACTTGTAGCTTATTTACGAGAAAAACCTCTTTCAACCCTGTGAAAAAAGGGGGGTATCTTATAGAGTTTCATCTTATTAAAAGTAAAAGAAGTCTTTAGTCAAAAATATGCATGTCATGATAAAAAGAGCTATACATCTGAGTGTTTTGCTAGCAATATCAGGTATTGCTATAGTGGCATGTAAAAATGCAAAAACCATTCAGCCGGAAAACTTTAAAACGTTTTACCAAAAGTTTCTTACCGACGAAAGATTTCAGCTATCGCGAATAGAGTTTCCACTCGATGGCTGCGAAACGGATAGCGATACCACTATTTATTGGGAGAATGAAGATGATTGGACATTACTTACAGGTTCTATCTACGATGTAGATACTACCATGTATAAAGTGGAAAAAAGCTATTCTCCAACAAAAGTTGAGCTAAAAATATATATTCCCGATAGCGGATTTAGCGTCACCCAGCAGTACGAATTGGAGGATGGTAAATGGTACTTGGTAATGTACGACTCTATGTCGAGTTAAGGTTATTCGTGAATGGTTAATCGTAACATGAGAACTTTTTTTCGTTTAGCTACTAAACATCTAACTTTTTACACTTAATGATACACAAGCTTAAAGCCGTTGTACTGCATAGCATTAAGTATAAAGAGAGTAGCTCTATTATTTACCTTTATACCAACGGTTTTGGCAGACAAACATATCTGATTAACGGAGCAAGGAGTGGCAAGAATAAGGCGAAATCTAATCTCTTTCATCCCCTGTTTTTGCTGGATGTTGAGGCATACCATAACCCAAAGTCCGATATACAACGGATAAAAGAATGTCAGCTATCAATACCTTTACAAAATGTTCCGTTTAGCCTTACAAAAAGCAGTCTGGCACTTTTTATCAGCGAGCTGCTTTATAAGGTAGTACGCGAGGAGGAGGCAAACCTGGAGCTCTTCGATTTTATTTATCATTCCATACTGATGCTGGATGAGTTGGAAGAAGGTGTGCCTAACTTCCATCTGCATTTTTTGGCTCAGTTATCAAAATATTTAGGGTTTTACCCTAATAGGACAAAGCAGGAAGATTCAGCCTATTTCGATATAAAAACAGGCGAATTTTGTGTTCTTCGTCCACGACATCCGTTGTTCTTCTCAACCGAAAACACCGTATTACTTTCCAGGTTAATAGAGCTATCCGCCAGCCAGCTCTTTCAGCTGGAGCTGAATCGGCACCAACGGCAATCGTTTCTTAACAGTATGATGGAATTTTACGGTTTTCACTTCGAAAATCTTTCGCAGCTGCGCTCGCTACTAGTGTTGAATGAGGTATTTGAATAGCCGATGAATATAGTAATTGTTTCGTTTGCTGCTTTTCTCATTAATCTTCCGCTAGGAATATGGCGAAGTCGATATAAAAAATTTACCTTTCGCTGGTGGTTACCGATTCATGCATCAATACCCTTGATTGTGGCTTTACGCATATGGTTGGCTACGCCGCTTATTTTTATCCCTCTGTTTATTGCTGCTGCGATATTGGGGCAATTTATAGGAGGTAGATTCTTGAAATGAAATAAGAATAACCCTCTAGAGTTTTAACTCGTGGTGCATTTAGCAAAATCTTCGTCATTTCGACCCAAGGGAGAAATCTCTTGATTCAATGTGCCGCTGCTATTTAGGAGATTTGGCTTCGCCGAGTTAGCGGTTCTCGCTTCGCTCGAAATGACGGTATTATTTTTTGACGGCTATGGCGCGTTTTCGTAAAGCGTTATTTTTTGCTGTAGTATGAGGTATATTATGTTAATTCATTTTGAATATATTTAATGACTTTATATAGAGCGTTTTAGTAGCCTTGTGATGTTGCTACCAATCTCTTTCTCCAATGGCTGTTTCGCAGTCTATGTCAATTTCGAAATAGCCGAGAATATGAAATACCGCATCGCCGATAGATTCTCTTGCAACGGTTTCGATCTCGCTATCGTTCTCGTCGAACTCTTCCTGGAGATCGTTTATAGCGATGGTCATAGTGTCAAAGTGTTGCCGTTTATTGATAACGTTCTTGCTTACTCTTTTTTACTATCAGGGGTAACCGCTTCCTCAACTTTCTCAGCCGCTTTCTCTACAACCTCAATGCACTTTTCAACGCCTCTTTCGGTAGCTTTCGCTCCTTTTTTCAGGGCTTTTTTTGTAGCTCTGGCACCTGTTTTTACACCCTTTTCGGTAGCCTTGGCACCTTTCTTTATTCCTTTTTCGGCACCTTCAACGCCTTTTTCTATTCCTTTTTTAGCCTTTTCCAGAACTTGGGCAGGTGCTGCAACGGTAAAGGAGAGTAAAGCGATAAGAGCTGGTAAGAATACACCTTTTGTTTTCATGATGCTAAATATTTATGGTAAAGAGGCTGTCTAAAAAGTATGTATCGTCATGTCGAACGGAGTGAGACATCTCCCCATTCAAGGCATTACTACTATTGAGGAGATTCCTCATTACATTCGGAATGACGTTTTGGTTGACTTTTTAGACAGCCTCTTTAAGCTGTTATTTTACTATAGCTGTAGTAGCTGCGAGAAATGCTCGTTAGGTTGCATTTCGCGAGGTTCTTCGCCGTATTTGAATAGACGAACAGGCTTAGGTCCGATAAGCGACATCTTATCGCCTTCTATCAAGAACATACAACTTTCACGTAATCCTGCCACATACATATCCTGATTCGCAGCAATATACTCCATAATACGCTGTTCGCGAGTTTCGCCCGCATGTCCATCGGGATGAGCATCTAAATAATGTGGGTTAATCTGGAACGGAATCAGGTTAAGCGCGTTGAACGATTGGGGCTCAACAATTGGCATATCGTTAGTTGTACAAATGGTGGGGCATGTTACGTTAGAGCCTGCGCTCCAACCAATGTAAGGAGTCCCCTTTTTTACCTTGTTTTGTATAGCCTCAATAAGGTTATTATCCTGCATATTCTTTAGCAAGTGGAACGTATTGCCGCCGCCAACAACAATGGCTTCGGCTTCTTCTACTGCTTTTACGGGGTCTTTATGAATGTGTACAGAATCTACCACAATGCTAAACTCAGCAAAGCGGTCTTGAACCTTCTTCTGATACTCGTCGTAAGAGAACGTAACAGCAGCATAAGGGATGAAGAGCACTTGCTTCACTCCGTATTTTTCTAAAAAATCGGCAATATTTTGCTTTGGATATTCTAGGTATGCCTCTCCGGCATTGGTTGAGTTGCTAATTAAAAGTAATTTCATAGCCGATGCTTTTATAGTTAAACGATAGTCGTTAATTGTTAAGGGTAAAGAGCTAATCGCTAGTTATAAATCGTGAAGAGATGCTTACCTCCCTGTGATCTTAAACTTCAAACTTTTGAATCTAATCTTTTCGGGCATCTAAGATAGTAAATTAAACCATAAGATTACACCCTCGTATGTCGCTGTTATCGAAACGCCCCAGTATTTCGAAAAAGCCATCCTCATTCGCTTTACCTAAGTCTTGCGTTTCAATAAACGAGCATGAGTAAATATTTGCCAGATCGATAATGTTTACGCCTCCTGTTACGCCATATTGTACGTAGTTAAACGGAGCGTAAATATCTCTTACCATTACCTTCATCCACGGCGGACAACGATATAAACCTCTGCCTTTAGAGTACGCTTGCGATAAACACTCGGTCATTCCATATTCAGAATGGATATTCTCCACACCGAAACCTTTGCATAGTACTCCGTGCAGTTCTTCGCGAACC
The DNA here is from genome assembly GCA_031258195.1 of Prevotellaceae bacterium. Classification (GTDB taxonomy): domain Bacteria; phylum Bacteroidota; class Bacteroidia; order Bacteroidales; family UBA932; genus JAIRNF01. The sequence continues at coordinate 18,863 of JAIRNF010000011.1, forward strand.
ATTTCTTTACGATGACCTTTCATACCTCCCGTTTCCATTACAATCAGTTCAGGGAAGTTGATAGGGTAGTGTTCCGCAAAATCAAGCAAAGCAAAGCTTACTCCGATTAGCACGCAGGATTCCCCAGCCTTTTTTAAACGATTTAGCCTATCAAATAGTTCGCCGTGGTTATATAAAAAGAAGCCGCTATCGGATTTACCCGACTGCTTTATCAAATCCTCGACCATGTATATAAGCGATGACCCATTTCGTTCTAGGTAAGAAGGTAGCAACGCCAGTATAGTGTGCCTGTTAGGCTCCCCATAAAACTGCTGGAAGCCCCTTCTAAAGCTTTCTTCGTATATGCTGATATCGCTAACAAAATGCTTGCTTTCTCCTGTTCCTGTTGTACTGCTGCTGGTAAAGGTTACTTCTTCGGGCTTAGCCGCAGAATAAACTTTTCGCTCTTTAAAGAAGCGGATAGGCAGAAACGGAATATTCTCAATAGCCTTTATTTCTAACGGATTTACTCCCAGATTTTTTAGGTATGCGCGGTAGAACTCGCAACGCTCTGCCTGATAACGAAAAATATCAAGGCAAACAGTTTCAAAAGCTACTTTTGATTGTATGGCGAATATATTGGATGAACTTAGTATCATGCGCCATTATTTAGCATAGTCTTTTAACGTTTGCGGAGGTTTCAAGAAGCGTAAACTTTAAAGATTTGCAGAATCCTTCAATACCGGGAAATAAGGTCTCATGATTTATGTTTAGGCGTCTTAGCATAATAAAAAAACTAAAATGTAATTTTTAAGAAATTAAAATTTTTAAACAATTATCATCCTTTAAAGCGAAATAACCATCGAGAATAGAATCAAATGTTTCAAAATTATTACTTGGAACCATAAAAAGACCTTGTTGTCTATCTATTCTTTCATTTTTAAATTTTGGTTCATAAGGTCGAATAAAGGCTTTATCTTCCTTTCTATCCTTAAATATTTCATTTTTATAGTCTTCTGTATCAAATGTGTTCTTATCAAGATTCTGAATCTCTTTTTGATTTAATGCATAAACACAGCAATCATCATTTGCATTCTCTAATGCAAAGAATAAAGCAACGTATGCAGAAAAGGTCCAATCTAGTAATCTAGTGGGAATTCCTAGTGTTGCATTATTGATAGCCATTCTAGTTGCCTCTCGGTAGAGTTCCTAACAACATGACTTTTCATCAATTCATCGATAAAATCAATGTTATTTTCAGGACTATATGATAAATATAAGTAATATTGAGATTTGAATAGATTTATAATTTCTCGTTCATATGTATCTCGATTATATATCTTTTCTCCAGCAGATTTTTTAATTTCTTTTATAGTATTTACTGCTCTGTAGTATGATGTTTCTAGTTTCCAATCCATATTTGATCGACCCCTAAAAATCCATTCTTTTGGCTTTAATTTTTCAACAACATCATTAAACTTGCTCCAGTTATTTACTGCAATTGTTTTCCAAACCATATTGTTTTATATATGCTAGCTTTAGTATGCAAAGTTAACAGAAATGAAGTACGAATAGTGGCGGACGGTCGTTAATTCAGAAATATGTACCTTTGTACTCTTTTTAAGGCAAATAGATGGATATTCCGATTACAAGAAACGATATAGAAATAATGGCTCCGGCGGGTAGCTACGAGTCGCTTATGGCTGCCATACAGGGTGGGGCAGACTCGGTTTATTTCGGTGTAGAGCGGCTGAATATGCGCTCGAAGTCGGCAAATAACTTTCAGCTGGATAAGTTGGGCGAAATTGCCGCATTGTGTAACGAGCTTGGCATTAAGAGCTACCTTACGCTCAACACCATTATGTACGACAGCGACCTACCCGTAATGCGCCGAATTATAGACATGGCAAAGGAAGCAGGCGTTTCGGCGGTTATTGCGTCCGATCAGTCGGCTATATTGTATGCGGCGGAAAAGGGCGTAGAGGTACATATCTCAACGCAGCTCAACATTAGCAATATCGAGACGCTGAGGTTCTATGCCAAGTTTGCAGAAGTTGTAGTGCTGGCTCGGGAGCTAACACTTGAACAGGTTGCCGAAATCAGCCATCAGATACATGCACAAGATGTTCGCGGACCAAGAGGCGAGCTGATAAAGATAGAAATGTTTGCACATGGAGCCCTCTGTATGTCGATATCTGGTAAATGCTACCTCAGCTTACACGAGTATGATAGATCTGCTAATCGGGGAGGTTGCCTGCAAACCTGTCGTCGCGCATATGTTGTAACCGATAAGGAAACGGGCAGCCAGCTGGAAATAGATAACGAGTATATCATGTCGCCTAAAGATCTCTGTACTATATCGTTTATGGATAAAATGATTAAAGCCGGGGTTACGGTTTTTAAAATAGAAGGCAGGGCACGGTCGGGCGAATATGTGGAAACGGTTAGCCGCTGCTATAGCGAGGCGGCACAGGCTGTTGCAGACGGAACATACTCGAAAGAAAAGATAGACGAATGGACAAAGCGGCTGGAGGGCGTATTCAACCGTGGATTTTGGGGCGGTTACTATCTTGGAAAAAAGCTGGGCGAATGGAGCGAGGTATACGGCAATCGTTCGCTACGCCGTAAAGAGTATGTGGCTAAATGTACCAACTACTTTTCGAATATAGGAGTGGCAGAATTTTTAATAGAGTCGGGAGAGCTGAAGGTAAGCGATAGCATTTTAGTGCTGGGTCCCACAACAGGCGTAGTAGAACAAACGGTAAAAGAAATTCGTGTAGATTTAAAGCCTGTTGACGTTGCAAAAAAAGGAGAGCGCTGCTCTATTCTTATCGAAAAAATCAGGCGGTCTGACAGGCTATATAAGTGGGTAGAAAATAAGTGGTTAGAAACACATAGGTAAATCAGGGCTAACTAAAAAGCCCATAAATCGTCATTCCGAATGCAATGAGGAATCTCTTCAAAAGAAACAGTGCGTGGAATCAGGAGATGTCTCACTCCGTTCGACATGGCGGAAAGATTAAACTTTTTGGTCAGTCTCTATACTGTGTATATTACTTAGCCTAGTTAGGCTTTTTATAAAGTTCGTCAGCAAAGGGATTAACGCCTTCGTATAGCGGAACAGTAGTAAAGTCTTTCATGCTCATTTCGAATCGGGCAGACTGTTTAGGCTGGTTACCAAGCAGTACAGATAACGCAATACTTGTAATCATACCTGCTGAGGTTAATGCTGTACCACTCATACACGAGTCTTGCCTAATGTGGGTAGAATCATTAAGAAAGCCTTGTGTCTTTTGCCTATATAGGTCTGTATAAATACCAAAGCTGCTTGTCCAGCCAATAGCCGCACCTCCGGCAATATAAAAAAAGTTACGTTCATCGGCAAGATCGTAGAAAGTCTTTACCTCCTGAGAATCATTGCTTGTAGAAATGGCAAAATCGAAATCTTTGGGCAAAACAAGGTTTGCATTTTGGTTGGTCAGCTTGATGCTGTGTAAATGAATCCGGCTATTTGACCAGCTAGCCATACTCTTTTCTTTAAGAACGATACACTTCAACTTTCCAATATCGTTTATGCTGAATACCGGATTAATTCCGATATCTCTTTCTTTTACAACGCTGTTATCAATAACATTGTATCTTTCCAACACCTGCAGAAAGAAGCCCACGAACAACAAAAGTACCAACTTCGCTGAGTCCAAGTAGAACAACTCTGGAATTAAAAAACTTGCGTTGCCCTTCAACGCCAACGCCATCTATACTTATTTGTCCTGCAAAAAATTCCTCGTTAAGAGGAGAAGGCGCAAAGTCAATCATAGGTTTTACTTTAGTAGGTTGTCAATATGTGCTTTCATCGTGTTGAATTCGTTTTCGTCAAACAATCGGGTAAGAAATGATATTTTACCGGTTTTATCAATAATGATATTACGGGTAACACCGGCGTTCTTTTCTGCATATTTGGCGAAAATCTCACCTTCCGGATCAAGTACGATAGGGTAGGTCACTCCTGTTTTTTCTACGAACTTTTTAATTACCTCGGGTTTTTCTTTCAAATCGATGCCAAGCAAAATAAAGTTAGGGTTATTCTTATGTTTTTGCCAAATATCGGCTTCTATATGTGGCATTTCTTTACGGCATACTCCACACCAGCTGGCGGTAAACTGAAGCATTATTACTTTTCCTTTTAAATCGCTCAGCTGTTTGCTAGTCCCATCAAGATACTGAATAGTAAAGATAGGAGCCATATCTCCAACATTTACAATATAACCTCTACTATCGGGCTCTTTTGGTTTATCGTTAGTCTTATCGGGTTGCTGTGCAATTGTATAGTTACAAATTAGCAATGCAATAATGACTAATAATTGTTTCATTTTTAGGCTCTTGATTTTTTTTAAACGATAAAGATAATACTCTTTTCCTATAATTTCAGCTAAAAAAATTCATTCTAAATAAAAACGCTATAAAACATTGATATATAGTGTTTTATAGCGTCGCCAAATTGTTAAACAAGTAAATAAGAACTTAATTTATTTCTAGAAAATTTGATGTGTTGCTATCTACTTCTTGTGTCTAAAAAACTTTTACTCCGTAAACTTCTGTTGAAAGTTCTCCTATAGATGGTACATTGTGTAAGATAGCACTCTGTACTTTTATAAAGTGGATTTGTTGTAACGATACAGAGTTGCCGGATTGGTCGATAGCATCATCCAGATCAAGCCGATTATATAGATAGCTATTGTTGCCATCCAGTACCTTATCGTCACCCCAGTTGTCGGCATATCCTTTAGAAAACGGAAGGTTTTTCCATATACCGTCATTGCCTACTACTGTTCTAGGCTCCAGCTTAGTTCCCCTTAAGGTGTAAGAGTTATCGGTAATCCATGCAGGATAGTAGTTTTGTGAGTGGTATTGTAAAAGATGGTTTATTACACCGGAGTTGTTTTCGTTATCGCTCCATGGAACATCTCCCGGCTCTGTTGTTTTTTGATAAGTTACCTCATAGCCACGCGTACTTTCGTCGCCGCCTTTCAGCTCATACCATGGGTCGTCGGTAATGCCATTTTCATTTACATCTTCCGAAACCCAAACAATTCCCGGTTCTGAACTTCCATCGAACGGATTTCCAACAATACCAAAATCATAGCCATTTCTGTTTTTAATAATCTTGGGCATTTGTAGCGTGATATACCCTCCGAAAGAACCTAAAGATACGTAATGTCCGTTATCCAAGCGTTGTTGAGCCCATGTGTCGGCTTCTTGTTGGGTGGTTGCAGTCATCCCTTCGTTAATAAACTGTCCGGGAGCAGGTCTGTACTCTAATACTTCCAGCTTGCCGGTCATAAAGTTAGGCTCGTCATTGTTGTCGTCATCAGAGCAACTGCTTAGTAATGCCGCTATGGCAATAACAAAAGTACTAAATAATCTGTGTTTCATATTCGTTATATTATTAGTTTGATCCCTCAGTAGTGAAAATCAAGTGCTGCGGGGCTTCGCTGAGTTCAATAACCTCAACTTGAGTTCCATCGTAATTATAAACAGCCACGTTACTGTTTGAGTATAGCACATAAATTTTTTGAGTTTCGGTATCTACCTGTACGCCAGAGCCGGTTAGCTTTATGCCGGCATTCGGAGAGGCAATAAAAGGACTAGCAAGAGATGAGGCATCCCCAACAACATATTTGTATATTGCATGATCTTTTGAAGGAATAAGTATAAAATTTTCGCTTGTTGAGCTTACGCCCACAATTCCGGGAAAATAGATATCATACCATTTGGTGGTGGGTGCGGCAAAGGATAAGGCAATCTCTTCTGTGGTTAAATCGTTTGAAATACGTAGAAGCTTATATTCGTTATCGTCAGAGCTGCTATAAAGCGTAAATATGCTACCGTCGGCGGTTTTTACAAATTCGCTTTTATCGCATTGCGTAATGTTGCTTATTGCAGTTGGATCGGGTAGCTGGTTAGCTTCCGCGTTTAGTACCGTTTCCAGATCGTAGTAGTAAAGATTGTCATCGTTAGAACCGTAAGATCTGCTTAATAAGAGCTTATCGTTAAGCAACCCGACTCTAAAAATAAACGGATAGATAGAGTTGGAAAGCTTAACGCTTGTTTGGGATTTAGTATCATAGCGATATACGCTATGTCCCGCAAGTAGCATGTAGCGATCGTCAAGTGCAAAAGAGTAAAAAAGGTTTGCTCTTACGCTGGTAGAAGATTTCTTTTGTAACGTTTTTTTATCGATTACAAACAGATGATCTCTGTTACTTACGTTTGTCTTAACGGTTACGTAAAGTTTATCGTCATTTGGTATAGCGTAAATATCTCCATTGAACTTTTCTCCTTTATTTAACGCTTGGTAACAGCTGGGGTAGTATGCCGTTTTTTGAGTATCGTAGAATCCGATTTCTTCAGCAGTTACTACAAAAAAGCCTTTAGTAAAATCGTGGTTTGTTTTGAGCGATGTTTTGAGCGTAATCTTACCTTTCTCGTTAGCTATTATACAGGTTATTTCTGCCTGGCAGAGACCGGTAGTTTCAAATATATAGGTAGGATCTGATGAAACCTTTGCTCCGTTAACCATCCAAGAGTATTGCACGTTGGTATCATCTTTTAGCTTGGGCTCAAACGTGTAGGATTTTCCAACTTCGAGAGTAACACCTTCTGTTGGAAAGGTACCTTTTAGCAGTACCGGAATATCCATTATATCTATCTCTTCAAATACATCTTCGCTACATCCTGTACAAATGCCGCAAAGAAGTAGGGCTGCTATAATATGGGTATATATTTTATTCTTCATTATGAATTCATTTTAAAATGGTCAATCGGTTATTTTAGTTAAATGAAATTGTTGCCGGAAAGTAATAACCGTCATAACGGATTTCCGAAACTTTTGCTCCCGTAGAGGCGTTAAAGCAAGCAACAATATTCTGGGAGTAGTCGGCGGTTAAACAGGTTACCACTAAGCGGTCGTCTTTTGGATTGACTCTGATTCCTGCCCCGTAAAAAGAGTAACCATCTGCAATATTATCTACGAAAGGTGTGCTTGGCGCAGCATTTTCGAAAGTACACTTATAAATTTTATTACCCGCAATATAGAAGAATGAGTTATCTGATGTTGGACCACAAAATGTTGCCTCTCGGTACGCTCCAAAAGAAGATGGGCTATAGTCGCTTCGTATAGCCTGTTTCTCGATAGTAAAATCGGGCTTTATTCTTACGAGATTATTGGTATTATCTGTATTTGTTTCTACGGCATAAAGATTCCCATCGGTACCTTCTACAAACCTTGTACCTCCTGTGGTGTTAATATCTAATGTGGTATATGGCACGCTGCCATTAAACTGCGAGAGGTCACCTGTAACATCAGCTAGGTTGAATACATATACCTTTCTGTTTTTAAGATTTAGCAGGAGTTTATCTTGGTAAACAATTCCGCTTCCTCCGTCATACCAAATACTCATATTAGAGAATGGTTCAGTTGCCAGAGTATTTAAGTTAACCCTGTATTGATAACCGATCCCGGTAATTAACCCGTAGCTATCATTAAGACCAATAAACTCGTGGGTGTACTTATTTCCCGTAATGTTTTTGATGCTGCCTTCTTTATACATTGTCGTGGGATCAACAACCACCAGCTGAGGGTCTTGCTTAGAGCAGATATACATTTTACCATTCCAAAGGGTTGCCGACTGAGAGGTTATCCCTAGCTCTTCTCCAAAATTTTGGTTCTTAAATTCCCAATGTCTAATAGTACCTGCCTCATAATCGTAGTAAGAAACATTTCCGCTTTCGTGTCCGAACCAACCTTCGTTCACAATAAAGCAGCCTTTGCTGTAATCGGCTCCCGGCGTTATGATTTTGTTTTCCAGCTCAACAGTGCCGTAATCGTTGCTTAAAGCAAGCCTAACCTTAAAGCGCCCCGGCGTTGTTGCCGTAAATAGGTACGTAGGCTCTGTAGCTTTTTCTTTTGCTCCTAAATACCATTGATAGTAAACATCGATAGGCGAATACACTTCCGGTTCATAAAGAAAGTTCTCGCCAATATTTAAGGTCTTATCCTCTTCGGGGAAGGTACCTTTCTTTACTATTGGTAAATCGGAAAGATTTTCGGGAAAATATTTTTCGTAGCTATCCGAACAAGAAGAAAACCCCGCAATAAGCAGTAATGCTACAATAAAACTTCTGACCTTCATTTGTTATATGATTAGTTGGTTAATCAATTTTTACCGCTATCTTAATAGCGGTTGTTTGTCAGAATACAAATTTCAACTAGAAAGCAAACAGGATTACTATTTACTTTTCTTCCATTCTCCGCAGAAGAAAAATTTGTATTCGTAAAGGCAGGTCTTCTGACTTATCCCTTTTTCGGAGCCTTCCCATTCGCACTGAACAGTGGCATCGATCCGAAACCTTTGGATCTTAGTAAAGATCGGGATTTACAGCTGCGGGAACAGTTGCCGATTTGCACGGCATTCCCTTTTAATCTCACTAATCGGCGGATACCGATTGAGAACCATTACGGCGGCAAATATATAAAAAATAATGCTTGAGGAATAGCAATTTTTTTGTGGATGTGTATAGGTGGCTGTTTACGTGATAGGTACAGAGGATATGTTATTCGAAATAAAAAGCCCATGCCGTTTAACGGCATGGGCTTTTAGCTATATTATCGAGTAGCTTGGCTGCTATTTTTTTGCATGTGTTCTGCTAAGAATTTTTCCATTGCGCGATAAAAATCAAAACGATTTTCTTCGTTATGGAAACCATGTCCTTCATTGTCTTTAACCATATACTCTACATTAACACCACGATCTTTAAGCGCTTTAACCATTTGGTCAGACTCATCTTTATTTACTCTTGGGTCGTTAGCGCCTTGTGCTATAAATAGGGGGGCTTTTATCTTATCGGCATTCAAAGCCGGAGAGGTTTGTGCCAGCTGTAAGCTATCGGCTATAGGATCTCCAACCATTTCGTACATCATATCAAGCAGCGGTTTCCAGTAAGGAGGAATGGTTTTTAAGAATGTAAACAAATTCGATACTCCTACATAGTCAACACCGCAAGTATATAAATCGGGAGTATAGGTTAGACCTGCTAATGTTGCATATCCGCCGTAGCTACCACCATAAATGGCTATACGGTTTTTGTCGGCAATACCCTGTTCAATTAGCCAATTAGCACCATCGGTAATATCGTCTTGCATGGTTAGACCCCATTGCTTGAAAGATATTTCCCAGAAATTTCTACCAAAACCCGTTGAGCCACGGAAGTTCATCTGGAATACGGCGTATCCGCGGCTTGCGAGGAACTGAACTTCAGGGTTGAATCCCCATGTGTCGCGAGCCCACGGTCCACCGTGCGGATTAACCACAACCGGTAGGTTTTTTGCGGTTTCCATTGTATAGCCATGGGGCAGCGTTAGGTATGCCTCAACGGTAAGTCCGTCACGCGTTTTGTAAGTAACACAATGCATAGGACTCATGTCTGCTTCGTTAAGCCAGGGACTTACATCTGCAATTTTTGTCAGTTCATCGGTAGTTTTATCATAGGTGTAATATGCTCCTAAAGACTTATCGGTATAGGTGCGAACAATTATACGGTTTTCGTCTTTTGTTATAGAATTTATATCGAATTGATAGCCTGCTAGTTTTGCCTCTAAATTTTCTCGTAACGCCTTATACTCTTCGCTAAAATAGTGACGCCCTATGTGTTGATGTCCTGTCCAAGAAGCGCCTTCAAGTTCCTTTCTTTTGCGTGAGTATGATGCACCGCCGATATCGTAGTCAGGATGTTCGAACAGTACCTCCATTTCTTTTCCCGTAGCCGGATCAAACATGATAAACGCATCTTTATCTCTTCCTATATTTGATAAAGCATATAAGTATTTATTATCGAATGTAAAGAACATGGGCGACAGTGTTTCTTTAAAGCTTGTTCTGAGAACAGGCTTAAATTCGTCGCTTTCTTTTTCTCTGTATAGCAAGATCTGGTCAACAACATCCATTGCAACGGCAACACGTAATTTACCGTCATGGTCGGTCATCCATCCTTGGATTGTGCCGGGATTTTCGGCGAGCTGGGTTAATTCGCCTGTAACGACATTCAGACGGTATGGGTCGAAAATAGTAGGGTCGCGCTTATTTAAGCCTACAATTATTTCATCCTCAAAATCCTCAAGATCGTCAATCAGCTGTGTACGGACTTTGTCGAAATCTGTTAAGCCTTTTAAGTTGTTACCATCTGCATCAACGCCAAACAGCTTATAGTTTTCGTCTCCACCGCTATCTTTTAGGAATAGGATGCGGTTATTGTTTGCCCACATATATCCGGCAACGTCACGCTCTGTTTCATGCGTAAGTTGGGTTGCGTTTGTTTGCCCTACTTCTTGAACAAAAATATTCATACGGCTATTAACAGGGGCCATGTATGAAAGATACTTACCGTCGGGTGATAGTTGGAAGCTGGATTTTTCGGGATTTTTAAAAAAATTCTCCAACGGAATTAAATTTAAGTCTGTTCCACCGCAGCTAATCATAGTGCTTAGTATTGTGGCTAGTGATAGATACTTGAATGTTTTCTTCATATTCAGCTATTTTTAATGTTAATTCTGGTAATGTTTAGTAAAGTAAGATATTCATGCTAAGCGTAATACCTACCATAACAATAGATACCATTGTCATAAGTTTAATTAGTATGTTTAAGCTGGGGCCGGAAGTATCTTTAAACGGATCGCCTACGGTATCGCCAATAACTGCGGCTTTGTGAGAGTCACTACCTTTTCCGCCAAAGTTTCCTTCTTCAATATATTTCTTTGCGTTATCCCAAGCACCGCCGGAATTTGCCATAAAGATAGCAAGAATAAAGCCGGTAACAATACTTCCGAGCAGAAGCCCCATTACACCGGGAACTCCTAATAGCATTCCAACGCCAATAGGTATAGCAATGGCAAGCAGCGAAGGAAACAGCATCTCGCGTTGTGCTGCTTTAGTTGATATTGATACACACTTTGCATAATCCGGCTCTGCTGTACCTTCTAGTATTCCGGGTATCTCGCGGAATTGACGCCTTACTTCATCTACCATTTTCTGCGCTGCACGACCAACGGCATTCATGGTAAGTCCGCAGAATAGGAAGGCAGCCATACCTCCCACAAATGTTCCGATAAGTAAAGTCGGACTCATAATAGATACGTCAAAAACTTTAAGCACATCCATTAGCGAACCGTTTTTCAACTCTTCTGTCATAGGGTTGTCGGGGTGGAAATGTACCATACCTAACCGAGCCTCTTCTAGAAAAGATGCCAATAAGGCTAATGCGGTAAGCGCTGCCGAACCTATAGCAAATCCTTTACCTGTAGCGGCAGTTGTATTTCCTAACGAATCGAGCGCATCGGTGCGTTTACGTACTTCGGGGTCTAATTTTGCCATTTGGGCGTTACCGCCTGCGTTATCGGCAATAGGTCCGTAAGCATCTGTCGCAAGCGTTATTCCTAGCGTTGATAGCATACCAACGGCAGCAATAGCTATACCGTATAAGCCCATGCTGAAGTTTGCAAATGTCCAATTTGAAGCGAAACCAAATGAGAGCATAATGGCTAAGCAAACGGCTAGCACAGGAAAAGCGGATGATACCATACCTGTTCCGACACCTGAAATAATAACAGTTGCGGGACCTGTTTCCGACGATTTTGCAATTCGCTTGGTTGGTTTATACGAAGATGAGGTAAAGTATTCTGTGCATTGCCCGATAGTGATGCCTGCCAGCAAACCGATAACAATAGCCAGCCAAATACCGCCGTGGTTAGGCAGTCCTAAATAGTAAAGTATAAAGTAAGAACAAATGGCAATAAGGATTGCGGCAGAGTTAACGCCAAAATTAAGCGAGCGCATCAGCTGTTTCTGTGTTGCACCTTCTTTGGTGCGAACAAGGAATACGCCAAAGATAGAAAGTATGATACCAACAGCGGCAACCAGCATTGGAGCAATAACCGCTTTAAACTGCATGGCGTAGCCCATTACACCAAATCCTGCTGCGCCTAATGCGGCGGTAGATAGAATAGAGCCGCAGTACGATTCGTAAAGGTCGGCACCCATACCGGCAACGTCGCCTACGTTGTCGCCTACGTTATCGGCAATGGTGGCGGGGTTACGTGGATCATCTTCGGGGATGCCTGCTTCAACTTTGCCAACCAAGTCGGCACCCACATCGGCAGCTTTGGTAAAAATACCGCCGCCAACACGCGCAAATAATGCCTGACAAGAAGCACCCATGCCGAATGTTAGGGTTGTTGTAGTAATGATGTTAAGGCTTGCGCCGTCGGGATGTAAGTCTGCCGGGTAAACTGCGTTAAGAATCAAGAACCAAGCAGCAATGTCGAATAAGGCTAGACCTACAACAACCAGCCCCATAACAGCTCCGCTTCTGAAAGCGACAATCAAACCTTTGTTCAACGATTCGCGGGCAGCGTTAGCGGCTCGCGCAGAGGCGTAGGTTGCCGTTTTCATACCGAAGTAGCCAGCTAAACCCGAAAAAAAACCGCCTGTGATAAACGCGAACGGAACAAATGGGTTTTGGATATGCAGCACATAAGCTAAGAATGCAAACAGTAGCCCGATGACGATAAAAACAATGATTACAACCTTATACTGTTGCTTAAGGTAAGCCATGGCTCCGGTGCGTACGTGTCCTGCAATTTTTTTCATGAGCTCCGTTCCTTCGTCGTAGCCCATCATGTTTTTAAAGAAGTAAAAGGCAAAGCCCAAAGCAAGAATAGAGCTGACAGGTATCAGCCAAAAGATGAGTGGAGTTTGTGAAATCATATAGTTTAGGATTTAGTTGTTTCCGCTAATTGGTAAAGAATTTCACAGCATGTGGTGGATTAGGACTAGCAAGGTAAAAAAAATATCGTGTCGATATTTCGCGAAGGCTGATTTTTTTTAAAAAAAACAATATCAAAATATACATAGTACGAGGTGTATTAAAACGCCTAATCGTAAATAAGTAACCCTGATAAGTAGGTTGCCCCCATCTTTGAAATAACTGTCATTCCGAGCGTAGCGAGGAATGACGGGAGGATTCTGGTTGGAGTATGTAGTATAGCTAAAAACAGGGAGCGTAAATTTACGCTCCCTGTTTTTAGCTATAACATGGTGTCTTTGCGAAGAATATTTAAAATCTGATACCGGTAGTAAAACCAACCCATGCTTCGAGCTTAGTATTTCCGTCAACTTCGTCCCAAATAGTGTATGGAGCACTTATCTGTAGCCGGTTTTCAGCAGTGTTATTCCCTATATAGAGGTTGGCAACAGGTCCGGCAAACAGCTTAAGGTTCTTTGCTATTTTATGGTAGAATACTGGACGGAGCTGTACTAAACCGTTATATTTCTTTTGCTTAAACTTTTTAGTGGCAAGGTTATAATGAATGCCCTCTAAGTTCATACCTATACTGGAAGCAAAATTTATAGTTTTCCCGAAGCCTATGCCATAACCCCAAAATTCATCGTCGAAGTTGTAGCCAAGAGAAATAATGCCATATAGACGGTCTGTTCCGCTACGAAATGAGGCTGTAGCGTGTAAAAACTCGCCTCCTGCCAGCTCAACTTCCATGAAACCGTTCTTAGAAATGTTTATTAAGCCTACCTGTACGTTTGCTTCGTCGCTAATATTTACCAAGCCTACTTGTACTTTACTTTTATGAGCAATATTTGCTATACCTGCGAGTTGACAAGTAGCGGTATCGGCAATATTTGTGATACCAGCAACCTGAACTGTAGAAGATTTTGCTGCATTAGCAATACCCGCCATTTGAATCGCTGTTTCTCCCTCTTTAACCGCATTAATGATACCGGCAAAATGTGCCGATTTGTTTGCTGATTTGGAAATATTCGCAATGCCTGCAAATTGTGCTCCTTCAATATGTTGTGTTAAGTTGAGAACTCCCGCAAACTGGGCACCGCTGGTTATGCTGGAATTTTTATTGAATATTCCACCAAACTCTACGCCGTTAAGACCTCCGGTAATCCCACCCAGTATATTTATGGATGTATTGTATGAGTAGTTAATGCTATTACCGCCACTTGAACTTAATGGATAAACAAAGCTGATTTGGAAAGGCTTGCTATTTTTTTGCTCGGGTTGTGCCGTTGCTCTATTTACTGAGGTTGTAGCCGCTAATGCTACTAGCAGTGTCGTGATTTGTTTTTTCATTTGTTCGTCATTTTTTGAATTTATACTACTATGACAAATAAGTTGATCTTTACCACTAGCTAGGTGCTCTGTTTTTTTTGAAAATAATGCGGAGTCTTTGGATTCTAAAAAGTTAAGCCTTGCGTTTTTTTCTGATTCTTCAGGTTCTACAGTATTTATAGTTTCAGTGGATGTTAGTATAATATACGAACCATGTTGCTTGAATGTAGCAGCTGAGCCTAGCACTTCTTTTAAGACAACGCTTAAAGGTTTAGCGTTTACATCTAGCGTAACAAAACGGGCTGTATTTATCTCTTGAGGGTTATATGAAAAGGTAACATTTGCCTGCTTGGCTATTGCTGCCAGAACTTCGTGCAGCTTCTCTTTATGAACGCTAATAGTTATAGGAACTTTAAGCTGACTGCTATTACGCCCAAACGAGGTATTAATTGATAAAAGTAGTAAAAAGATAAAAACTGTATATCGCATTGTTAAAGGCTGCTAAAGAAGAGATAATATATATGTTCCGTTTTGGTGTTGGAGGCTTAGCCGGAGAGTTTCTGCCACTATCTGGAGCATATGCTCAACATCCTCGTTTTCGCTAAAGCTAACGGTTATTTGTTTACTGTTAAGGCTATCGTTAGCAGGTATAATTGTTACATTAAACTGATGGCTTAACCGATCGATAACTTTATATAATGGCGTTGCGTCAAATATAATTTGGTCGAGCCCTACATCTTTGCCTCCTATTCGTTTACTGAATTGTTTGCTGGCTTTGTTGTAGTAGCCGATTTCTCCTTCATATAAGTTTAGTCCGCTATTTTCTAACGTGTAAAAAAGAACGATACCACACTCTACGCTAACCGATATGTATTGGTTATCAGAGTAACCATCAACGGTAAATACCGTTCCAATATCTTCAATAATAGTTTCGCCAATATTCACCACCAGCTTTCCGTTGGCATCTTCGCCAATTTCAAAGAACGCTTTACCTGTTAGCAGAATAGATTTGTTGCTCGTTCCGTAGTCTTGCTCATAAGTAATGCTGCTGTTCTCGCTTAAACGTATTATGCTGTTATCCGGCATAATATGTTCTATGCTGTTCTCGTTAGATGCAATATATATAGGGCTGCGATCTTCTTTATTTTGTAGAAAGAAGAATAAAGAAGCGGCAATTAAGATAGCAAAAGAAGCAGCAACTTGTAAGCATAAACGAATTTTTCGAGGTTTATGAACGGTTTCAGCAGGTGCAGATTGCCGCATGTGCTGTTCAAGCTTATTCCATGCTTTAGCAGTATCTATGGCGGAAAGGGATGTCGGTTGAACAATTTTTTGATAAACCGATGTCATTTCATCAAAGTAGGCTTCATTCTCTTGTGACTCTGCCACCCAATCTTCGAGCATACTCAACTCATTAGCCGAAGCCTCTCCGCTAAAATATTTAGCCAGTAAAATGTCTATATCAGTATTTATATCCATAGGCTATTTATTTTAGTACTGCGAATATTAGCAGTATTGCTAAAAATTCTTTTAAATCAATGCGGAGCAGCTTCAATGCTTTTGCAATATGGTTTTCAACCGTATTAAACGAGATATCCAGCTTCTCGGCAATTTCTGCATAGCTTAGCTGTTGCAAGCGGCTTAGCTCAAACACTTCTCTACACTTAGGAGGAAGTTTTTCTATTGCCCTACTTATTTGTTGCTGTAATTCGGAATATTCAACATTGTTATCGCTATTTATTACTGCTTCTGATTTACTATATGTATATAGTTGATTGTGCTCTGCTCTTATTTTTGTCTGCTTAAGTTTATTTATGCAGCTGTTGTGTACGGTTCTATATAAATACGACTTTATTGATGTTTTTATGTTTGTTTCTTTTCGCTGATCCCATAGCTTGCAAAACATTTTCTGTACAATGTCTTCCGATTCATCCATATTGTGTAATATAGAAAACGCATAGTAGCACAGAGGCTCATACCATGTGGTAAACAGCTGCTTGTAAATAGCATGATTATCGCTTTTAAACTGCTCTGTTTGTATGTCTTCTATATTTATCAAGCTGATTATTATTTTGACCGACAAATATAGACATTCGTATTGGTTTATATATGACAGCCGAGGTGTGCAAAACCACTATTACGGCACTATAGAAATTCATCTCCCACTCTAAAATATTAGCAACATGTTGTTTATTAGAATTTTAAATGCAAATATTTTGCTCATTGTTGAGTAAAGTTAAATATAAGTTTAATTTTGTTTAATAAAAGTTTGATTTATTTTAATTTGTATTTACTTTTGCAAAAATAAATATATAGAATTATGCTACCATGTTATTGTCCAAGCTGCCAAACTCAGCTGAAAGTGAAGAGCCTTAAATGCGAAAAGTGCGAAACAGAGGTAACCGGCGGCTACGAGCTACCGGTATTGGCTCTCTTACCTGTGGATGATCAGAAATTTATACTCGATTTTGTGCGTCATAGCGGAAGCTTAAAAGAAATGGCTAACCAGTTAAACCTTAGCTATCCTACGGTGCGAAATTTACTAAATGGTATAATCGAAAAGATTAAATCGTATGAAAAGTAGTACATTTTGGTCGTTGCTCCTCAACCCCTTTACTCGCCTTGGCGGATGGAAAGCCTTTTTTATAGGTTTAGCTATATTGCTAATAACAACAGCTGTGGGCTGTTTTTATGAGGTGGCACCTATTGGTTTGCTTTATATTGGGCTGGTAGAAGACCCTCAGCTAAGCACGATACTAGCTTGCCAGCTATCGGTGTTGGGGGTTTTTATGGTGGTAACGTATATTATTGCGCTAATATCCACCAAAAACGTACGTTTTCAGGATGTGCTGGGTATCACTACATTGGCGCAAAGCCCTATTCTGCTGCTTGTTTTAAGTACCCTTCCGATGAAAGGAATAGCGAATGCGGCAATAAGTTTTATGAAAGATGGGGATCCTACCGCGTTAAATCAGTTGCAATCGGTGGGTTCGTATGTCTTTATAATATGTGTTTCTATTGCCTTAGTTGCTATACTGATATGGTATATTCTTATTCTTTACAACGGGTTTAGAACGCTAACAGACTTGAAAGCGGGCAAGGGCATTTTTATTTTTATTATTGTTCTGATTCTGTGTGATGTGCTATCGTCTTACCTCGTTTACTTACTCACTAATGGGGCTATAAACCGCTTTGCATTTGTATAAACCTATAAATTAATTCGCATAATCATGAAAAAAATAATTTCTGCATTAGTTTTAATAATGCTTTTAAATTCGGTTCTTTTCGCCCAAGACATAACAGGCGTTTGGTATGGTGTGCTAAAGACCCAAGGGCTGGAATTCCCCATAGGTTTTAGCATTGAAAAAGAAGGAGAGCAATACTCTGCGGCTATGAGTGTTCCTAAGCAAAATATGAAAGACGCACCGGTTAAGACCACAACGTTTAGCAACGATACGTTGACGTTCGAAATACCACGGCTAACGATTATCTATAAGGGAGTGGTAGATAAAAACGGCACGATAAAAGGCAAATTCACCCAATTTGGACAGGAGTATATTTTAGATTTGGGTAGAGAAAAAACATTTAAGGATGTAAAACGTCCGCAAGAGCCAAAGCCTCCCTATCCCTATATCTCGGAAGATATAAAATTTAAAAATGAAAGTGCGAACATTAATCTTGCCGGAACCATAACAATTCCGGAAGGAAGAGGTAAGTACCCCGCAGTTGTACTGGTATCGGGTAGCGGGTCGCAAGATCGGAACGAGGAGGTTTTAGACCATAGACCCTTTCTGGTTTTATCAGATTATCTCACACGAAATGGAATTGCTGTTTTACGTTACGACGATAGAGGCTTTGCCGAGTCGGAAGGAGATGCTTATACGTCAACTACCGCTGATTTTGCAACCGACGCTCTAGCAGGTGTTCATTATCTGCAAAGCAGAAAAGAGGTTAACCCTAAGCGGGTAGGTATTATAGGGCACAGCGAGGGAGGTATAATTGCATTTATGCTAGCTGCTAAAGAAAAAGATGTTGCTTTTGTTATTTCTATGGCTGGTAGTGCGATTAGAGGCGACAGCATTTTCATATTGCAAAACGAAATTGGGGGCAGAGGTCATGGAATGACAGAAGAAGCATTACTAATGGCTCGTAGCATAAACAGATCGACTTACGATGTTGTGCTGAACGCAGACAGCAAAGAGGAGATAGAAGAGAAGCTGACCGAAATGTTTGGAACGTCCGACAGGGCTAAGGCGCGGATCGAGCAAATGTCTAATAATTGGATGAGATTCTTTTTAAAATACGACCCGTCTGTTGATATCCAAAACATACATATTCCGGTATTTGCCATGTTTGGAAGCAAAGATTATCAGGTTCCCGCAGATCCTAATGCAGAATCGTTTAATGCATATATTCCTGCATCAAATAAAAACGCAGGCGTAAAGATTTATGCTAATAAAAACCATCTATTCCAAAACGCAGTAACGGGTATGTTTAACGAGTATCAGGAAATAGAAGAAACCATGAGTCCGGAAGTTTTACAGGATATTGTTGATTGGATTAAAATGATAAATAGAAATTTATAAATCAGCTAGGAATAAAAGTAAAATAGAGTGTTATATTAGGACTCTATTTTTGTGTGCATAGAAATGTTGATGTAATGAGTAAGGAATATAAATACTCGGGTAGGGTGGATTGGAACAGAACCATTTTATGGTTTGTAATAGGTATGCTATGTTCAGAATTTATCGGAGTAGGCCATGGGATTCTGTCTTATATTAATCCGCTTGAGTCTAATTACAATATTTTGGATGTACTTAATATAGCAACAACCGTCTTTGCTTTAGGCTCCTATGTATTAATCTTTGTTACAAAACAAACTTATGCGCGTAATCGAGGTGTACTCATAGCTATGACGGCTATAATGGCCTGTTTTCGTGGTACTGTGGGTGGTGTATGTTTTTAAGCCGTAAAATGGAAGTGGGCTTCTTTTCTCTTTTAACAGACATACCTGCTGTTTTTAATAATTTTATTTATCACATGAAAGCTGTGGAAATAAGTACTACTCTTAAGGGGGATACCTATCAGATAGGCGTACTTGCCCCCGCATTATATTTTCTAGAGTTGGTAATGTTCTTACTCCCGGTTTATAGTGTGGTAAAAACCAAATACTTTTTTTGTGAGAGATGTAAGGAAACCCTTTTTTTAAAAACCGCCTATATTTCAGACGTAAGCCTAGTAAATGAAAATATTGATAATCTAAAATCTGGAAAAGCCTTGTTTCTGAAGGATGTCAATCCGGTGTTTAGCGTTGAAGGCTTAGGTATTATATATAAAGCGTACATGTTTAACTTTTATTTTTGTTTTTCATGTAGAAGTGTGGTCGTTAGCGTAGAAAAAATCTCTCTGAAAAGGGATGAAAATAACGCTTTTACAATAGCCGATAGTGAAGAAATAATCAAAGGAGTTCATTGGGACGAAGAATCCTCCGAGCTGGCGTTTAAAAAAATTACGTTAGATTCTACAGTTAAGATAGAGTAATAAACCGCTTTTTAGCCATGCATAACAAGCCGTATTATCCGTCCCTTATTGGTTAATTTCTTTTATCAGTGAGCATATATTGTCATACAACGGTTTATACTTAATTTTCCACACCAATAATCCCATAAGCATGGCAAAAAGTATTACTCCAAAATATAGCAGCTGAAATGTAATCATATCTATTGCTGAAAGGGTTATGCTTAGCCCAATATCAGCTAGAATAATAGGTACTATCACTAAAGCGCCGCCATTTCCGAAAGGGGTATATCTTTTTTTTGCTTTTTTCAACATTTCTAAAGTTGGCAGCGAGTAGTCAACATTCTTGAAGTCTATCTGTTGTTTTTGGAATATAAAAGCGAAAGATATCATAGCCAGGCAAAAGCAAATACTCCTAAGAATTGTAGGAAGCGACTCCCCTGTATAAAAATGGAGTGTTATTAAAAACACGAATAATAACCCGAAACCCCGGTATATACTTTTGAAAAATTTACTCTGTGTCGAGTAGGAGCTGTCTTCGTGCGTTAACCTTGTTGTTAAGCTTATTAAATCACTTTGTTTATTTAGGTTCATTGTTGTTTAATTTTGTTTTTAGATCGTTTTTAATACGGTGAATTTTTACCTTTATATTTGATTCTGTTAGTCCTATTACATCGGCAATCGCTTTCATGCCAAGCCCTTCGAGCATAAGCGAGACTAAAGCCTTGTCTATAACAGGCAGCCGATTTACCTCGCTCTGCGGCTTTGCTATAAGCGTCTCAATTTCACGCTCTTGATCTGTTTCATCTACTAGCCGATTCGTATTTTCAATGGGCAACTCTGTATATCCAAGTGCTAATGGCGCAATTATCCTTATAGTTGTCTAGGCTTTTCCTTATCTTTATTAGTACTTCTTGGTATAAGTCGTCTTGATAATTTGTGCCGTAATACTTACAAATACGTTGAATACGCTCGTTGTTTTCTGCAACAATCTTTTTAAAATGCTCCTCTTTTTTCAACTTATATCATTTTAGTGGTGTTTACTAGTTAGTAACCGAAATCTAATAAAAGTTACAATTTGAGATAAATAATTCACAAAAAAATAAAGCTTTTATTTATAACAGATTTTCGCGGTTTTTTACTTATAACAAATACCTTTGCAAAAGATTAAATAATACTACTATGAAGTTTATCTCGTATAACCTGAATGGAATCCGCGCTGCACTAAATAAAGGATTGATAGATTGGTTTAAAGATGAATTGCCTGATATTTTTTGCATACAAGAATCTAAGGCTCAATCCGACCAGATAGAATCTAAGCTGTTCGAAGATTTGGGTTACGCCTGCTATTGGAACTCTGCCGAAAAGAAAGGTTATAGCGGAACAGGTATAGTAAGCCGTGTTCCCATAAATCATGTTTACTTTGGTATTGGTCTTGATAAGTTTGATATAGAAGGGCGCTTGATCAGGGCGGATATTGGCGACTATTCGTTGGTCTGTTCCTATTTCCCGTCAGGTACTATGGGCGATCATAGGCAAGAATTTAAGATGGAGTACTTGCGTGCATTTACTAGCTATGTAAAGAAGTTAATGCAAGAGCGCTCTAAGATAATTCTTACCGGCGATTTTAATATCTGTCATAAACCTATTGATATTAATAATCCGGAGAAACATACTACAGTTTCGGGTTTTTTGCCCGAGGAGCGCGAATGGTTCGATCAGCTGGTAGAGTTGGGTTTTGTAGATACCTTCCGGGTATTCTGCCAAGAGCCTAACCGCTACAGCTGGTGGAGTTACCGTGGGGGAGCACGGGCACGAAACGTTGGCTGGCGTATCGACTACTTTTTGGTTAGCGAGAACATAAAGCACGAGCTAAAATGTGCCGATATTCAAGATTGGGTTGTACATTCCGATCATTGCCCTGTAATCGTTGATCTCAACCTCGGTTAAACCGTCGCAATGCCTGTTCTTTTAGGTTTTCTTATCATACTTTTCTTTTGGGCTTTAGGAACGGTTGTTACTATGCTTATAAACCATCTCATTCCGGGTAGTGTGGTTGGTCTGCTTCTGCTATTTGTTGCGTTGTGCTTTAAGCTGGTAAGACCTGAACAAATTAGGGCGGTAGCGAAATTTCTTACTAAAAACATGTCGCTATTCTTTGTTCCTGCACCCGTAGGACTAATGGAGCATTTAGGTGTACTGAAAGATGGTTGGGCGTTTATTTTGGTGGCGTCGGTTTTAAGTACCATATTAGTAATGGCTGTGGTAGCGTTAATTCGGCAAAAAGGAGATAAAACACTTGGCAGATAGCATACAATCAGTTTGTATATGATTCTGCTAACGCTGGCTGCGTTTACGCTATCGCTTTGGCTATATAAGAAAACCAAGCTAAGTATCCTGCACCCGTTGCTCCCTTCGGTATTAGTAATAATAACAGTACTTAACCTCTGCGGCATTGACTATAATACATACAACAATGGTGTATTTATAATCGATTTTATGCTTGGTCCGTCTGTTGTAGCACTGGGTCTAGAGCTATATGAGCAGCGATACTATATAAAGCAAAATTGGCTATCAATGCTTACTGCAATTATAGTGGGGAGTATAGTTGGCGTACTAAGTGTTGCAGGTATAGCCCTGCTGATGAATCCGAGCGTGGAGTTGACAATGACGCTCTTCCCCAAGTCGGTTACATCGCCTATAGCTATTGATATTTCGAGAGAATTAGGAGGCATTCCTTCGCTTTCGGCAGTTATTGTAATTTCGGCAGGTATATTTGGCGGACTGGTCGGACCATTCGTTCTAAAGGCGTTGGGTATAACCAGCCGTATTGCTAAAGGTTAGCATTAGGTACTTCGTCTCATGGGGTTGGTACGGCTGTTGCTATTGAAATGGGCACTATAGGAGGCGCTATCGGCGGATTGGCAGTAGGCTTGATGGGGTTGGCTACTGCTATTGTTGCTCCGCTTGTAAAATGGCTGATGTTTTAGGTATATAGGTCTGGTGCTATTTCTCGGTGTTTTTCTGCAATAATATTGTGCACCCGCTGTGTCATCTCTTTTATTGAGGTGGAAGCAACTTCTTCTTCGCCTATTTCGGGTAATATATGTATATCGAATTTCTGACGAATGGGTAAGGCAAAATGCTTGGTAGCTTCGTATGTTCCATTTATTACTATAGGGAGAATAGCCACTTTATTCATTTTAGCCAGCAGAAACGCCCCCTCTTTAAAACCGTGAACTTGTCCGTCTTTACTACGAGTACCTTCGGGAAAAATAGCAATGCTTACTTTTCTATCTAACCATATTTTGCATCCTTTCAGCATGGCTTTAGCGCTTGATGCGCTGCCACGCTTAATCAGTATATCACCATGTAGCGCCAATAACCAGCCGATAAAAGGTATTTTTAAAACTTCTCGTTTCGATACCCAGCGAAATACAAGTGGCAGCTTGTACATTAAGGTTATATCTAGCATTGATTGATGGTTAGATACTATGATGTATCTTTTACCCTGCTTGCGGTTTTCTTTTCCTGAATATCGGATTCTCCACCCCTGACTTACCCAAAAGTATAGCATAGCCCATATAATAGAGAATTTATGCAGCACCATCCGCTTTTTATCAAACGGATAAGTAATAATAAATATTAGTAGTGCTAAGAAATATAGTATTGGAGACGATACTATGAAGTATATATAGTAAAAGAAGTTAAAAATGAATTTCATACTTAAATTCTGTCAAAACAATAAAAAGTAAAGATACCCAATTTTTAGAAAGTGAAGCTACTATTGTTGGCTGAGATGATATTAAGAGAGCGGGATTAACTAATCCCGCTCTCTTACATTAAATATAATTACGTTAAACCAAATAGCCTTAGTTTGCTGTAGGTGTATTTTCGCCACCTGTATTTCCGCCGCTTCCTTGCATAAGGTCGTCGTTGCTGATACCACGTTGTACCTTTTTAATCTGTTGATTTTTTAGATTTCCGAACCGGTATGATACTCTAAAGTTTATTGTCTGATGTTGTGTATTAAACTTCATTTCTTGATAAAACTCTTTGCCATAAGTTTTGCTTGTAAATTCTCTGCGCTTTGTAAACGGATCTTGAACGTTTATATTAATGCTAAGCTTTTTGTCAAAAAACTCTTTGCCTAGCCCTAATCCGATAAAAGTAAATGATGACATTTCGGTTTGCATGGTTACGGGCGGTCTGAAATGCCCGGCAAAAACACTTGCCCGGAAAGATTTTAAGAAGGTGTATGATGCGTTAAAGAATACGTTGCCGCCAAAACCATAGTTATAGGCACCAAAAATCGATTTGGTTTTAATATCAACATAGCTGATATTTCCATTAACCATTAATCGAAGATCTTTTATAGGAGTCCAGTTACCATAAAGATTTAGTCCGATTGATTTATTTTTACCAATATTGCCGTAAGTAGTACGTAGGGTGTCCGCTTGCATAAGAGAATATTCTTGAATTGCATTGTCGGATATGGTATAGTTAAGCGATGCGTTAAAGTTTACTTTTTGAGCAAAGCTGCCGAAGCTGATCGAAAAGTTATGGCTATCTTCCGAGTCTAAGTTCGGATTACCATACCTAATGTTTGTCGGGTCGCTTCTGTCCTCATACGGATTAAGGTACCAAATGCTAGGTCTGCGAATACGCATGTTGTAATTAAAGCGTAAATTTTTTGTCATGCCCAGTTGATAAGAAATTGCAGCAGAGGGAACGATATCCGTTGTATTATTTGTTATATCTCTTGCTGCTTTAAAGTTAATATCCGTATCAGTATTTTCTAGCCTAATACCCGCATTAAAGCTTATTTTATTTAGCCTATAGCTATACGAGGCGTAACCAGAGAAAATGTTTTGTGTGTAGTCCATAGTATTTTCTCTGCTGGTATTCCTTTCCCATACGTTGGTAAGGTAGTTGTATTGTTCGAAAAGCGGATCGCTATCGTTAAGGCGAATTATGTATTTTGCTCCTACCTCTATATTGTGTTTGTCTTTTATGGGATTTACATAGTCTAACTGAAAAGTATGCTCGTTAGAAGAAGCATCATTTTCACTACGCTCCCATAATGGGTCATAATTTATAGGATTTATAAGTTCTGTTTCATACTCTGAATCATTTGGCGAAAAATCGTATCGGTAAGATGCCGTCAACAACATACCCTTCTTTTTGAAAGATCGCTGGTAGTTGGCATTTATTTCGGTTCCCCCATAGTTACTTTTGCTTTTTGTATAACGGCTATATGAGTAATCCGGATTGTTGTTTAAAAGTTGTTCTACAGCGGTTGTTCCATTATTTTTGCCACTTCCAAAGTAATGATCTACAGAAATGGTAACCATATTTAAGGTGTCAAATTCGTAGCTTAATTCTGCGCTTCCCCATTGATCAGTACCTTTGTTCGTTGAAGTACCGAGTTGGCTTAGAATGGTATTATTTGTGAAATTCTCTTGTAGCATTGATACATCGTTTGTGCCTCCTTTCCAATAGTTGTAACCATATCTACTGGAAAAACCAAACTTACCTTGCTTAAGCGTTAAGAAGGCGCTACCCCCATATCCTCCCAATGTATTTACATTGGCGCTAACCGTTGCCGTATAGCCATTATCCCCGCTTTTAACCATTGTAATATTAATAATACCTCCAATTCCCTCAGCATCGTATTTAGCACCCGGATTAGTAATAACCTCGATGTTTTTGATATTGTTAGCCGGCATGCTTCTTAAAACTTCGCTAGGGTTATTTGTAATCATAGTAGATGGTTTGCCGTTAACGTAAACCTTAAAGTTTGTAGAGCCCCTTAGCTGTATATTGTCGTCGCTATCTACTGAAACCATAGGTACTTTACGAAGCATTTCAAGGGCGGTTTCCGTTTTGGAGTCGGGGTCGCTTTCGGTATCGTAAGTCAGCTTATCTAATCCAACCGTTACGAGGGGCTTTTGAGCGATTACCACAACTTCATCGAGTTGGCTAACATCGGCAACGCCTATTACGCCTAGATCCGTAGTTTTTTTACCTTCTTCTATGGTAAAAGGTACGTCGGCCGCTTTATTGCCAAAATAAAATATAGATAGTATATATTCGCCTGCGCTATTTAATCCTACTTGAAAATTTCCTTTATCATCCGTTGCCAAAACCTTTACCTGCCGCGCGGGGTTTGCTTTTGTTACAATGGTAAGTGTTGAAAACTGCACAGGAGAGTTAGCTACAGTATCGACAACATTCCCCTTTACATTAAAGACAACTTTTTGTTGGGCATATGAGCTATTAAAGGAAAAAATGGCAGATAAGATTAATAAAGGAAGAATTCGTTTCATTTCCGGTTCTATTAAAGGTTATTGGTTAAATTCACTATAAGACGTATTTTATTCTTAAAGGTTGCAGCTAAAAATAATTTTTCTGACATTTTATTTTGTCGCTGTAAACGATTAAATTTTTTAGCGCTATGCAATACATAGTACCATGTTTTACAACATATAAATTTTTAATCATTGATTAAAAATTTATAGCGTAACGTGCCTGTAATTATAACAATACAAATGTAAACTATTAATATAGTTATAGAGCTATGCTGATAGTTAAACTGTTGTTTGTCGCGGCTAGTAAAAGAGTTTAGGGATAAAAATAATGAGACCAACAACAAAGGCGGTAATAGCGCAAAATAAAACCGCCCCAGCGGCAACATCTTTTACCTTGCGAATTTGCTCGTTCTTTTCGGTTGTACAGTAATTAGCAAGGTATTCTATGGCTGTATTGATTGCTTCGGCACTTAATACTAAGCCGCAGCAAAGAACAACTGCTACCCACTCTAAGCTCGAAAGGTCGAAAATAAATCCAAGCATAATAGTACAAATAGCAATACTAATGTGAACCCAGAAGTTAAATTCGGTCTTAAATAACCGAGTTATACCTCGTAAAGCGTACAAGTAGCTACGAAAATGCCGATAGATCCTCTTTTTAGATGTCCTCCCTTTGTTGCCCATTTTGGCTGACTACTTTGGCTCCCAGTAACAACGTTTCGGCGAAACGATAGCGCCGCTAGCTTTCAGCTTAGTCATCGCTTTTTCAACTTCTTTCTTTTCCAATCCGGATAGTTCGGCAATTTTTCCGGCATTAAGAGGCTTGCCAGCCTTACGCATTGTTTCAAGCACTTTTTCTTCTGTAGTCATAGCAATATGATGTTAAGTAATTAATACAGCGCAATATCGATATTCTAAATTTTATAATACGTTTACTAAAGCTAAACGTTTTTTCGTCAAGCTTAAATTAGACTAAATAGGCCGCTAAGCGTTTAACGTTCGGAAAAACTCATTTATCAACTTTTCGTGTTTGCCCAGCGCAATGATGTGAGGGTTGCCTATTGAGTCTTTCAAAAAAATAATCGACACTTTTTTGCGGCTTAATAATAATTTGAGTACGGCGTAAATGCGGTCTGTTTAAGTTTGTCTCAAGTTCTGCGTCAGACACAAAATAGCGGTATAAATTACCTGCTATCTTAAAGATTGTGATGTCTCCGGTTGGTACTTCGCCTTTTATTGCAACGCCTAATCCCGACTCAAGGTGTGTATCGTACTTATAACTGTTAACCATGTTGAAGGGAATGGTACAATGGGCAAAAGTAACTTTGTTACTATCAACGTCTATACTCGACGGGTTGGCTTGAAAAGTGCTGTTGCCCGTTAGCTCACGGAGAATAGCCATTGACAGCATGGCGGGGACATCGCCTTCGCACGATGCTGTAATCCCCTCTTTATTTAATTTAAAAGAGCAAGTGCCAGACAGCCGGTATTATGCTTGAGGCTGAGCAGATCGAAACAGCGAACAGTAATTGCAGAGAAATTATACTTTGTAATAAGGCGAGATAGTGCTCCGTATATATAAAGAGCCATTTCCATAGTAGGCTTGTTAATTCCGCTGTTTAAGAAATCGCTCATGTCGCCGGGATATGTATGTTTATTGATTTCTTCAATAAACTCATCTATATCTACATCTATGATATTTATACCCAACTTATCTTTAATTGTGGCGTAGTCGGCTTGGTGGAAATTAGCCAGTCTGACGGTTTACCAATAACGCCAAAATTTTGTCCTTTAAAACTGTTCAGGGCGTTGTAAACATTTGTAATAGCTGTGATACGTTGCGCTATGTATTTTATTCCGCCATGAATAATCTCCGCCTTCTCGTTTGTTTCTCTTAGGAAAGAGAGTATCTCCATAGATGCTGCGAGCGAATTATCCTCGCCTGTTGTAAGTAGGTAGTGAGGAGATTTTAGCGATGGGTATAGCTCTTTAAACCTACCTTCCGATCCGCCTGTCCGGATAAATATCAGCTTTAGATCGAACTCGTTGTAACGGGTAAAATCGTCGCCACAATAGATTAACTGTAACCCCGTCTCTTGCCTGATTTCGTTTAGAAACTGCTCTGATTTTTTGTTTAAGACTTCTGCATCATGTGTTGATGATGTTATAGAAAAGATACCTATAGTCATACGTACGCTATTTATTCCTGAAACATCCTTTATTCCTGTTATTATGCTGCAACACCGTTGATGCTATAAACAGGCTGCTACTTGTTCAGCCTGTTCTAAAATTCTAAAAAAGTTTAAGCTCCAAAATTTTTCAATAGCTATTTCTGTATAATTTCTCCGAAGCATTTCTACCGTAATATTGATGATGCCCGAAGCATCTTCGCAGCCAACAACACCGCCGCCGCCGTCAAAATCACTTCCGAAGCCGACATGATCGATGCCTACTAAGCTTACGATATAATCTATATGGTCAACAACATCAGAAACGGTGGCTCTGCCATCCTCTTTTGATTTTAAAAAGCCTGTCCAAATAGAAACTTGTATAACCCCTCCGTTGTCAGCAATTAACCGGATTAGCTCATCGCTTAAGTTGCGAGGGTGATTGTAGAGATTACGAACGCTGGAATGAGTTGCCACAACAGGGGTTTTGCTACATGCAATCACATCGCGTACGGTTTGATCGGAGGCATGCGATAAATCGATCAGCATGCCCAACCGATTCATTTCGCTAATCAATTCTTTTCCAAAATCGGTTAACCCTGTGTCTTCGCCTGTTTCTCCCGAAGAGTAGCAAACATCGCTCGCCTTCGTATGGCATAGAGTAATGTAACGAGCGCCCAAGCTGTAAAACTCTTTCATCGCACTTAGCTTGTCGGTGCCTAAGCAATAGGCGTTTTCCACACCGATAAAAATGGCTCGTTTACCTTCTTTTTTTGCCTGCAAAGCTTCATGAAGGTTGGTTGCAACAGTAGCCCTGTCACTATTTTTCTCTACTTGATAATAGATATTCTCCAGCTGTTTCTTAGCATTTAAATACGCTGCCGAAAGAGCACTATCCGTTTGTAGTCCCTGCGGATGGTAAATAGCGAAAAAGACAGCATCAAGCTTACCCTCTTCCATTTTGGTTAGGTCAACTTTTACCTTATCGTTACGCTTACCGATGTTTATTGAAGTATCGCGCGTAAAACGTGAGGGTGTATCTACATGGCTGTCTAAGGTTAATATACGTTGGTGTAATTCTTTTGCCTGTTTAAGTAAATTGGTATCGCTAGTTTGGCTTAACGCTGTTAGGTTGAGCACAAAAAACAGAATAAAAAGAGACAGCTTGTTCATAGGTTCGGTTTATTTACGGTATATCAGTATAAAAGTACTAAAAAAACACTTCGACTACCTCCTCTGCTGTGGTATTCCTAATATAATCTTGAATGCCTACTTCATTCAGTTTCTTTAAAAGTGTATTACGTTCGTGCACACAATCAACCAGCTCTTTTTCCAGCTCGCTAAGCTCTTTAAAGAAAAAAAAGTCGCCATACAGCTTGATGTCTTTAATGCATCCATCGGCTACATTAAGGTGTGCCTCAAGATTCCCTCCGCTTGTTCGAATCAGTTTAGAAAAAGAATATTTTGGAGAATGTCCGAAGTTCCAATCCCATGTTGTATATTTCTCATCGCGTAACTTTTCTATTTGAGAAATATCCTCTTTATTATACTCGTATGCCTTACACCCGGGAACAGCTTGAACAATATGCTCCATAACCAGTTCTCGAAATTGAAGAACATCCATAGGTTGCTTAAGATGCTCGCTGATATTGGTAACACGACTACGAACGGATCTTACAGCCTTGTCTTCGAACTTAAGGGGGTTGACTCGCAATGCGGCAGACAGGTCTGTCATAGTTGCAGAGAATAATAGTGTTCCGTGATGCTGTGTGCGATGTTTATATACACATTGCGCGTTTCCTGAAAATTTTTTACCATCAATAGTGAGATCGTTGCGACCTTCAAAACGAGCATCTACACCCAGCTTAACCAGTATATCGATTATAGGTTGGGTAAACGTTTTGAAATTACCTGTGCTGTTATTTTCGATAAAAGTGAAGTTGATGTTACCCAAATCGTGAAATACCGCACCGCCACCCGTTAAGCGGCGTACTACTTTTATTTTGTTTTTCTGAATGAAATCGAGGTTGATTTCTGCTAGCGCATTTTGGTGTTTGCCAACAATAATCGAAGGTTCATTACGCCAAAGCATAAAAATGTTATCCGAAAAATTTTTCAGTACATATTCTTCAGCGGCAAGGTTAAAGTGGGGATCGGTATGGTGGTCGTTGATGCAAATCATGGTTATTAGTCGGTTAATGGTTACGTGTTAATAGTTAGGCAAAAGAAACTAGAACGTCATTCCGACCGAAGGGAGAAATCTCCTCATTCAACGCACTACCTTTATTTAGGAGATTTCTCCCTTCGGTCGGAATGACGTTTCTATATTTATACTTAACCACTTACGATTTACGTTCCTAGCTATTCATTTCTTTCCAAAGCAAATCTTTCAGCTCTGAAATTCCCTTGTTCGTTATTGATGATATAAAAACATACGGGATATCAGGTAGATATTGCTTAATCTCTTTTTCCAGCTCATCATCCAGCAGATCTGATTTTGTAATAGCAAGAGCGCGTTTTTTATCAAGTAGCTCAGGGTTATATTGTTTCAGCTCGTTAAGCAGAATCTTATACTCGTTAGCAATATCCTGACTGTCGGCGGGAATCATAAAAAGCAGCATCGAGTTGCGCTCAATATGGCGAAGAAAGCGGAGTCCAAGTCCTCTTCCCTCGTGTGCGCCCTCAATAATTCCGGGGATATCTGCCATTACGAACGACTTATCATCACGATAGTAAACAATGCCTAAGTTGGGCTCTAATGTTGTAAATGCATAGTTGGCAATCTTAGGCTTAGCTGCCGATACAACCGAAAGGAGGGTAGATTTTCCTGCGTTCGGGAATCCTACTAAACCCACATCCGCAAGAAGCTTCAGCTCTAAAATGTGCCATCCTTCAACACCTTCTTCACCGGGCTGTGCGTAGCGGGGCGTTTGGTTGGTAGCCGATTTAAAATGTGCATTACCCATCCCTCCGCGACCTCCGCGGAGAAGAACATATTCTTTTTCATCAGTTACCTCAAGAAGTACATCGTAAGTTTCGGGATCTTTTACAACGGTTCCCAACGGAACATCCAGAATAATATCTTTTCCATTAGCTCCCGTTGATAGCGACCCGCTGCCAGCCTGACCATTGTCGGCATATATATGCTTGCGATATTTTAAATGTATAAGTGTCCAGTATTGCTTATTGCCGCGTAGAATAATATGTCCGCCGCGACCTCCATTACCACCGTCTGCACCTCCTTTTGGAACGAATTTCTCGCGATGTAGATGCATGGAACCATTACCTCCACTTCCTGAGCGGAGAAATAGCTTTACATAATCTACAAAGTTTGATGATGCCATATATTTTGTTTTTGCTAAGGTACAAAGGTAGCACTTTAATAGTAGCTATTGCAATAGAATAAAAGCAAAGAAACTGCCTAAAAAACCTATAAAACGTCATTCCGAACGAATGTGAGGAATCTACCGTACAGCAGCATTACGCTGAATAAGAAGATGTCTCCTTTTGTTCGACATGGCGAGAATCAAGGCTTTCTAGGTAGTTCCTTTTTGAAAATTATTCTTACTTTTTCAGCTTATTAATTTCTTTTACAATATAGTCGAAGGTTTCGTCTATTGTTCCCATTCCGTGTACATACCTATGCTTGTTTCTGCCTTTATAGCGTTCTTCCACGATAGCTGTTTGGCGGTTGTATGTATCTAGTCGATTCTTTATCGTTCCGACACTTTGGTCGTCCGATCTGCCCGACAGCTGTCCACGCTTAAGAATTCGTTTAATAACAATCTCATCCTCTACAACCAGCGATATCATTATATCTACATCAATACCTTCGTTTGCCAACATTTCGTCTAACTTTTTTGCCTGTACTGTTGTGCGAGGAAAACCATCGAAAATAAAACCGTTGCTATCTAGGTGTTTTTCAACTTCGTGCCGGATCATTTCAATTACCACTTCATCCGGAACCAGCTCTCCTTTGTCGATAAGCTTTTTTGCCTCTATACCAAGTGCCGTTTCTTTTGCTATTTCTGTGCGCAGAAGATCTCCTGTAGAAAGATGGATTAATCCGTATTTATCAATCAGTTTTTCAGCCTGCGTACCCTTGCCTGCGCCGGGGGGACCAAATAGTATTATATTTAGCATAGCTATATGTTTATGTGTGAATGATTGCTACTCTACAAGGGTATAAATATCGCGTAAATTCCTCCCTAACTCATCATAATCCAGACCGTATCCAACAATGAAATCGTTAGGAATAGAGAGTCCTATATAGTCGAGCTTAATGTCTTTTTTATAGGTGTCTGGCTTAAATAGTAGCGTCGCCAACTTTACTTCTTTTGGCTTGTGTGTGTGAAGGGTATTAATAAGTTCTTCCAACGTTTTTCCCGAATCAACAATATCTTCAAGTATAATAGCTGTACGCCCTTTAATGCTTTTGGTAAGTCCGATCAGCTCTTTTACAGTTCCGCTTGATTCTGTGCCGCTGTACGAAGACAGTTTAAGAAACGATACCTCGCATGGTTGTTCAATATGCTTCATTAAATCGGCAGTAAACATAAACGAGCCGTTTAGCACGCTTATAAAAATTGGCTTATCAACATCTTTGAGATCGTTATTTAGCTGCTCGGCAATCTGTTTTACTGCCTCAAGAATTTTTTCCTCAGGAATTGAAATCTCGAAGGTCTTGTCGTGTAAGGTTATCTGTCTCATTGTTTTGGGACTTAATTCGCTTTGGGGAAATAAAAGACGAAAATAGCATTAATTTTGCTAAGCGAATGATTTTCTCCCATAAATTGTTTTTCATGGATAAAATATCGCAAAAAAATAAATTTAACGTTTTGGATAAAAGTCTATTTCTGTTCATCGTATTTAATATTAATGAAAATAAAATCGTAAGCTATGGATTCAGTTGTAAGTATTATTATGGGTAGCACATCAGATTTTCCGGTAATGGAAGAGGCTGCTAAGTTTTTAAATGAAATGCGAATTCCGTTCGAGATCAACGCTCTTTCCGCTCATCGTGTACCCGAAATGGTTTCCGATTTTGCAAAATCGGCACACAATCGTGGGGTAAAAGTAATTATTGCAGGAGCAGGAGGTGCGGCACATCTACCCGGCGTTATTGCGGCGTTTACACCGGTGCCTGTAATAGGCGTTCCTATTAAATCATCTAATTCTATTGATGGCTGGGATTCTGTACTCTCCATTCTTCAAATGCCGGCAGGTATTCCTGTTGCTACGGTTGCGCTAGACGGCGCCCGTAATGCCGCTATACTTGCAGCACAAATACTGGCAACGGGAGATAGTAAGTTATATGATAAGTTGGTGAAATTTAAAAACGACTTGGCTAAAAAGATTGCCGAAGCAAATGATGAATTGGCTAAGGTTGAATATGAGTTCAAAGTAAAGAAATAAGCTATGGCTATCTACCTTAGGGTTGGCCGGGAAGTTCGCCCGATGAGCGGTAACGCTGCAATGTCCGTTTGCTTACGTTGAGCATCTGGCATACGTCCTGGTTGTCCAGCAGCCGTTCGCCTTCCAGCAGTTTCTCCTTTACCGCCATTCTTTCCAAATACCGGTCTATCCGGTCGAACCGCACCATAAGCCGCTCGAACCAGCCTTGCATCCATTGGTGTAATTCCCTGTCCATCATGGCTTGCTCATTTTTGGATTCATACCCGAATCAATGGTTATTGCTTTCATATCTTCATTTTCTTTGATTGGTTTGCAAAGGTCGGGCATTTCCGCATGGCTGATAACGAGGCCGGTATGACTTTTCTTGAAAATTTTCAACAAAATGGCTATATGCAACGGTTTACAGATGATCTTTTTCCGTAAAAACGAGAGAGAAAAACGGGAAAAGGCCGGTATTTTTACAATATAGATGAATTATAAATGAAAACACCCTTTTTTGACCTGAATCAGCATCAAAATAGGGTGTTTTTGAGTAAATACCGACCCCGGTATTTTTCATTTCCGGCCCATACGCCGTAGCAAAGCGTTTTTTAGTTTATCAATAAAGGGTGTAGGGGTATTTCTGGTCTTCAAATCGTCTGAAATCCGCGAAAGATTACTATCCACTTGGATGTTAAATACATTTTGCATGTAATTATGAAGTTGTGTAAGCGGCACATTACCGAATGTTCCAGCACTATCCCATGATAAAATTTGTTCCTGAAATTCAGCTTTTGTGCCTTTCCATGTTAGCTTGGTAGCAGGAAACCCGAAAGAACAAATTTTCATTCCATTGTCATCTAGCAATCCTATTTCGTGCATCAGATAGGCAGAAAGCATATCGTTGGCTAATATCTTTGCTACTTTGAAATCGCAATTGGTAGAAAAATCAGAATCAAATTCATGATGGAATGTTTCGAGATATTGCTCCATATCTGGTTTGTTACGCAAGAAATAGAAAGCATCTAAATGAGAAGAGCAGGAACGGTAATAGCGGATAAAGTCCGGCCGTTTACAGTTGTATTTGTTTATTCCCTCCATTATTTCACTTAGATATTCCCGTTGCTTGTCAGCACCAGCAGGACGATCCATTTCAATGTTATAAACCTTTCTATAATATATCAAGCGAGAACATAATTTGGGCTTTATATCTTTGAAAAATAATATTTCTTCTTCCTCATCTTTAAAATCGTATGACAAAATAAATGCTTTTAACTGTTTGAATGCTTCGGACAGAATGTGAGAAGCATTCAACGCTTTTGTCATCATACTTATTTCCGAGCATTCTATTTGCTCAATTTTCGCATCTATTTCTTTTTTAAAGGCGGAAGTAAAATGTATCATACCATATAATTAATCTTCTTCATGAAGTAATTTAAGGAAAGCACACAAGGAGATTGCACAACCAGTTAACATAAGTGCTATTATTATTGATATGAGGGATAGTAAATGTCATTACCTTTTCCATCTTTTATGTGTCCATAGCCAGCCGTATGGTTCTTCTTTAATGTTTTCAGTCAGTAAATCAACATATTTCTGGCTTATATTTCCTTCATTTGTAGATTCTGCTTCGGAGCGTACAGGGATACACGTTACTTTATAATTTCCTTTTGATAGTTGTGTAATATGCAGGTAGATAACTGCCGACTGACTTATACGCGCCAGCTTCTCCATACCCGAAAAGAGATAGGTTTCCTGATTCAGCAACTCGAATTTATATTTATCATCTTTTATCCGAGGGCATTGGTCGGACAAAAACAGATAAACAGCAGGGGATGATTTTTGTGTCAGAATATGACGTATAACCGATTTGTCGGGTATCAGTTTCATACCGAACCGCGACCGGAGTTTAATCATCAGCCTGTTCATTATGCCAGACCGCAAAGGCTTATAAATTGCATACATATCGTGGCTAAGTTTATAAGGCATAAAGCTCAGCATTTCCCAATTACCGCAATGACCCAAACAAGCAATGACATTCCGTCCAGCCTTCATGTGCTTGTCTATAAGTTCCAAGTTTTCAAACGTTATCTTCTTATCAAGAACCTCTGCCGGGGCGGATATGCTTTTTATAATCTCTGCGAAATAGACAGTAAAACAGGTATAGAATTTCTTTATTACACAGCGGATTTCTCCATATTTCATATCGGGAAAAGAACGTGAAATATTTTGAATCACGACTGCTTTCCTATACCCGATAACATGATAAGAGAGGAAAAATGCGAAAGAAGCCATTGCATACAAGAAGGTCATAGGCAGTAGGCTTACGGTATAAGCAACACCATAAATACTTTTGTATGCAATAGTTTGTAATATTTGCTTCATTATCATTCTTTTATTTCAACAACTTTTTTCTTACCCAATCCCAATTTTGCCAACATTTTATCCATTAGATAATAAACCACCGGCACAACAATAAGCGTCAGGAACATAGAACTAATCAATCCCCCAATCATAACCCAAG
>JAIRNF010000019.1 GCA_031258195.1 Prevotellaceae bacterium
GGCGATTCGTTTTCGAAGCTTATTGTAAATATTGTTTATAGTACCGCGATTCAGACCTGTAAATTCCGCGACTTTTTTCGCCTCGATATCAAGGCAAAAAAGTCGCAAAATCAACCGAATTTGACGCTCTGAAATACGCGACCGAAAATAATACTTGTTATTCATTAATTCAAAGATAGTTAAATAACTTTTTTAGTCACTTAACTAATCTTGAACCAAAATCATTATTGATGATGAAACACTTCCTATCTTTGGAATACCTGTTACAATAAGCGTAAAAACACCTGCGGTAGGGTTAGGATGTACTGCTATATTAAAAGGATTTGTGGGATCTGGATCTACAATTTAAAGAATCAATAGAAATAGGACCATTATCACATCTAATGTGCGAAATTCTCGCTTAATCCGGTTACCCGATGCCGTCGTACTTGTATATAAAGGTTACAATGTCTTGGATTGGTTCGAGCTTCCCACCTTGTGCCAACACAGCTGTACAAAATAGCACTGATATTAGCGTTAGTATAAGTGATTTTATTTTCATATGTCATGCTGTTATATTTTGTCCTAATTGGGCATTGTTAATACTTAATATTTATCTTCTTTTTTATTTTTTTCGACTGTTGTTCTATATCTAGTACCCTCCTTAATTTTCAATATTTTCTCCAACATTATAGGTGCTGCTGTATAGAGAGTAAATTATTCTATATCCCAATAAGAATGATAAGAAACTGCTTTATTTTTGAAGGAAGTGTATTTTTCTTTGTTATCCTGTTTATACTTTAATTTAGTTTTTTCAATCCGAAAAGCCCATAAGGAATCTTTTCTTTCAAAATAAAATTGATTGTTTTTTAGATGAAATTTTGATTTTTCATTACTAAAAATATTTTTCTCTTTTGAATAATAAAGTGTATCAATAAACGTAGCAAATAACATTCCCTTTAAAGGGTAAAAACCCTCTGCAAATGCTATAGAATCATTAATCTGAACAAAAACAACTGGTTGAGGGACAAAACCTTTATTTTGTCCATATAGTAATCTATTCTCAATATTCCTGTATGTGTAGTTCATGCTTGAACACTGTACAGATAACAGCAAAATTGCAATTAACTTTTTCATAGATTATATCAATATGAAAGATTATATAAATACGGAGACATATATAATCCCCATTGTCGTACCATTAATTGAAAATTTAAAATGTATGGGTGCAAATTGATTGGCAAAGTTGGAATTCCGGTAGCCCACAAGGAGCGAGAAACATGATTAACAAACAGCTGATGCTTTCTACCTATAACTATGTTATCAAGTACAAGGTTTAGGGCTTTGTTCTTATACTTATTTTTTTCTGAGATAAGGATAGCGGTGTGTGCAATGCTCTGAATATACGGAAGCGGATTGCTCGAAAGGCTCATACGTCCCATTGCCTCAACCGTTACAGGGTTAAAGCCTGTTTCATAGAATTGCCCTTTACTATGGCGCATGTACTCGTATATCGTTTCGTCCAAGTCCCTGTTCTTCCATCCACGCTGAGGAACATAGTATCTGCGTTGAGTATATTCGTCATACTCATCATCCGTTATTACGCCTGTTTCGTTCAGCTGGTTCAGGCTGAACGAGGTTGCGGTACGTACCTTATCCCAAAGCTCTTTCTTTAGCTTGCTGCCCATCCTATGCTCATACTGAAGAGCAAATGCTTCAGGGTCTATACCTGTTGCCGTTTCAAACCCCATTCTACCCCTGTCTTTTAACCCCAGCTCTTCGGCTTCTACAATATCCTTTGCACGTAGGTACAGCTCAAAAGCATCATAGGCCGACATCGGTTCTCCCTTATGCGGTTGGAGAGGGTCATATCGTTGTAAACATCCGATGCGCTATTTACCTTACCGCCTAGCTCTTTAATTTTATTTTGCAGGGACTTAATGTAGATTTCTCGGTCAGCAAACCGTTTCAGTACCGCACCCCCTCTAACGTCAAGCGGTCTTGTTCCCTTAGTAAATCCTAACACCTCTGCAATACCTTTAAGGCTAAAGCCCAACTCAACAGGAGTAGCACTTAAATCGGTTGTGCTATTTACCTCTTTCCTGAAGTTTTCTGCATCTTCTTTTGTTTTAAACAAAAAGCCTTTAGCAAACCTACTCCAGTAGCCTTTACCATGCTTCTTTGCTATGTTAGAGATGGTATAATACACATCCTTTTCCACCTTTTTTGAAAGTTTTACCCTACAAAATTCTGTATTATTTTTTGTGTGTATGTAGGTATCAACAGGAGTAATCAAGTCATCACTATTTGCAGCATTTTCATTGCTGTTTACTGTTGGCTCAACTTCTTTATCATCCTCGATAGGTTCAGGAGTTTCTAAGGTTTCTTGAATGTTAGTTTCGGCTGGTGATTCAGATGATTCCTCAGTATCAGATTCAATCAATGGAGCAAACGGCTCAGCTATTCTGTTTTCTTGTCCATCGTTAACTTCATCTTCTAAATTCTCACCCTTTGATTTTTTATTGTTTGCTTCAGATTCCTGTTGCATTAAATCCTCTAGCTCGTTCACTTCCCTTAGTAGCTCGTTTAGCTTATCTTGCTTATCAAAAGGCTTCTTTAGTTCTTCTTTTAGTACAGGTATTCTCTTTTCAACTTCCTGTATATTTTTCTCAAGCTCTGCTTCTTTCCCATCAATATTAACTAATCTTGCTCTAATAGATGAGATTAATCCTTGTCCTGTTCTTATTGTATTACCTGATATTTCATAACCCTTAATTGACATACTATAGCTATACTCCATATTCAAAATATTCTCTATATATATTTCTAGCGGAGAGGGGTAATTATTCAAATAGATCTGCAGAGGTTTTACTTTACTAAGAGAAACAGCTGCACTTTGTGCTATGTAGTAAAAGTATTTTTTTATGGCATCATCTATTACAGTAAACAGCTTTTCATTGTAAGTCTTATTATCAATGGTTATTCTCTCAATTTTTGTATCTTTAAAGTATTTATCAACTGTTTTGGATGCTTTCTTTATAGCGAGTATTTGCTCTTTAGCATCTTCAATGTATTCTTCATCTTGCTTGATAGAGCGATTAATTTCAACTTGTCTGCGTTTATGGTTACGCTCTGCTGTTTCTAACTTTTGTAGGTCAAACGACTTTTGAACGTGTAGTATGGCATATTGACTACCCGATAATGTTGACATCATTTGTTGAAAGGTCATATCACTTACAGAATCTTCCTCCGCATAATCGCCTATTTCTCTATCAATGTTTTTGCCTTTCATCATTTGATTTATGAACGCCTGCTTAATTGCAAGCCTTTGGTAAGCGGTTGCATCAAGCGTTTTCTCAACACCATAAGTAACAACTTCAACAGGTATTTTTAACCATGCGAACATATTACCTTGTCTTATTATTCTACCGTTACGCTGTTCAAAGTCCATTGGTCGGGGTGGTGCATCAATATGATGTATTGCTGCAAGCCTTTCTTGAACGTTAACACCAATACCCATTTTTTCAGTACCACCTATCAAAACTCTTATCTCTCCACTACAAACTTTATCGAATAAAATCTCTCTTTTTGCATCTTTATAATCTTCTATATTAGCAATCTCGTGTTCAGGAATACCCTTACTTATGAGCTTTGCTTTAATTTCTTTATATAGATGAAATCTATTGTCGCCATGTTTTTTAGAAGATTGAATTAAATCAGAAAAAATAAGCTGTGCGCCTTTATGTTCACTTGCATCATCATATATGCGCTTTACTTCATCAATAACTCTATTTACTTTACTTCCCGAATCATCAGGTAGGTTTGGATTTACAAGCCTTTGGTCTATGGCTGCCTGCTTTGCAACTCCGAACAATACAAGAGGAACAGACCTATTCTTCCTCTTTTCTTTACCAGGCAATTTCTCCCACCGTTTAAGTTCTTCTTTTATCTCTTCCATTATACGCTTGAGTGCGATACTCTGAGGTATAATGATTTGAGTAAATTGATTATCCTTAAGCTTAGGTATATCGTTACCTTCTTTAAATTCGGGTATATCTTCGGTAAGAACAACATGAGTTTTAATCCTGAAAGCAGTTAGCAACTCAGGTGCATTTATATATGTTTTAAACCGTTGTACTATTTTAAACTCTCCAGCGGTAGTATATTCAAGCGATGGTTCAACCAAGCCGAATGTAGATGCAAATTGGTCAAAGCCAGTCATACTGTATTTTGCCAACACATCAGAAGATATGAACTTCATCATTGTCCATATCTCTGCCATTGTATTGGTAATAGGCGTACCTGTGGCAAAAATGACATTGTTACCTCCCGAACGTTCCTGTACAAATTGTGTTTTTAGATACATTCCGAATGCTCTTAGCCAATCAAAGAACTCTAACGTTTCTCCTTTGGTCAGCCCTACGCTGCCTTTTCCGAATGGACTTTTTACATCTATAAAGGTCTTGTCTAAATCTCCCGATTGTTTTAGCGAAATCCGCAAGGCTGCCAGCTGCTCTCTGCCTTTCTGCTTAAAGGCTTCCAATGTCATGTTATGACCATGCTTCTTATCCTGTAAGCCCATTCTGCCCTTTTGAGCAAAATCTTCTTTCTCTAGGTCAACCTCTCCACGTAGGAGAATCTGCTCTTTGGTCGCCTTATCTCTTCTGCCGATATTCCTAGCATCCGTACCCTCTTTAGCAAAGATTTTTTCTAGCTCCTGTAAGTATGAACGCTGTGCTGCCTTATCCTTAAATTGTAGGTTATACAGGTCGAAGAACAGCTTGTTTTTAGCATCATCGTAGCGGTCTGCATCCTTATTTTCCAATTCCTGATATGCCTTTGCTTCGTTGGCTGCTGCGGTAATTCCGCTATAATCTTCTTTACGGATGTTTCCGCCTAAAGCACCTTTAGCAGTGTTAAGCAGTAAGCTGAGGGCTGAGATAGTTTCCCTAAACTTCTTATCCTTGTTTGCCTGTTCTACATTGGCTTGATAGCTTCGGGGTTTACGGATATTCTGCATAAGAATATCATATTCTTCTTTTGCGTTGAAAGGCTTATTTATACCATCTACAGCTTGTGTTTGCTCTGCCTGTTCCGTATCTTCCTTTGGGGGTACATAGTATGGTCTGCCAGCTTCGGGTTCTTCGTCCTCTTCAGTAGTGATGTCTTGTCGGGTCATTCTCTTTTCCAGCTGATATTGTGGCGTTCCTGATTCATCCAATCGGGTTTGTTTTTTCTCTAGCTGATATTGTGGCGTTTCGGATTCATCAAGTCGGGTTTGCTTCTTTTCTAGCTGATAGTATGGTTTTCCAGCTTCAGGTTCGTCCTCATCTAGCTGAAATAGTACCTGTGGTTTTTTCGGCTTATCTTCCTTATAGTGGGGGTTGCCTGCTTCGGGCTCTTGTTCTTCTATATAGTTGCTCATGCTGCTAAGTTTTTCAGTAGTTCTAACGCTTTAGGGTCTGCGCCATCTGCTCCCTGTTCCAGCGTGTTGGTTAGCTGTTCGTAGAGTTCGGGAGGTATGGCTGTATTGTTTTGCTGTGCCTGTGTTGCTTCATCTTTCAGCTTGTTAATGCTGGCGAGTACGGGCTTAGTCCACGATTCAGAGCTATGCTCGAGGTAGAGCTCGAATGGCATTAAGCCCTTAAATACAAACTCGGCCATCATGTTATCTATCATCGTGCGGTAGGTTGGTGTTTCTGTACCTTGCAGTACTTTCACATCTACATCTATGTCCTGTAATTGAACAGGATTCCATACCACAATGGAGTTATCTCTCGTACCGATTACAGGAATGTTCACCTTATCGGTATAGAATTGCTTGATGCACTTCAAAACCTTTCTATCCCTGCGCTCTTTGAATGATGAAAATTGCTTAAAGAAATCAAGCATGTTGGTAGATGCGTTCTGTGTTTCCATCATATACCTAGATGCTGGTGTACCGTTGGCTGGCTCTTGCCCTTGTATCGCTCCGTAAATACCCGATACACTTTTTATCTGGTCAAGGTACAGGTGTAGCATTTCTCTTATACCTACGTTGGTACTGCTAGAGCTGATAGCTTCGGGCTTTGCACCTGTCTTAGTGGGCTTGTAAACGATATACCCACCGATTCTAGCCCATTGCTCCCCGAACTCTTCAGGTGATTTACCGTTGAGCGTTTCTTCGGGTATCATCAACAGGTTTTTAGCAGAGCTGCTGATAAGCATTTCTAAAAGCATTGCATTTCGGTTAATACCTCGTTGCTGCGGTATCCAATTATAGCCTATGCCGTAAACCTCGCCATCTATTAAATCGCCTAGAGAAAGGATGTAGGGGTGTTCTCCATGTTCAAACGGATCTTCGGCTTCAAATAATACATTACCATTTGGAGTAAGATGTATCGTACACCAAACTTGCTCGTTAACCTCGTAGTACTCAATGAGGGGTATTTGACTTTCATCTATACCCCCCTCAGCTGCATTTTGGTTGTAGGCTTGCGCTTCCTGTATGCGTTCTTGGTTTATGCACTGTATTTCGGCTTTGTCCGATACTTCCGCTAAGTACTCGTCAGCGTGTAGCCAATCGTGGCAGGAAAGCATTTTTTTAAGCCTTAGCTCCCATACCTCTATAACCCTGCACTTGCTGGGGTCGGCTGGTATAAGAAAATCAAGCTTATCAAGCTTATCGGTTGATAGTCCGTTGCTGCTATACAGCTCTTCCATAGCCTTTTTAGATGCAGCACCGTACCAATCTCTAATTCGCTTTTCATCCTCCGAATTTTTACAGTAAGAACGGTTGGAGAGTATTTCGTCAATGGTGCAGTCGTGTATCTCCTCGATAAGCCGTAAATCATCCATTACCCGAATATCCTCTATATCGGTGTTGAAGAAGAGGCGGTTAAAGTTGATATTCCTAAGCTTAATGTCTTTTCTATCTCGCTCTGTAAAGTAGTCGTAGCTTACTCGCTGCGTACATGC
This sequence comes from Prevotellaceae bacterium, assembly GCA_031258195.1. Lineage (GTDB taxonomy): Bacteria > Bacteroidota > Bacteroidia > Bacteroidales > UBA932 > JAIRNF01. The sequence continues at coordinate 6,937 of JAIRNF010000019.1, forward strand.
ACCTGAGAATATTTTCTCCTTTACCAGCTGTGCATCTAAATCGTCTGTATAGTTTAAATCGTGTACCGCATTGATGGCATTGGTCATTACTTCCTCAGCATCGTTATCCATCGGTTGACGTGGAATAACCATTGTCTTGGTCGGATTATTGCGGTACTGACCTGTAACGTTATGGATAAGCGAAGCATAGATGTTGTTCACGATGGGCACTTGCCCCTGACTTCTAATATAGTCCTTTTCTTTTACCCAGCTGCCATCTATGTAAACCAGCTCATCCCATTGCCTGCCAGCGTTGAAATCCCTGCATTGCTTTCTGCGCTTTCGGGCATCGGCTAGGCTGTCATAGGCTGCATTACATCTAAGCAGCAGCTTCATGGTATCGCTGGTACTACTCTGCTCTTTTCGGGCAAGCTCTCCTTTCTCTTTAGGAGGTTTAACCACGCCCAGCCTAGCAAGCCTTACCAGCTGTGTATCTTTCTTTGCCATTGCTGCTATGCTTTACCCATTCCTGTACCACCCGATAAACCCATTCCAAGACTCATTACACTTTCAAAGAGATTGTTCCAGCTCTCTGCGCTATCCTTAGCTAAACCAGCCCTTGCATTTGAGATGCTGGCCTGTGTTTGGTTGTTGGCTGCTTTGCCTGTCAGGTACTGACCTCTTACAGCGTTCTTAAACGATTGTCCTTGCCCTGCAATACTCCTTACTAGGTTGGTAAAACTCTTATTGCTGGCTTCCTTCTGTGCTATCGAGCGTTCATTGCTTCCGCCTGAGATAGCGGCAGCCTGAGCCGATTTCTTACCCTCTTCGGCTAGGTGTTCTCGTGCGGTTTCCAACGCTGCTTTCGCTTCGGTTGTTTCTGTATAGGGCGTGTAGTAGTCCTTTTCATACATCGCTTGGTTATTCGAGCGTTCAGCATCCGCCAGCTCTTGCTGTCTTTTCAGCTCTTTCTTACGCTTACGGTTTCCGATGATGTTGCCAATGGCCGAACCTGCTGCTGCAACTCCCATAGCGATGGGTATAAATAATGCCATAATTCTACTGTTTAGTTAACCGCTAAAAGTAAATCAGAGTAGTCAGGTACACTGCTTTGTTTGCTGTAATGTATCTGCTTATAAGCTCAACATTCATGCTATTAGCGATAAGGCTGGCAGTAGCATAGGCTACATTTGCTGTATGAAAAAGAGCAAATACACAGAGAAAGAGAGAGCCTATGCAGTAGGCATAGTTAATAGGTTTAATGGTAGCTATGATGCTGCTGCCAGATACCTCAAAGAAGAGGGTAAGATTGTCGTGTCAAGCAAAACCCTGAAGAATTGGTGTAACGATATTTCGCTTACAGACCTTGTACCTGTACAAGATGCTGTATTATTGGTTGCTGAAGCTGGCTGTTTGTCGCTGGTTAGCAATGCCGAAATAATCAAAAAGGCGACAAAAGGCTTAGATGAGGTAGTAGATAGGTTGAATGAGCGATTGGTTGAGGATAAGTACACAAGGCGTATAACCAATAATGAGCTGGTTAACATTGGTAACTTCTTTGCAACACTCAAAGACCAAGATAAAGATAAGCAAGCTAATGGTAGCAGCACTACCAATATCTACCAACAAATCATTAACCATGCAAAAGGAGATTAACATACAGGGCATACAGCGCAATAACCCCGATAACAAAACACCCGACGGAACTTGTCAGGAGATACTAAACCTCAGATACGATTCGGGAGCATGGCGACCTGTGGGGAGTAAGAGAAGCATAGGCAGCCATTTAGCAGCACAGGAAAGTTTTTTCGTACATGACGTAGGCGTAACTAAGAACATAATCTCAAAGTATCAGAATACGATACGATGGGACAGGATGGACGGCTACGAGCATTACCCCTATATCGAGCCTATTATTGCTAATGTCGATGCTAACGACAAGCTTAGGTTTGATGCGCTGGGCAATGTATTGGTTATCTTCAACGAAACCAAGCAAACTATGTCGTGGGCGTTATGGTCACCCGAAGATAGAGCCGGAGCTCTATTTCGTAAGTACGACTATATCGAAAAGCTACCCGACCTGCCGATATTCAACTTTTACCCTTTCCATGTTCAGACTACTCATAAAGAGGACTATGCTTACAAGGGTGCTGCACCCTCATCCGAAACAGAGAAACAGGAGTATGTAAAGAACCATGCAAATGCATACATGGCAAAGAAGCGTAATGAGTGGTACGAAAAGGGCTGGTTTGACGGCTACTTCTTTCTTGTCTATGCTTTCGAGCTGTTTGATGGTACGATTATAAAGCACTCAAACCCCATTGGTATCTACGGCGGTAACTTAGAAATGCTGGCTCAGGAGCTGAACTACCCACAGAATAGCTACCTGAATGAGGAAACACACATGCACCTTTACGTAGATTATGGCGGGACGATGTATGTAGGCTGTCGTAACGTTTCAGCATCGGCTCTCAAATACCAGCTGATGTATAACGTTGACCTTTCTAAGTACAAACAAATCATTAGTAGCATCAACATTTACATATCATCTCCTGTAAACATTGATTTTACTGAGAATGTACCTACCAGCCGTAACACAACGCTCAACTACACCTACTATCCAACCTACTATAAGGTTGATAAGCTCCCCTCGCTCAACTTCGATAAGCAGGCAGCCTTTTACCTGTTGAAAAGACTGAAGATTGATAGCATGAGTAGCTACCTGTCAGAGCAGACGTTTACCGAAAACCTTAACCACTTGGTTTCACAGCCAACGCTGTCAACCGATAACAATATCCACCATACCATTTATGCGGATTCCAATAAAACGTATAATAGCAGGCTGTTTTTAGGCGATATAACCACTAACCTGTTTAATGGCTGGTCGTTGAAGTACTATAACGAACCCAGCAATAGCCAACAGGTTTTTGCTAGGGTTATACTACATACTTCCGATGGGGTAAAGACCGTAGATAGCGACCTGTTTACTATCGGCAGCAAAATAAACTTTCCGCTAATCGTTTCCTACCCCGATACGAGGGCGGTGCGTATTGACTTTCATACGCCTTACTCCGAATCTATTGGCTCTTTTTTGAGGATAACACAGGGTAGCAACCCGATACTATCGCTACACTTAGAACCACATCCAACGCTGAACATAGCCTATGCTGTTAGTCCAATGTGTTCAAATAGCGTTATGTCAACAACAAACAAGTTTGAGCATAGCGCACTAACCATGTGTACAGGCAGCTACTTTAGCAACAATCTATGGACGTATAGCACAACCTCAACAGGTCAGAACGTAACCTACTTTACCAGCAATCAGGTAAACGACACTAACAGAATACAGCTCTCAGAGCTTAACAATCCGTTGTACTACCCTGCAAAGCATAGCGACTATGTAGGGGCTAGGGTACTAGGATTCTCGGCAAACTCAATACCGCTATCACAAGGTCAGTTCGGGCAGCATCCGATGCTCGTATTTACCGAACAGAGTATGTATGCGATGTCAATCGGTATTGACCCCTTTATCGAGTCCATCACCTCATTAAATGGAGAGGTGCTGTCAGATAAGCGGAACATTATAAACATCGGTGGGGCTACGGTATTCAAGACCAAAGAGGGCTTACTGCTTATCGAGGGTTCACAGGTTGTCAACCTTTCAGATTCGGTAAAGCTGTTAGATAATGCCCTGCTAGCATCGGTCAATAGCGGATTTACTAACGTTATCGAAAGCAACCATATAGGCAAGGTAGATAGCTATATCAGCCGTGTACCGTTCCTCGAATACCTTACCAATGCGATGCTAGCCTATGATAGCATTAATAGGGAGGTTATAGCGGTTAATTCGGCTTATACCTACTCTTATGTGCTATCGCTCAAACATAACTATTGGTATAAGCGAACGCTAACAGGCAGGGCTGTATTCTCCGACTTTCCTAACTTTTATCTTGTTGGTAGCAATCAAACCTACCAGCTTAACAGCGAATCGCCCAGCTCTTATCAGGTATTTCTGCAAACTAGGCCGATAGATTTAGAGGTGCATGGATTCAAAAAGGTTGCCCGAACCATTCTTAGAGGTATGCTCGAAGCTCAGATAAACGTCAACCCGAAGTTCGGCTTTTACCTGTTCGTAAGTGTAGATGGTAAGCAATGGAAAGCAGCCACAGGCGTAGAGGTTGCTGGCTATGTTCGTGATATTATGCTTAACAGGATGTTGCCCTCAGTACGCTTTATATCGCTGGTAGCATCAGGAGTACTAACCCCCGATTCATTCATCAGCTCTATAACCCTCGATGGAGAAGCAGGACTGAATAATAAGCTGAGGTAAGTAATACCAACATAATCTATCTTATAAATGCGGAATCTTGCTTGCTCAAGGCATCTTCTAACCAATGCTCATCTATCTGAGTAGACATATTATCGGGTAAAGAATCTTGATCGAAAAATTTTAACTCAAGTGTTTCTTCATTAGAAAACAAAAAGTTGAGTTCTGCTGTCAGTTTTGCCTCAAAATAAGACGTAACATATTGCACATTCTTATCTGAATAGAAATATGTTTCAAATAATGGGTTTGAATAAATACCAATTAGTCGAACTATTTCTGCCTTACACCCTGTCTCTTCTTTAATTTCTCTTAATGCAGCATTTTCAACTGTTTCCCCATATTCAACATGACCACAAATAATACACCATTTATTAGTATCTCTTCTTCTTTGAAGTAGTACCTCATTATTGGCATTAAATATAATAATTGCCACTGCTGGAAGTATGTAGGTAGGTTTGCTTGAAGTCATACTCTTTAAATTACATCATTATACATGATACAATAGCTAGCGATAGCAGTAGTATGATTAAGGCTTTTCTCATGGTATAGTAGTTCTGTTGTAGTAGGTAAAGATAGTAAACAGTTCTAAACTTCTGTAAATTTCCATTAGAAGCACTTTTTTAGCGTAGTTAAGGAAGCAATGCACTTAGTAATAGCAAGGCATACAGATAAAATTCCGCACAGTCCCTCTTTTAGTCTTTCTATACCTAAAATGTTAGGTTTTCAGGCAAAAAACTACTTTGTACCCCCTCATCTTACCTAAGTCAAAATTTGTTCTATCTGATTTTTGAAATCTTACACAAAATTATGTAATAAACATTGTTCAGATTACACGATATTTTGAGCTTATTTCAAGATAAAATACTGTTAAAATCTTTAACAGCATTGCATAATTAACAATAGCACCAAAAGTAATTTTCCTGTCATAAATTCATTACATAGAATTATGTATTTATGTATTTTTATTCTAGCTTTGCTCTCGATGAAACGCTGGGGTAGCGTGTTCGCATCTGAAGAAATAATCAAAGAGAAATATAAGAGAGGGTAATACCTCTTTCTAAGGCTACAACCGCAAAACCGCTACCCCTACGTGATTTTGGTTGTAGCCTTTATGTATAAAACATTTTCAAACTATATAAAAATGACATCAACACGTAAAAACTTAGCACAAAAGCAGGGTGGTAGAATAGCAGATAGAAATTTTGATTCTGTGGATTCTCTTCTTATTGGTTGTAGTGAAGAAAGTAAGAAAGTTTTAAAAGAGCTTATGTATTCCACCTTTAAAATGGGTGTAGATTACTGTAATAATTTACATCAGGGAGAAACTATAACCTTATCAGAAGCCAGCAGAATATCAGGTATTAGCGAGTATCATATTAAGCAGGCTATTCTCCATAATGAGCTCAACGGAAAAAAGCTGGGCAATTCAAGAAACTCGACGATCCGATTAAATCTCCATGAGTTTAACTTATGGCGTAACTTTAAAAACGAGTAAACCCCTTTAGGTATATGGAAAACGGATTTTTAAGATTGAGTAGAAGCTTTTTTGACTGCCCTTTTTGGGAGCAAGAACGTAGCTATAGTATGGCTGAAGCATGGTTAGATTTGCTTCAAATGGCTCGCTATGATGAGAAGCCAGCTGTAAAAATCCTAGCTTCCAATAAAGACCTTACTATTAATAGGGGCGAAATTCATGCAAGTATTCGCTTTCTTTCAAGTAGATGGGGCTGGGGGCTTGAAAGAACACAAAAGTTTATTGATATGTGTAAAAAAAGCGGTGCGATTGAGCGTAGAACCGAACACCATGAGAGCATACTAAAACTCTGTAACTATGATAAGTATAACCCACTGTCGAACATCAACCCGAACATTAGCCCGAATATCAACCCGAATATTAACCGAACATCAGCCCGTACAAATAATAAGAAAGATAAAGAAAGAAAAAAAAGAAAAGAAAGGGAAGAGTATGTGAATGACCCTGACTATGATAAATTTTTATTGTTTTTAAAATGGATAGATGACAATGCGCCCAGCGTGGCACAAATGAAAGAACCGTTTACTTTTCAACAATATAAAGCCATACGTACAGAATATGCTTACGACTTTATCCAAAGCATACTGTTCGATATGCACAACTGGCAAGACCTACTAAAAAAGCGTGTAAGCGCAAACCTAACATTTAAGAAATGGGCAAAAAAGAATCAGTAGATAAAATACCTAACGACCTGCAGCTCGAAGAAGCCGTACTAGGCGCGTTAATCATAGATAAGCAAGATAGGTACGAGGCACTCTCACTACTCACAGAGGGCTGCTTCTTTGACCCTGTTTGCAGACAAATTTTTCAAACCATTGTAGAGCTGAACAGAGAGGGCGATATTACCATAGCTAACAGGTTAACCGACAAAGTAAACCCTGTAAAGATTGCTGAAATTTCTATGCGTGTCGGCTCTGCTGCGCATATCGTTGACCACAGCCGAAAGCTTTACCAACTTTTCATGCGTAGGGAGTACTTACGCATTGCCAGCCGTTTACAGTCGAAAGTTTACGACTACAACGCCGATGTTGAGGAGATAATGGACGAAGCACAGGCCGACTTCCTGAAGCTGCTTAAATTCGATACGGCCAACGTAGCAACCATTGATAACGTAGTAGAGGGCGTTTTCGATGTTATGCTTAGAAATATAGAGAATGAAGCCGTTTTAAACGGAATCGGTACAGGCCTAACAGAGTTTGATAAGCACTCAGGAGGGTTACAGCTAACCGACCTTGTTATTGTTGCCGGAGAAACTTCTCAGGGTAAAACCTCGCTTGCCCTTACCATTGCCAGCAATGCAGCTATAAAATACGGCGCAAAGGTAGCGTTCTATTCGCTCGAAATGGGTAAAACACAGCTGGGGGCTAGGCTGATGGCGCAGCAAACAGGTGTAAGCAGTAAGTCAATGCTAACCCATAAGCTGGATAGAGGGTTAATTCAAATCATATACAACAACACTACCGACCTGTGTAATTCGTGTATCTACTTTGACGACAGCTCAACAACAAATATTGATAGCATACTTCGCTCTATCCGAGCTATGAAAGCAAAGTACGGCATAAATCTTATCGTAGTTGACTATCTGCAGCTGGTAAGCGCAAGCTCAAAGAACACCAGCAGAGAGCAGCAAGTGGCGGAGGTAGCACGTTCGCTAAAGAACATCGCCAAAGACCTTAG
>JAIRNF010000022.1 GCA_031258195.1 Prevotellaceae bacterium
CCTGCTGCGTTCTGCCTAAATATGCTTTTCAGCCTCTTGCAATACAAAGCAAAACAGAGCGTAACGAACAATATACCAGCTAATTCGCCACACTCTGCCTAATTCTTCTTTCTGCGGAGAAGTTTATTTGGATTTTAACGGTTTAGATTATCAACTGAAAGATTTTCGATCGCAAGATAGGAAAAACGCAACGTAAAAGGCGTTATAATATTCTAAAACAGCGTTTGCTGCTCGTCGTACCACCTAAACGACTTTCTATGAAACGATGATGCTCCTTCTGCCCTTATTGCCTCTCTATGCTGTTTGGTAGGATAGCCTTTATTTCTTTTCCAACCATACTGCGGGAAGTCCTCTGCCAGCCGCTCCATATAAATATCGCGGTTTGTTTTTGCAAGAATTGATGCTGCCGCAATAGACGCATATATTGAGTCGCCCTTAATAATACACTGATGCGGTATTTCTTTATATGGCTTAAACTTATTACCGTCTATAAGCAGAAACTCCGGCGTTTGCTTAAGTAGCTCTATAGCCCTATGCATGGCGAGTATGGAGGCGTTCAGAATATTTATCTTATCAATTTCCTCATTATCTACCATTGCTACGGCATATGCCAACGCTTGTTCTTCTATTATAGGCTTAAGCAGCATACGGTGCTTTTCGGTAAGCTGTTTAGAATCGTTTAACAACGGGTGGTAAAAATCTTTGGGCAAAATTACCGCCGCCGCGACCACAGGACCGGAGAGGCAACCCCTTCCTGCCTCATCACACCCTGCTTCTATCGGCCTTCTATTATGAAATGGTTTTAAACGTGGCATCTCCGGCAGACTCACTTGCTATCGATTACTTTTACAAACACTTCTTCACTTTCCCATACTCCATGCTTATTGCAATATGCTAATGCCTTTAACCTCATACTTACCAATGGCACAACGTAAAAATCAACCTCTACCATAACGGGAGACCTACCAAAAGTGATCGCTGAAAAACGAGCTTCCGCAAGCAAGGTTTCTAAATCCCATAACTGGACATATTCAAAGCGATGATCGGCTTTATTAGGGTGCGCAATCGTTTTACCTATTCGTACATTCACCTTAAATTTTGAATCTCTTACGGCAATATCATCACATGTTATTACAGGCGAGTGTTTATCGGCATATGTCTTCACCTCGTCGATTCCATCTTTAAATTCATTATAGCTAAATATTCGTGGCATATAGATTTGATAAGTATTTGAGCGTAAAGGTACAAACTATTTCATTAGAAAAATTTGCAGCAATCGATTATTTCCGCTACCTTTGCAACCGCAAATCTGAATTCTACATAAGAATAACATATATCGCGGAGTGGAGCAGTTGGTAGCTCGTTGGGCTCATAACCCAAAGGTCGCAGGTTCGAGTCCTGCCTCCGCTACTAAAAAAGCAATTGAGAAATCGGTTGCTTTTTTGTTTTTCATATTTTAATCGTTTATCATCTATACGTCTTGATTACCCTAAACATAATATTTTCCTTACTTTTATGCTGTCAAAGAGTTGCTCTTGCTAAAAATAACAATGGACCAGGAAGTAAAACAAATTATCAACGCTTTCTTTTTCCCCACATTATTTATTGCGATTATCTGGCTAATTTGGATTTTACAGGTGGCGGCGGGAGATGTGGGCTGGTATGAGCTGGGCATTTATCCTCGTCGCGCAGAGGGTCTAACCGGCATTCTCACAAGTCCGCTCATCCATTCAAGCTTAGGACATATCTTTAATAACAGCGTTTCGATACTGATTTTAGGATGGCTTCTATCCTACTCTTATAAGGAGCTAAAATACATGGTCTTTCTTGTAGTTTGGTTACTATCGGGTATATTTACCTGGCTCATAGGGCGAGATGCGTGGCATATAGGAGCAAGCGGATTGGTTTATGCGTTATCATTTTTCTTATTTTTCAGCGGAATTTTTAGAAGGTACGTACCCTTAATGGCTACTTCGCTGATCGTTGCTTTTCTCTATGGTAGCGGTGTATGGAGTATATTTCCCATAGCAGAGTTGGTAGATCCGAGTATTTCTTGGGAGGGGCATCTTTCTGGTGCCATAAGCGGCTTAATTGCTGCTATCCTTTTCAGGAAACAAGGTCCGCAAAAAGTAGATCCGTTTGAGGACGAAGATGATGATGAAAATGCGATATGGAAGCAAGAGCTAACGGACAACCGGTAGCCAAAAAAGGGAGGATATAGCTACATATTTTCTTTTTAAAGAATCCTGTTGTCTTTTTTAAAAACTCAACTTATTCTTTAAGAACTTCAATAGCACACCGTTGAGATGCTATTGTTTCGTTTTTAGCAGTAATGGTAACTTCTAACGCTCTAATTATCCGCTCATACCCTACCGTATCCGGCTTTACGCCATCTAACCCCTTAAGGTAACCATCGCATGTAGAAGCGAGCTCCATTACTACAGCCGCATTAGGCATTACAGGTACTATTCCCTCTTCAAGCCACGCTTCATTTATATGAAATACTTCAGGCAACCTGCCTATCATTTTATGGCTTAACGGAACTCTTCCATTAATCACATCCGATAAATAAGTATTGGCTACACCCAATCTTTCCGCGATTTCAGATTGTTTTAGCTCATACACAGCCTTTATTTCTTCAATAGCTCTTTTAAGCTTCTCGTTTTTAGGTATCTATAATAAAATATGAAAGAATTCTTATTTATTAACTATTTGTATGAATATTTACATATATATTTATATTTTTATACGCATACAAATATAATCATTACAATGAAATTCGTTGAAAAAAACCGATAGCGCGCTTAATTAAGCGGCTTAAAGTAGGACAAAGCTAGTCGTGATCTATAGTTCAGCTATCCTCAGTACGTAACACCACAGGGCGTATTAGGCTACAGTATCAACGAAGATTTTCGACCTCTACAAACCGTACATATATCACCGTTACTCGTCTTCCTTACGAAAAATTCTTATCAACATGTTCAAAAACCTCAAAAAAAAGGCAGAAGAAGAAAACAAAATAGTCGATTATATCATACAAATATATGCCGAGCAAAGCATCATAGACGGTCGGCTACTTGACTTTATCGATGAAAAAGCGCATACCGAAGGAGAAAAAAGGGAGCTGCTCGCATCGCTCGACAGGTATAATACGTTACTTCACGAGCATCCCATGTTTGATAAGCTTAAGAAGCAGCTATTTGGCGCAGATAAGAACCTGCTTATACTAACCCATATAGAGCTCTCGGTGTGCTTTCTAGCCAATACAAAGAAGTACTATCCCGAAGCCATTATTGATATGCTTTGGATTGATAAAGAACGGTTCGAGAAAGTGGTACAATCATTAGAAACCAAGCTGTGTAAAGGCGGCTACCGTTTACCCTCCGGCTATAAAGCTATGCAACCCTTTATTCACGAATATTTCACAAAATATTAGCAGTATGTTACCTAGCTACAAAAGAAGCCGGCAGTAACCTAAATCCGTTCAGCAAAATATGGAAGAGGTTCAACTTTTACTTGGGAATTATACCTAAACGGCACAATTTTTGAGAAAATATTTCATATTCTCACTAAATACACTGCCATTTTGAAAAAATTTTTTGCCTTACTGCTATTTTCTATGCCAGGCGTAGGAATTAGCACAGCACAAGTACCGGAAGGGACAGCCTCCTCAAAGACCGATTCGAATGGTAATACCACTTACTACGACAGGAATGGGCACAAAACAGGGTCGTCAAGCACAAACAACACAGGCACTACAAGCTACTACAACAAGCAAGGACACAAGCCCGATCCGCCTAAAAAGCAGTAGGCATATAAGCTTAAATGGAAAAAGGGCTCGATAATGCGAGCCTTTTTATATGGTATGCTTCCTATATCTAATATTTATGGCTCATACCGTTAAAAAACCCTTCGTTTTTGTGTATGTGCTAAAAAACGGCTAAGTTTGTTAGTTCAGTACCGCTTCGTCATGCCCGAGAAAAGTTCAAGAAAAAAAAGATTCTTACGTAAGCTTAAAAATAAGTATCGCCTGATTGTCTATAACGATACTACCTTAGAGCAAGTTTGGTACATGCGCATTTCGCGTCTTAACGTGCTAAGCATTTTTGTCCCTTTACTTTTAATCTTGGTTATTCTGATTGTTGTTCTGATTGCATTTACACCTTTGCGCGAGTTTATTCCGGGCTACCCCGATGATAATACCCGCAGGCAGATAGTATACAATGCGCTTAAAGCCGACTCTTTGGAAAAAGTGGTTTTAAGTTGGGACAGATACTTTGACAATGTAAGCGGCATACTGTCGGGCAAAGAGCCTGCTCCTATTGACGAAATGCTGCCCGATACGTTACAGGGCAGACAAAGTAGGGCATCCGTTCTGATAAGCAGAGATTCTCTTTTCCGTGCCGAGGTTGAGCGCGAAGAACAGTTTAACCTCTCTATACAAAATTCAAAAAAAGATGTTTTCGAAAATATGCTGTTCTATCCTCCGGTAAAAGGAACTTTGACAGAGACGTTTAATCCGTCTGAAAATCACTTCGGAGTACACATATCAACAGACCCAAACACCGCCGTAACATCTATACTCGATGGCACCGTACTGGCAACCTATTGGACGTTTGACGAGGGCTATACTATTATGATTCAGCATACCGATAACCTTATTTCGGTTTATAAACAGGTAGCCCGGTTGCTCAAGAAAACAGGCGATAGGGTTACCTCTGGCGAAGCCATTGCGTTTATGGGAGCACCGAACGATGCCAACCAAAAGGTAGAGCTACATTTTGAGCTTTGGCATAACGGATCGCCTATAAATCCGTCTATTCATATTACACTATAATCCGGCAGCTACTGAATGAAACGTATAGCAATACTTGGATCAACCGGGTCTATTGGCATACAGGCGTTAGAAGTGGTTCGTTCTCACCCGGAACAGCTAGAGGTAATATGCTTAACTGCCAATAGTAATGCAGAGCTGCTTATGGAGCAAGCAAAAACGTTTAACCCCGACTGCGTAGTTATTGCCGACGAAGAAAAATACACCATTGTAAGAGATGCGCTGGCTCAGTATCCTATTAAAGTTTATGCCGGAAGCGATGCGCTGGCTCAGGTAGTAGAGCAAAGCAATATTGATATGGTACTTGCCGCTATTGTTGGCTATGCAGGGCTACCATCTACTTTTAATGCGCTTAAATCGGGTAAGGCTGTTGCCTTGGCTAATAAAGAAACACTTGTAGTAGCCGGCGATTTAATTATAAAAACGGCCAGAGAAAATAACGCCCCCATTATACCTGTTGACTCCGAGCATTCCGCAATTTTTCAATGCTTAGTGGGAGAATATGGCCCTGTAGAAAAAATATACCTTACGGCATCCGGCGGTCCGTTCTTAAACCATACCCAAAACCAGCTGCGGCTGGTTACTAAAGACGACGCGCTTAAGCATCCCAGCTGGGTAATGGGCGAAAAAATAACTATAGATTGCGCCTCTATGATGAATAAAGGGTTTGAGGTTATTGAAGCAAAGTGGCTTTTCGATCTAAAACCAGAGCAAATAGAAGTTTTGGTACATCCGCAATCTATCGTTCATTCTATGGTTCAGCTTAAAGATGGGTCAATTAAAGCCCAGCTGGGTAGAACGGATATGAAACTTCCTATTCGTTATGCTTTCAGCTTTCCCGAACGCTGGGAATCCGGCGACAAACGCCTTTCTTTTGATGATATGAGGCTGCTGGAGTTCAGGCAGCCCGATACAGAAAAATTTCCATGCTTGGCGTTGGCATACGAAGCAATGAATAAAGGAGGCAACGTGCCCTGTATTCTTAACGCGGCCAACGAAATAGCGGTAGAAGCATTTTTAAACAACCGTTTAGTCTTTACCATGCTGCCAAAAGTACTGGCTGCCACAATGGAGAAACACCACTTTATTGCCAATCCTACGTTTGACGACTACTTAAATACAAACAAAGAGGCGCGTAGAATTGCCACAGAAATAATTAGGGCTATGGCATAGCTGAACAAAATAACGATGTAATAATTTAAAAGATTTAAAAACATAAAAAACTTAAATTATTTATAGTTTTAAATCATTTATAGCTCTTGAATCTTTAACTTATATAAACATATAAATGGATATCGTAGTAAAAATAGCGCAGTTTATCGTTTGCCTCTCGCTGCTTATTGTTGTTCATGAGCTTGGGCATTACCTGTTCTCACGGCTGTTTAAGGTAAGAGTCGAGAAGTTTTACCTCTTTTTCAATCCGAAGTTCTCTATACTTCGAATGAAAAGGATTAATAAAAAGTGGCGGCTCTCTTGGTTCTCAAAAGCTGTTCCCGAAGAGCGGAAAGAGCATCCTGAAAAAACCGAATGGGGAATAGGGTGGCTTCCTTTGGGCGGATACTGCAAAATTGCGGGTATGATAGACGAATCGATGGATACCGAACAGATGAAGCAAGAACCCAAGCCATGGGAGTTCCGCACTAAACCAGCGGGGAAACGGTTGCCGATAATGGTAGGGGGCGTACTCTTCAACGTTATTTTTGCTATGCTAATTTATGGCGGCATTTTGTATAAGTGGGGCGAAACGTACATTGCCAATAAGGATGTAACTTATGGCGTAGCCAGCGGACCGTTGGGACAAGCCATAGGTATAGAAAACGGTGATAAAATTATTGCCATAGACGATGAGAAGGTAGAAGATTTTGGAACCATTACGCTACAAATTGTCCGTAATAAAGCATCAACCATTACCGTTGAGCGTAACGGCGAACATCTTGACCTACCTATAGATGCCGACACCAGAATTAAGCTACGTAAAGCACCTTACGGATCGTTTGTATCTCCAAGGCTTTTTGCAAAAATAGGGGCATTTGCCGATACCTCCTCCGCGCAGCTGGCAGGGGTACGGCTAGACGACGCTATTATAGCGATTAATGGTAATCCGATTACCTTTTTTGATGAGCTAAGGCAAAACGTTTCAGTCAACAAAGGGCAAAACATAAATATGCTGGTAAAAAGAAACGACGATACGCTTAGCTTAACTGTTCCTGTTCCGGCTAACGGAGTTGTTGGTATTTACCCTCAAAACAGCATTAACATAACGCATATAAGCTACGGGCTTCTAGAGTCGATTCCTAAAGGAGCGATAAAAGGAATAAAAAGCGTTCGCGACTACTTTAAAGACCTTAGCATTATTTTCTCCCCTTCAGAAAAAGCATATTCCGATGTAGGCGGCTTTATTATGATTGGTAGCGTATTCCCCTCAACATGGGATTGGCATAATTTTTGGAGTCTATGTGCATTGTTATCAATAATGTTGGCAGTGATCAACATTTTGCCAATTCCCGCTTTAGACGGAGGGCATGTGTTCTTTTTGCTTTACGAGGTAATTACACGCCGTAAGCCGAGCGATAGGTTTATGGAGTACGCCCAGCTGGTGGGATTGCTGCTTATATTTGCCCTAGTAATATACGCAAACGGTAACGACATAATAAAGCTGTTTAACTAAAAAACAAACGCAACCATGAAATCTTTACGATTAAAAATTATTCCTTTAGTTTGTTTAGGCGCGTTTTTGCTAACGCTGTCGGCGTGTACTTGTAGTAATAAAGATCGTGGAAAATACCTGTCGGCGGTTAGCGGTAAAGCCGGAGAGGTTGTAATTGTTGCCAACAAAGCGTTGTGGAACTCGGAGGTTGGCGAAGCTTTTCGCGATGTTTTGGCTGTCGAATACCCATACCTTCCGCAGTCTGAGCCATCATTCAACTTGGTAAACATCTCTGCCGATATGTTCTCCAGCGCCTTCCAGATCCACAGAAACCTTATAATTGTTGAGGTTGGACCGAATTACAAGGAAGCAAGAATGGTTTCTCAAAGAGACTACTGGGCATCGCCCCAAATTATTATAAAAATAACAGGTCCTGATGCTGAATCGGTAGAAGCGTTGATAAGAGAGCAAAGTCAACGCTTATGGACGCTTATTGATCAGGCCGAAGTAGATCGCCAAAGCACCAACGCAAGAAAATACGCCGACCGCCAGCTTAAAGCGACAATAAAAGAAAAGTTCGGTATAGAGCTTTCTATTCCAGAAGGTTACCATAAGAATAACCCTCTGGGAAATCCTAATAACTTTATGTGGTTTGGCTACGATACCAACTTTGCCAGCACAGGGCTATTCATATACTCATACCCCTATAAAGATACAGCCCAGTTCTCTCAAAAAGCGCTAAACGCAAAAAGACAGGAGCTGCTAAAAGACCACGTACCGTCATCTCGCGAAGGTTCGTATATGATAACCAACCCTTATGTTGAGCCCGAATATACCCCTATTACCTATAAAGGCACATTTTTAGGTCGATTAAGGGGTCTTTGGGAGGTTCATAACGGTTATATGGGCGGACCGTTTGTATCGTACAGTATGGTGGTAAACGGTAATATGGTAACGGTAGAAGGCTATGTGTACGCCCCGAAAACCGAAAAAAGGAACTATTTACGACAAGTAATCGGCATTTTAATGACGGCAATACCTGAAAAACAAGAAAATACAAATACTTCTGGAGAAAAATAAATCCTTTGGAGAAAAAGATTTGGAGAAAAAGAAAAAACAGCTACCTTTGCAAGCCGAAACGGAAAGCATAGCGCAGTAGCACAGCTGATATGTAAAGCCATATGGTCCGTTCGTCTAGGGGTTAGGACGCAAGGTTTTCATCCTTGTAACAGGGGTTCGATTCCCCTACGGACTACTAAAAAGAAAAGAAATACTTTAACAGAAATGGCAAACCATAAGTCATCAAAGAAAAGAATCAGACAGAGCGAAAGTGTTCGCGTTCATAATAAGTACTATGCACGTACTACACGTAACGCTATTAAGGCATTAAGAAATACCAGCGAAAAAGAAGCTGCTACAGCACTTCTTCCAAAGGTTTCTGCTATGCTTGATAAGCTGGCAAAAATAAATGTGATACACAGTAATAAGGCATCAAACCTAAAATCTAAGCTTGCTTTGCACGTGAATAAGTTAGCCTAGAGGTTTGACGCTAGATATATAACGAAAGCCCATTCTAATAGAACGGGCTTTTTGTTTGCAAAAGCTTTTGTTATATCTTAGCCGTCCTAACCGTTTTCAACATGGCGGAAACCAACCTAACCATAAAAGACTGGGCAGAAGATGACAGACCCCGTGAAAAGCTGAGGGATAAAGGAGCCCAACAGCTAAGCAATGCCGAGCTACTTGCCATACTACTGGGCTCCGGTACAAAAACCGAAACAGCAGTTGATGTGGCTAAGCGGGTGCTTGCCATTGCTAAGAATGATCTGAAAGAGCTGGGAAAGAAAACCCTTACCAATTTTATGCAGGTAAAAGGTATTGGCGAAGCGCGCGCCATAACCATTATGGCTGCGCTGGAGTTGGGACGCCGACGCCGTTCCGAAAAAAGGGAAGAACCTGATAAAATTACAGGAGCCACTGATGTTGCCGAGCTGTTTATTTCGCTGCTCGGCGATTTACCGCATGAAGAATTTTGGGTGCTTTTTCTTAACCGGAGCAATAAAATAATTGAAAAACGAAAAGTCGGGCAGGGCGGACTTTCGGCTACCGTTGTAGATTCGAGGCTCATTGCTAAACTGGCAATTAACAACCTGGCATCAGGGGTAATTGTGGCACACAACCACCCATCGGGCAATCTACAGCCAAGCGCGAGCGATAAGCAAATTACAGAAAAGTTGCACGAGGCTTTAGCGCTCTTTGATATAAATCTAATTGATCATATTATCGTATCAACCGACAGCTACTACAGCTTTGCCGAAGAGGGGTTGCTATAAAAAAAGTAACAAAAAAACGGAACCTAACGGTTCCGTTTTTCGTATAGCAATAAAACTTAAATAAGTCTAGTATCCCGGATTTTGATCAGCCAAAGGATTTGCCAATCTTTGGGCATTAGATATAGGAAGTATCACTTTGTGTTGAGTACCACTTACATTCCACGGATCTACTATCTTATATGCATTAGTTCCAGGTAATGAATTGTCGTAAGTTCGGTCAATTGTTTTACCCAAGCGTGCTAAGTCAAAATAACGATGACCTTCTCCAATAAACTCTTTCCTTCTTTCGTCAAGAACAAGATCTTCTGTAGCCGTAACATTTGTAAGAGCAGGGTTTGCACGTAGCCTTATAGCATTAAGATATTGATTGGCTTTGGCTTGATCTGGAGTAGATTTCTTTAGCGCCGCCTCTGCCGCAATAAGATAAATTTCCGTTAAGCGCATAATCATAGGATTATTCTTCTTAAAATCTTTGTCATATCCCGGGAATTTTGCCAACCATTTAAAAGGCGTAAAAGGTGTTTCTTCAGGGTCTGGATATCGGGTCTCAATAAGACCATGTCTAACATCATCAGGGTCTTGATCTAACAGGTCGAACCATTTTTTTGTAGGCACAAGATTTCCGGCAGCAAAACCAGGACCATGCCATACAACATAATACCAAGAATCGACACCCCCATTATCATCTAAGTTAGACATAATAGTTACCTTAAGCTCCAGCATAGTTTCGGGCGCATCTTGCTGCCCCCATGCCGCAACATATTCTAAATTGGTATTTAGACGGTAAGGGTTATCCGGATCGGTAAGAATTTCATCCGCATGTTTAAACGCGTTATCATAATCGCCTTTATAAAGGTAAACTCTTGCTAACAAACCTTTGGCTCCCCAGTAGTTAAAATTGCCCGGACTTGGCTCTTTAGAATAATCCGAAGAAAGATAGGTAAGCGCCTCTGTTAAATCACCAATTACAAAATCATAGGTTTCTTTTACAGTAGCTCTGGCTTTTTGCTCTCCTAATCCAAATACTTTATCACCGATAACTGCCCCTAAAGACGCTCCATTATCTTTTAAATATGGGTAACAGTATAGTCTAACTATATCAAAATGACAAAAAGCACGAACGGTATAGAGCTGCCCCTTAACGTTGTTCTTTCTATCGATTTCATCTTGAGTATTGGCTGGAATACCGTCCCAAAGTGTTAGTAGGAAATTGGTATTCATAATAACGTTATAGGCTTTATCCCATATACCACCATAAGAGTAGTTTGTAGTTGTGAAATCGTACCTGTGAATTTGCTGAAATCCTCCGGTTGACCGACGAGGTTTAAAATCATCGGCTCTGGTTTCTCCTAACACCATTATTGGTGTTCCGTAGTAATCATTCCATTTCATTTGAAGATAAAACCCATTTACAATCTTTTCTAAATCTCTAATGGTTTGTATCTCATTTGAAGGTACTCTATTTGTTGGGTCGGTGTCCAGAAAATCAGAACAAGAGCCCAGCAATATAGCTGACGTAAGTAATGCCAGTAGCTTTATACTATATTTTTTCATAGCTGAAATTCGTTTTAGGTTTATAGTGAAACTTCTATTCCGAACGATATTGTTCTTGTAGGAGGTGTCTGCCTATTAGAAAAACCTCTGGCATTTGACAGCTCAGGGTCGAAATATAAACCGGTAAGGGCAAAAACATTATTCCCTGCGGCATATACCCTCACATTATCTATACCTGCCTTGTTCGTCCATGCTTTTGGAAGGTTATAAGAAATCGTCATATTCTTTAGGCGAATAAAGTCACCTTTTTGAAGCATTCTTGATGAATTGTAGTAACCAGCTTCATCTCCGGGCATTCTTCGCGGAACATCTGTAATATCGCCGGGTTTTTGCCATCTTCTAAGCTGCTCCTTACTAATAGCTCTATAGTAGTAGTAACCGCCATCTTGCTGGAGCTGATCTTGTGCTTGATCGAACACATAATGTCCATACATATAGTTAAAGACCAAACCAACGCTCAAGTTTTTATATCTAAAGCTGGTTGTAATACCACCGTATCCTTTCGGATCGCCGGTCTTTCCTTCAAGTATTATCGAACTCGCGGAAGATGCGCTATTTACAATTGTTTTATCGTAAGTTCCATCCGCATTCTTCGAGTTTTTATAAAACTGTACTTTCCCGGTTTGTGGATCTACACCTGCATATTCTCTAGAATAATACTGGTTATATGAGTAACCTTCTTTAAAAAGGAATACTGAACTTGAGATAATTTGTTCTCCCTCAAAAGACATCTTTGTTATTTCATTCTTATTGTAAGTCCAGTTTACTCCGGCAGTCCAAGTAATATCCTTATTCTTAATGATATCTACGTTAATATCCAGCTCAACTCCCTTATTTTGCATTTCTCCAACATTGCGTAAATAGGTTGAATATCCGGAAATTGAAGCGGTAGTAGCATTCATCAATAAGTCTTTTGTTTTCTTAATATAAAAATCGGCAGATAGGCTAACTCTATCAAGAACTCTTGTTTCAAGAGCAATATTCATACTATGATTTTTTTCCCAAGTTAGCTCTTCGTTGGCAGGCTCATTAATATATAGACCACCATCTCCCTGTCCGTAAGTCTCAAATCTATAGTAAGGTTTATAGTAGTACCAGTTGGTAGGTAGCGTTCCGCTTACCCCATAAGAAGCCCTGACGCGTAAGTCATTTAACCAGCTGATGTTTTGCATAAACGACTCGTTAATAATTCTCCACGATCCGGAAACAGACCAAAAATCTCCCCAACGATGATCTGGGGCTAACCTCGAAGAACCATCTCTTCTATAAGTTGCGGTTAAGAAGTACTTTGATTTATAGCTATAGTTTAAGCTACTTAAAAAAGATAGCATAGTACTTTCATCTTCATAGTCATATAGATCAAGAACGTTCCCGGTAAGGGTTAAAGAAATATACTTGATACTTGCCATATCAACTTTTCCTAAATAATCATGATAGTTATGCTGTTTTTCAGCCTCCCATCCAACCATTGCGCCAAAGGTGTGATCATTAGCAAAAGTCTTGTTGTAGTTCAACGTAGTAGAAGATACGAGCTTTAGATATTCATGATGTTTTACAGTGTAAAAGCCATCTCCGTATGCTTGCCCATTGGCATGCTCCGGAAGCCATCCAAACCTATCGCGAAGGTATAATCCGTCGTAGCCAAAAGTGCTCTTCGCTTTTAATCCGTCAATAATATTCATTTCTACCCAAGGCTTTATTAAAACACGGGTTTGAGCGGATGTTGTGATTTGAGTATCATTATTAAGAAGCGGGCTTCTATAGCTGGAATTATTAGGGTCGTACACTCCCGTCCAATAAGTTCCATCGGCATTATATGCGGGCCAGCGATATGTAAGGAAGCTTAATGCTGCCCACCAAGGGTTATCATACGCTACTGTTCCTTCCTGGTGTCCGGCTTGATCGGTATTAGAGAACTGTACACCAGCCCCCATGGTAATATATTTAGTCGCCTTATGTTCGAGGTTAAACGTTCCTGAGAACCTATCAAAATATCTTCCAACTGTAACAGCTTCGTTTTTATTATAGCCACCGGATAGGAAGAAGCGTGTTTTTTCATTTCCGCCGGATATGCTTAACTCGTAATTTTGTGTAACTGCTGTTTGGAAAAGCTTTTTTCTCCAATCTACATAGCCTAAGCCGGCTTTTTTAGATGGATAGTATTTTTCTACCATTGCATTTACATAAGCTTCTTGAGATGGGTATGGATCGTCGGGGTCTTGCCATGAATCCGCGGGATATTCAGTAGAGAAATTAGTCCAAGCTTCTCTATGCAGCATTTCATGCTCTGCATCTGTTGCCAAAGGATGGTTATTAAAGGCAAAGTCAGAAAAACCAATCTCTGCTTTAAAACGGAATTGGGTCTTACCCGATCGCCCCTTTTTAGTGGTAATAAGCACCACTCCGTTTGCGGCACGCGATCCGTAAAGAGAAGCAGCGGCGGCATCTTTTAGAATGGTTATACTTTCAATATCGCTCGGGTTCAAAAAATTCATAGCGCTTGTTCCGGTATTTGCTGTAGAAAGGTCTCCACTGGTTGCCGGTATTCCATCTATAACATATAACGGATCGTTACCTGCATTCATAGAACCAACGCCGCGAATTCTGATTTCCGGGAAAGATCCCGGAAGACCAGATGTACTTCCAAGAGTAACTCCGGGGGCACTTCCGGATAGCGCCTGCTCGAAGCTGACAACCGGAACATCCTGTATTTTATCTGCTTTTATAACGCTGGCAGAGCCTGAATAGCTTCCTTTTGATACAACTCCGTACGCAACTACCATTGCCTCGTCTAATGTTGTGGCGTCTGGCTCAAGCGTAAAATCAATAATAGAACGATTGTTAATAGCAACGTCTAAGCTTTGATAGCCAACAAAGCTTGCGACTAATATCCCCTCGCCCGAAGGGAGAGATATGGAATAATTACCATTATCATCCGTAGTAGTGGTGTACCTGGTTTCACCTTTAAGAACAACCGAGGCGTAAGGTACAGGTTCATTTGTATCCCCAGCCGTAACTTTTCCGGTAACTTGATGCTGAGCATAACTACTGCTACCAACTAAAAGCAGCAGTATAAAAAGCTTTATTTTTTTTCTCATAGGTTTTAGTCTAATTATTAGGTTAAAAATCATTTTAAAAGGTTTTATTCTAAACCTTTCATAGCTAGCAGAATGCGGCACATTCGGCTATAAAGAAGTGATATAACTTGGAAAATAAGGTTAAAATGACGTAGCTAAATACTATATCTAGCTATATCCTTAGAGATGAAGTAGTATTGTTGCCAGGTTTAGGTTAGGTTAGGTTAAACAATCAAAGCTACATCATGAGAATAGGTAAATCGGGGGGCAAGCCCATTTACGTTTTTCTTTTGGAAAAACTAAAAATAAGTCCACCATTTTGACTATAAATGCGGGTAAGCAAAATTTAGGACGCCATGTGTCGGTAGCATAGCAAATTTAATTCTTTTGAAAAAGAAGAAATCGGCTAATATTCGGACCACTCCATATTAGTTCCCTGCTTCGGATAATCGAGAGAGTAGTGCAACCCTCTGCTCTCGTGCATGCCTTGCGCCGATTTAATTATAAGATAGCCGACCTTTATTAGGTTTCTCAACTCGCAAAGCTTCTGTGAGAGGATGGATACTTTATACAGCTCTTCGGTTTCCTTAAATATAATTTCCATCCTATCCAAAGCCCTCTCAAGGCGCAAGTTCGAGCGAACTATACCAACATAGTTACTCATTATTTGCTGCATTTCTTTATAGCTTTGGGTAATAAGAATCATTTCTTCGGGATGGGACGTGCCTTCGTAATCCCAGTTGGGAATGTTCTCTTGTGTTGACAGGGAAGAAAGGCGGGGTAAGCTATGTTTCGCAGCACAATCGGCATAAACTATCGCTTCGATTAACGAGTTAGATGCAAGCCGATTCGCACCATGTAATCCGGTACATGAGGTTTCTCCTATTGCATACAAACGATCGATAGAGCTTTGACCGTTTAAATCTACCTTAATTCCTCCACAGAGGTAATGGGCCGCGGGAACCACAGGTATCATGTCTTTCGTAATATCAATATCTATGCTTAAGCACTTTTTATAAATATTGGGAAAGTGGTTTTTTGTTTCTTTCGGATCTTTATGGGTACAATCAAGATAAACAAACTCCTCTCCCCGTATTTTCATTTCGTTATCAATGGCGCGAGCAACGATATCGCGAGGCGCAAGAGAGCCGCGCTTGTCGTACTTGCTCATTAAATCTTTACCATCTTGGGTTTTAAGTATAGCACCAAACCCACGCATAGCCTCGGTTATAAGAAACGAAGGGCGTTCGCCGGGATTATAAAGCGATGTAGGATGAAACTGAATAAAAGCCATATTCTCAATCTTTCCTTTAGCGCGTGACACCATTGCAATTCCGTCTCCTGTAGCAACTGAGGGGTTTGTTGTTGTATGGTAAATATTGCCGGTACCACCTGTCGCAACAACGGTTATTTTCGAAAGATATCGCCCAACTTGCTGATTCTTAAGGTTTAACACATACGCTCCAAAGCAAGAAATATTACCATCTCGGCGGCGAACCTGCTGCCCTAAATGGTGCTGCGTAATTAAATCGACAGCAAAGTGGTTTTCCAGAACTTCGATGTTCGGATGTGACTTTACTTGACGAATAATAGCGCGCTGTATTTCTGCTCCTGTTGAATCTTTATGATGAAGAATTCTATACTCAGAATGCCCTCCTTCACGAGCAAGATCGTAAGTACCTTTAGGTGTACGGTCGAAATCTACCCCCCACTGTGTAAGCTGCTTTATCTGTTCGGGCGCATGCGTTACCACCAGTCTAACGGCGTCTTCGTCGCACATACCATCTCCACAAATAAGCGTATCTTTTATATGCTTTTCAAAATTATCGGGTTCGTACATTACCGATGCAATACCACCTTGAGCATAGCTGGTATTTGTTTCGTCTAACGTTGACTTTGCAATAACAGCCACCTTAGCCTTATCGGCAACCTTAAGCGCGAAGCTAAGACCGGCTAAACCGCTACCGATTACCAAGTAATCTGTTTCCTTATTCTTTCCCATAGCAATACTAGGAGGTCCAACAATAATGTCACAAAGTTAGGCTAAAGAGTTTAAATAACCTGTGTCTTCTTTCAGATTAATACCATCCGCCGCCTCGGTGGCCAGCTGATCGCATCGCTCATTTAAAGGGTGTCCCGCGTGCCCTTTTATCCACACAAACGAGACGCTATGCTTACGGTACACCTTTAGGAAGCGAAGCCACAAATCGGGGTTCTTTTTGCCCTTAAAACGTTTTTGCTCCCAGCCGAATACCCAGCCTTTTGCAACGGCATTTGCAACATATTCCGAATCGCTATAAATAGTAACATTACAGCCTTCTACTTTCAGCGCTTCAAGACCGACTATTGCCGCCAGCAACTCCATGCGGTTATTTGTTGTCTTCTTATAACCTTCGGACAACTCTTTTCTGTGTTGCCCCGACAGCAAAACCACTCCATAGCCTCCCGGTCCCGGGTTTCCTCTAGCCGCACCATCGGTATATATTTGTACGTTTGCAGGCATTCTGCTTTTTCTTTTATAATAGCAGCAAAGGTAGTAAAAAAGCCACCTTTGAAATCAAAGTGGCTTTACAATATGATGTCCTAAACTTTTACTCTTCACCTAATACTTTCGCCTCTACAGCAAGAATTTTATTCAAATCGTCAAGGGTAATTTCTAAGTCCTCCTCTTTAGCCTCATCAATAATGACTTCTCTTAGCGTATCTTCATTAACCATATCGTTGTCGGCAATGTAATCAGCCTCTATGCAAAGAATCAGGTAAACATCTTCAAGGCTATACTTTTCTTTAATGCTATTAGGTAATGCATTATATATATTTTCAACTTCTATATCAAGGTTAACCACATCTTCGGCTCCTTCGGGATCGATAGAATCCATGTAGGCATTATCTGCCATAAGAATTTCTTTAAGCTCTTCTTCCGATAAGGCTTCAAGATCCGACTCATTCATACTTGCGTTAACAAAGGCAAGCATCTCTTCTAAGTTTACGACCTCGTCTTCCTTACCGTCTTCTTCTAGTATCTCGTAATACTCGTAAACGATCTCAAGAATAAACCCTATGGTATTCTCATCGTACCTTTTTTGTAAATCTTCCGAGATATGCTCGTGGATATATTTTATGGCGTCCGCTTCGTCATAGTTGGTTATCTGTTCTAACATTGTTTGTATGTGTTTGATTTATACTATCAGAAAAACATCAATTTCTGAAAAAAGTTTACTGTAAAGATGGCGAGTTTTTTAATTCGTTGTATAATTTCTCGAGCTCTTTGTAAAATTTTTTTCCAAACTTCCGGATAATTGGCTCTTTTAGAAACTCAAATACTAGTACTTTTTCTCGCTTGCCTTTTTCTCTCGCGCAATGGCAGATACTCCACTGATCGTAGTTAAGCGCGATGCTTGAGCCTATCTTTTTGGTACGAATGGGATATAAATGGCATGAGATAGGTTTTCGGAATTTTGTTTTTCCCTCAAGGTATGCTTTTTCTATCCCGCAGAAGCAAATACCGTTTTCAGAGTAGTAAGAATAAGCACACTCCTCTCCGTTTATCAGCGGGGTAACTAAATCTCCTTCGTAGTCTATAACGGCAGTACCCTGCTCTTCCATAGCTTCTGCCCCCTCCGGTTTAAGGTAGGGTAGTATTTTCTTTAAGTCTTTATCTATTTTTTCTTTTTCCCCATCCTCAAGCGGAGCACCGCTATCGCCATAAACACAGCATACACCTTCGCATATCGTAAGGTCGCAAACGAAATACTCCTCGAAGATTGAGGTTGAAATCAACTTATCGTCTAACTCTATTATCATTGTTTTGTATCACGAAAAGAAGCGTCATGTCGAACGTATGTGAGACATCTGCTTAAAGATAGCAGATACGTTAAACAAGCGGATGTCTCACATACGTTCGACATGACGGATATTATAAGTGTTTCACTTTTTTATATCAAAACCTTTCCTGTCATTTCTTTAGGAGCAGGAATACCCATCAGCTTAAGCACCGTAGGGGCAACATCTGCCAAAACTCCCGACTGAACGCTCTTTACATCTTTATCTACCACCACGATCGGAACAGGATTAAGCGAGTGTGCTGTGTTGGGCGAACCATCAGAGTTTACGGCGTTATCGGCATTGCCGTGGTCGGCGATTATTACCACAGAATAGCCGTTTTCCTGAGCGACTTTAACCAACTCTCCGGCATATTTGTCAACTGTTTTTACAGCCTTTTCAATAGCCTCGTACACACCTGTATGCCCAACCATATCGCCGTTAGCAAAGTTAAGCGCAACAAAGTCATATTTTTGTGTTTTCAGCGCTTCCGCCAGCTTATTTTTTACTTCGTATGCGCTCATCTCGGGCTTAAGGTCGTAAGTTGCAACTTTTGGAGATGGAACGAGAATACGCTCTTCCTTTGTAAAAACTTCTTCGCGACCACCCGAAAAGAAGAATGTAACATGTGCATACTTTTCTGTTTCTGCAATGCGCAGCTGATTTTTACCGGACTTTGCAACAACTTCGCCAATAGTATTTTCTACGTTATCTTTATCAAATAAAATATGAAGCCCCTTGAAGCTGGCATCATAAGGAGTCATGGTATAGTAATGCAACGGAATGGTTTTCATTCCCTGCTCCGGCATATCCTGCTGGGTAAGCACAACGGTGAGCTCACGCGCACGATCATTACGGAAGTTGAAGAAGATTACCGCATCATCCGGCTGAATAGTGGCAATAGGTTTTCCTTCGGCATCAACGCGTACAATAGGTTTTATAAATTCGTCGGTAATACCTTCATTATACGATTTCTGAACCGCGTCAAGTAAATCAGCCGCGGGTGTTCCTTTACCTCCTACCATTAAGTCGTAGGCTTCTTTTACGCGTTCCCAGCGTTTATCTCTATCCATAGCATAGTAACGACCTATAATGCTCGCGATCTTTCCTGCCGATTTTGCCTGATGGTTTTGCAGCTGTTCTAAATACCCCTTACCGCTTTTAGGATCGGTATCACGTCCGTCCATAAAGCAATGAACATAGCATTTCTCAATACCATATTCTTTTGCAATGTCGCATAGCTTAAATACATGATCCAGCGAACTGTGCACACCACCATCGGATACAAGCCCCATAAGGTGCAGATGTTTTCCGCTTTGCTTTACGTAGCCGTACGCATCTTTAATTTCAGGATTATCCATAATGCTATTATCACGGCAGGCAATATTTATTTTTACCAAATCCTGATATACAATACGCCCGGCGCCAATGTTAAGATGCCCTACTTCGGAGTTGCCCATTTGTCCATCAGGCAAACCTACATTTTCTCCATCGGCTCGAAGCTGCGCGTGTGGATACTCTTTCATTAACGCATCGATATTAGGGCTTCCTATCGAATATATTACGTTAGATTTATCTTGCTTTCCTATACCCCATCCATCAAGGATCATCAGTAAAACTTTCTTGTTCATCTTATTTCCTCCAGATTAAATGATTGTTAGACCGAACAATCATTCAGAAATTATTGTTTCCTTTGTGCTAAGATTAAGGAACAAAGACTAATCGATTGAAACTTTAAGCTACTTAATCTCTTAAACGTCTTTTGTCATTGTTCGTTGCTCCTTGTTCGTTTTGAGACGCAAAATTAGGTTTTATTTCCGATATAAAAGAGTTTTTCATTACAATATGACGCCGCTCTTTCTTTCCAGAATAATTAATACCAACGTAAGTTAATGAGTAAAAAGAAGCAAAAACGAAGCGCAAAAGACTTCCTAGAAGCAGTACTAAGTGTATTCACCTCTAACCCCCGGCAAGAATTAAACTATAAGCAAGTTGCTAAACAGCTTGGTGTAACCATCGATAATGATAAGGCTGCTGTTCTGGTTGCTCTCGAAAATTTTGCAGAGCAAAATATCCTGAAAAAAAGCTCTCGTGGAAAATATAAGCTGACTAAAAGCTACCAAGTAGAATTAATTACCGGCGTGGTTGATATGACTACTCAAGGGTTTGCATATATAGAATCTGACGAATGTGAAGAAGATATATTCGTTTCGCAACATAACCTCAACCACGCTTTACATGGTGATACGGTAAAAGTTAACCTATACCATAAAAAACGCGGACGTCCGGAAGGTGAAGTTGTTGAAATTGTTGAGCGATCAAAGCAAACGTTTGTGGGACGTATGGAAATGAATGGGCGTTTCGGATTTCTTATACCCGATAGCCGTCAAATGCCTTACGATATCTTTATCCCCGCGGATGCGTTGAATGGTGCAAAAAATGGTGAAAAGGTTGTTGGGCGAATTACCGATTGGGCTAAGAACATGAAAAGTCCGGTTGGCGAAATTGTAGATGTGCTAGGAACTCCGGGCGATAATAACGTAGAAATGCACGCCATTCTGGCGGAATTTGAGCTGCCCTATAAGTTTCCAGAAGAATTAAATAGAGTTGCCGAAAAAATAAGCGACAGGATCACGACGGAAGATTATACCGAGCGAAGAGATTTTAGAGAGGTTACAACTTTTACAATAGATCCGCGCGACGCAAAAGATTTTGATGACGCGCTATCCATCCGTCAGCTAAATGAAAATACATGGGAAGTGGGCGTACATATTGCCGATGTTACGCACTACGTAAAGCCCGACTCCGAAATAGATAAAGAGGGATCGCAACGTGCCACATCTGTATATCTTGTAGATCGTACAGTGCCTATGCTTCCCGAACGGTTATCAAATTACATCTGCTCTCTACGCCCTAACGAAGAAAAACTATGCTTTTCTGCCGTATTTGAAATGGACGATAAAGCAGCCATTACAAAGCAATGGATAGGAAGAACCGTTATTCTATCGAAACATCGATTTACGTACGAAGAAGCGCAGGAAATAATAGAAGCAGGTAACGGTGATTTTAAAGATGAAATTCTTGCGCTAAACAGCTTGGCGCAAAAGCTACGTGCAAAACGATTCGCAAGCGGTTCGGTTAATTTTGAACGTGAAGAGCCTCGTTTTGAGATTGATGAAAACGGAAAACCGTTGAGCGTTTACTTCAAAGAATTCAAAGAGTCGAACCAGCTGATTGAAGAGTTTATGCTGCTTGCCAATAAAAAGGTAGCGGAATTTGTCGGAAAAACGGCAGGTAATAAAAAGGCTAAAACGTTTGTTTACCGTATTCACGAAAAACCGAATGAGGATAAGTTTAACAGCTTCCGCCAGTTTATTACCAAGTTTGGATATAAGCTGGCACCAAAGAAAGAGAAAGACATCTCGAAAGAGCTGAATAAGCTGCTAAAAGAAGTTCGTGGAAAGCCGGAAGCCAACCTGATTGAAACGCTGGCAGTACGCTCTATGGCTAAAGCCCGTTACTCTACCGATAATATTGGTCACTACGGTTTGGCATTTCCTTACTATACTCATTTTACCTCGCCCATACGCCGCTATCCGGATATGATGGCGCACCGATTACTTGAGCGGTACTTAAAAGAAGGTAAATCTGCCGATAAAGAATACTATGAGCAGCAATGTAAACACTCGTCGGCAATGGAGATTAAAGCCGCCGAAGCAGAACGCGCATCTATCAAGTACAAGATGGTAGAGTTTATGCAGGACAAAATTGGTCAGGAGTTTGACGGCGTTATCTCGGGAGTTACCGAATGGGGCATATACGTAGAGCTATCAGATACAATAATAGAAGGAATGGTCTCTGTACGCGAAATGAAAGACGATTACTACTATTTTGATGAAGAAGAATACAGTATGGTAGGACGCTCAAGCCATAAACGTTATACGCTTGGCGACAAAGTTCGTATAAAAGTTCTCCGTGCCAATATGGAAAGAAAACAGCTTGATTTTAGCGTGGTTGTTGAAGATGCTGAGAAGGATTTTGTAATACGTCGAACTGAAAAGCTTAGGAAAGGGAAGCGAAAATCAAATCGTTAGCTATAAGCACATTTATTAAAAATAAAAAGAGAAGTTGTTGTAACTTCTCTTTTTTACTTTCTATTAGTAGCTTTCGATATTACATTCCGCCGCTTTTATCAAGTTTTCTAGCAGAATACATAATCTTAAGCGCGCTCGTCCTTCTTAGCTCTTGCTTTACATCGGTAACAATACCCATACGAACATCAGAGTCAATCTTTAACGAAACGGTCATAAACTGTCTGTCATACTCGTTCATTTGCTCGCGTTGAGAAGCAATAAAGTCGCGAATATCATCTACCGTTTTATACGAATCGTTAAGCTGAATACGAGCGTCCGTACCATACTGAGCCTGCTGCGCACGAACAGGTGTACCAATATAAATATAGCTGGTAAGGTCTTTTCTTTCAAGCTTCGTTGCTTCGCTAGCTTCGGGTAATCTCACAGTAACCATTACTTCATGCTGACGCATGCTGGTAGTTACCATAAAGAAGAATAAAAGCATGAATACAATATCGGACATCGAAGCGCTTGAGTACCCCGCAACCTTTCTTTTAGTATCTTTTTTAATCTTTGCCATTCTGCCTACCTCCTTCTTCTAGTGTTAGCCGCACTGATATCCTTAGGTTCAGCTTCAGAAATACGTTGAGGGAACACATCTCTAACAATGTCTTGCTCCTCTTCGGTTAGACTTTCAAATGATCTTCCATTAAACTGGGCACGAGAAAAATCTTCACGTATTTCGTTATATGCTGCTACTATCTCATTTTGCACCTTGATATATACTTCGTAGCCGGTACCCCTATCGTTCTGAAGAGAAATAACCGCTTCTGAAACCGGGAATTTTCCAAGTCCCTTAATATCTTGCTCTATCTTCTCAGATTTATTAGGATCATTAGTAGGATTAAGAATAAAACTCTTAACCTCCTCACGCAACATGCTTAAATCCATCGGACTACCACCTGCAAACACTGCATCCCATTGGTTTATCCTAACCTGAAATACGTTACGTCTTTTAACTTCGTTTTCAGGGGTTTTTTCTTGATTTTCAGGAGGCATTGCTGGCAAACGGCGTTGTAAACCCGAGGTCTGATCCATATTGGATGTCATAAGGAAGAATGACAGCAACAAAAACGAGATGTCTGACATTCCAGCCCCATTCAGCTCGGGCATTTCTTTCTTTGATTTTGCCATTTTTATCTTTTATAATTATAGCCTTTAGAGCTATTTTTTAAACTTAAGGTCTATTTTTTTAACATGCCTCTTATACTTGAGTACGCAATCGCCAGAATAGCTATTCCAGTCATAACGTACATAGCCAAGATATTTACATCCGCCCATTTCGACCATTCATTCTTGCTTGCCGCATCCTCTAAGAATGGAAGCGACTCATCGCTTGCCATTAGATATACTATAAGAATTACAACACCAAGAGCAAGAACACCTATACCAAATTTTTTCATGGTGCCGGGGTTCTTAATCATATAGGGAAGCGGAACAATAAGAAGTGCTAAAACAGCTATTGCCACAAGAACGTATGTCCATATAAACAACGGATTAACAGCGGCCATTTCAGCATCTACTCCTTCTGCCTGACCGGCGGAAACCCAGGTATAAATACCAAAGGCAGCGCCGATAAGCATCAGAGCGATTGATATGATATTTGTTAGTTTTTTAGACATTTCTTATTACTTTTTAATGTTGTACTTAACCAATAAGTCAACTAATGAGATTGAAGCATCTTCCATTGAGTTAACAAGAGATTCGATCTTAGTAAGTAGATAGTTGTAGAAAAGCTGAAGGATGATAGCAACGATAAGACCGGCTACTGTAGTGATAAGAGCCACCTTCATACCTCCTGCCACAACGTTTGGAGAAATGTCACCTGCTTTCTGAATATCGTCGAACGCGATAACCATACCGATTACCGTTCCTAAGAATCCTAAAGAAGGAGCAATAGCGATAAATAGGCTAATCCAAGAAAGGTTCTTTTCCAACAAACCCATTTGTACTGAACCGTATGATACAACAGATTTTTCAACCATATCAATACCTTCGCTCGCGCGATCTAGACCTTGATAGAAAATGCTGGCAACAGGACCACGAGTATTGCGGCAAACTTCTTTTGCTGCTTCTGGACCACCGTTAGCAAGAGCTTCTTCTACTTCGGCAAGTAGTCTTTTTGTATTGGTAGTTGCAAGGTTTAAGTAAATAACTCTTTCGATTACAAGAGCCAAACCTAAAATAAGACACAATACGATTGCGGTCATGAACTCAGGACCTCCATCGATAAACTGCATCTTTAGCTGTTGGTGCATAGGAACCGACTCAGCGACTTGCTCTGTAGCGGTACCTGCCGACTCTTGTGCTAGTAAATTATTGGCAGATATGGTTAAAATACCGAATACTGCTAAAAACATAAAAAGTTTTTTCATGGCTTGTTTGGAATTTAATTGGTTTAACGGATTCTCTTTATTTAGCTTATTTTTAATTTTTCTTAAAACCATTCGTTCTTACTACGAGCAAAAAGGGCGCAAGCCCTTACTCATCTTTTTGAGATTACGTATTTTCAACATAAATGCTGGTTATTTCTCTTAAAACACGGCAACACTATGACAGTTTAAGGGTGCAAATTAATAATTCTTTTTTGATAATCGACCTATTCTAAAGAAAATTCTCCGCTTATCGGCTTATCTAACATTTTTTTCACTTCGTTAATGCTATTATAACGCCCTAGCAAATACATCAATTTAGTAATAGCTGCTTCTACTGTTAAATCGTAACCACTAATAACACCTGCCTTTTTCAGCTGTACGCCTGTATCATATAAGTCCATTTCTACACGACCGGCAGGACACTGCGTTACGTTAAGAATAATAATACCCTTGTTAACAGCCTCTTTTATACGTTTAATAAACCACTCGCCAGTGGAGGCGTTACCAGTGCCAAACGTTTCGAGCACTACAGCTTTTAACCCATCTATTGCAAATATTCCGTCTAAAACCTGAGATTGTATGCCCGGAAAAAGTTTAAGTACTAAAACGTTAGTATCTAATTTTGTATATATCCCAAGCCTATCAGACGAATAGCGCTTACTTAACTCCGTAAAATTATAACGAATTGTGATACCTGCCTCTGCTAATGGTGGAAAATTTTCGGATCGGAAAGCGTTAAAATTTTCCGCATTATACTTAATCGTTCGGTTACCCCTAAAAAGCATGTTTTGAAAAAATACGCAAACTTCCTGTACCATAGGAGTATCGTTTTTATTTTCTGCGGCAATTTCTATGGCGGAGATCAAATTTTCCCTTCCGTCGGTACGCAGTATGCCAATGGGTAGCTGGCTACCGGTAAGGATAACAGGCTTTGAAAGATTTTGCAGCATAAAGCTAAGCGCAGACGCCGTGTACGACATGGTGTCCGTTCCGTGTAGTATTACAAACCCATCGTAATCATCGTAGTTTTCTTTGATTAGCAGCACAAGCTTTACCCAAAAATCGGGCTGTATATCAGATGAATCGATCAGCGGATTAAAAGAAATAGTATCAATTCTAAACTTAAACTTTTTCAGCTCCGGAACCTCATCTTTAATCTGCCTAAAGTTAAACGGAACCAACGTACCTGTCTCAGGATCTTGTTTCATACCTATAGTTCCGCCCGTATATATAATAAGAATGGCTTTTCCCATAAACGTGTTGTTATAAAGTAAGGTAAAGATAAGAAAAAGTACTCAGCTCTGCTTTAACCTAAAAACAGCCAAGGCGTTTTTCGTTGTTCTATCAATAACCTCAGCCAAATCCAGCCCTTTTACTTCCGATAGCTTTTGAGCAACTATGCTAACATAGGCACTTTCATTACGCTTACCCCTATAAGGAACGGGAGCAAGATAGGGCGAGTCTGTTTCAAGCACGATATCATTTATTGGAATTTGCTTAACGAGCTCCGGTAAATTTGAATTTTTAAACGTTAGCACACCGCCTATGCCAATTTTAAAATCGCCTAAGCTCTTTATGGTATGATAGTCTTCTATAGTACCCGAGAAGCTGTGGAATATCCCTTTCAGTTGCCCCTTAAATTTTTGGATTATAGCAAAAATCTCCTCGAACGAGTTGCGAGAATGTATAATGATAGGTAAGCCGTATTTTATTGTCAGCTTCAGCTGCTCGCGAAACACGTAACGTTGCTGCTCGATAAACTCTAACGACCAGTAGCAATCTATACCAATTTCTCCTATTGCAACAAAAGAATTTGCTTCGAGCTGTTGTTTAACAAAATGCAGCTCCCGCTCGTAGTTCGCATTAACCGAAGTAGGATGTAAGCCTATTGTAGGGTAACATTTATTAGAATGGCGAGCAGCCAGCTCCATCATATCGTTAAACGAGCCGCTATCAATAGCCGGCAAAACAAATTGCTTTACGCCTGCGGCTTCTGCCCGTCCAACAACCCGGGATATATCGTCTTTAAACTCTTCTGAAAAGAGGTGCGTATGCGTATCTATTAAGTAATCGTACATTTTACTGCTAAATAATATACGGCAAAAATAAGAAGAATAAAGTGCAAAACTACAGCTAACGAAATTACTTAACCATGGAGAAGCTGTCCGAAAGGTAAATAAACACGTCATTCCGAACGAAGTGAGGAATCTCCTTAATAGCGGCGGAGTCCAACATGAGAAGATTCCGCACTTCGTTCGGAATGACGATAAAAAAGACAGCCTCTTTCTTAAAACATCGGCTTATTGCTTATTCTACTTTTTATTGGTTCTAACAATTGGCGGAATAGGGCGAAATTTAATGTTAGCACCATATTTTCTGAAAATAAGATAGAATTCGCCGTCAGGTGTAGGAAGCCAATTTGAGACCTTATCTTCTCCCGGGTTTTCTTTTTGAATATATAGCACAAATGTACCATCTTCGTTATACTTTATAGGGCTACGTACACTATTTAAAGAGTACCGATTGATTTCATTTTCCACAAGGTGCCCTTTTGTATCATACATAGTTAACGACCAAAAGTATTTTACCTGCGGTAAAAACTCTTTAGAAAAAATAAGTACATACTTATTGTCGCTATTCAACGTTTCGTTATTACTATCCACTTTAGAAAAATAGTACATAGCCTCTTCTCTGATGTTAGCATACATATACTGCCAGGCGGCCTTGGCTCTGGCAAAGTAGTTATCGCCAAAGCGTCCGGAGTAGTCGCTAGTAAAGTTCCAGCCAAAAATCGTATCATCAAAATTTGATGTGATTTCAGCCAGCTTTTCTTTTGCTTTTTTGGCTCCGGTTTCTATGGCTTCCCATATTTCCGGAGAAAAATCTGATTTCCTAAACGGTTTGCCCGGTTCTATACCTATTGCGCTATATGCCTTCAGCTGCCTTTCTTCTTCGGGAGTTAGCAGCTGGTATGCTATCATTTGGTTAAAGATGTTGAAGAAACCTTCTATACTACCCGTCTTAGGATCATAATAAGGAATATCCCATTTTAGGGGTTCGCTTTCTACAGCAGTCAGACCCATAAATTTACTTAACGGTGTTATTTTATACGCCGCATGTATAGACTTTATTTCCTTATCTACCTTACTAAAAAATTGTGTTCGATTGATCGCAAGAACAACTGTAGCTGTCGATTTTATTACCTTATCGATATCCTCGGGGACTTGTCCGTCCCAATCCGATCGAACAATAAGAAAGTTACCCGGTCCGTTTCCATTTTCGTTAAAGCTGATATACTCCAAACAGTTGGTGTACATATCAATCATTTGAATATTGTAATATCGGTCTTTTATTTCCGGAATAGAAATAACCACAGGCTCGCTTCTGATATCCAGGATTGCCACATTATAGTACGTATCATTATTGGTAAATTTTACGAGGGTATCTTCAGGGGAATTCGGCTCAGCCTCTCCAGCAAAAACATTTGGTGGAATACCCTTTAGTATCTCGTTAATCATTTTATTATGCTCTACGGTTGCAAGGCAGTACGAAAACGCTTGTCTAGCCAACGATTCGGCATCTTGAGGAGAGATATTATTTGATTTAGCATGACACAAAACCGCGACAAATACCCCAATAACTCCTAGAAAGAATTGTTTTTTCATTATGCTTAGTATTTAAGCACAACTTCTCCCCCGGTGCTGCAAAAATATTCATATTCACACATATACATTCAATTTTAACGCTGTCGTAGAATAGTTTTTTTAAACATACTGGCCTGTAAGCGTCTGATTAGCAGATTATAACAACACATTTGTCAGATAATGAAACTGTTAGTGTCACATTTTGTTTTACACTTTTTATTATTCTGGCATGTTAATACTTTTTTGTAACTTGCACTCAATATGAATGCAAGTGTACAACAGTTAGAATACATTGTTGCCGTTGATACATGGCGACATTTTCAGACAGCTGCCGACAGCTGCTTTGTTACCCAACCCACCTTAAGTATGCAAATACAAAAGTTGGAAGATGAAATTGGGTTTAAAATTTTTGATCGTAATCGGAAGCCTGTAGTGCCAACAAAAGAAGGTGAAAAAATTGTTGCCCAGGCTCGTAAAATTCTTGGTGAATATCAGCGGCTCCGCGAGCAGATTTCCGAAATGAAGGGGTCTCTTGAAGGAGAGTTGAAGTTGGGTATTATTCCGACAATTGCACCTTATCTTTTACCGTTATTCCTCAAAATGTTTTTAGATAAGTTTCCTACTGTCAGATTACATGTTGACGAAATTAAAACCGGAAACATGCTCCGCATGATCCGTCATGGAGAGCTGGATGCAGCAATTCTCTCCACGCCTATAAACGAGACCGGATTTAACGAAGAGCTGCTTTATATCGAAGAGTTTTTAGTTTACGTATCTCCCAAAGAAGAGCTATATCAGCTACAGCATCTATCTGTAGATAATATTGCAGGTAATAGCATTTGGCTACTTGAAGACGGACACTGCTTACGCGATCAGCTGATAAACTTCTGCTCTATTGCTTCTAACGGCTCCGTTTCCGATCGGTTTAACTATCAAGCAGGGAGCATCGAAACGTTGAAACGAATGGTTGACCTACATGGCGGATTAACGTTTATGCCAAAGTTAGCTACTCAATGTCTATCAGATGCTGATCGTAAAAACTTACGCCCCTTTGTAACCCCTGTTCCGGCAAGAGAGGTAAGTATTATAAGCAGCAAGGATGGAGCCAAACAAAAAATTCTTGATGTACTGAAAAAAGAAATCCTCGGTTCCATTTCGGCAGATGTAACACAAGAGAGCTACATTACCCTTGCGCACCAGCAATAAAAAAGACTGTTTTTTCACTTAACATAAGCGCCATGTTTTTTGTTTTGCCCGTACATTTGTACAGGCAAAATATTTACCTTTGCTTTGAATTAAATAAGTGAATAAACTTTGAATACCTAAAGCGCTGAAAAGGTATTCCTTAATCTATTAAGACATGCAACAGCACATTGATTCTTACAGTTTTAATGGCAAAAGAGCCATTATTCGTGTTGATTTTAACGTTCCGATGAACGATAAGCTCGAAGTAAGCGACGATACCCGCATCAGAGCTGCTATTCCTACAATTAAGAAGGTGCTTAAAGGTAGCGGATCTGTAATTTTGACGTCTCATCTTGGACGCCCTAAAGGACCTACCGACAAGTACTCGCTTCGTCATATTATCCCTACGCTGGAAAAGCTTGTCGGTGTACCAGTAAAATTTGCCCCGGACTGTATGGAAGAAGAGGCTGCCGAACTGTCGAAAAGCTTAAAGCCGGGCGAAGTTCTTCTTTTAGAGAACTTACGATTCTACGAAGAGGAGGAAGGAAAGCCAAGGCTACCGGAAACCGCAACCGAAGAAGAAAAGAAAGCAGCAAAAACGGCGCTAAAAGAAAAGCAAAAAGCGTTTGTAGATCGCTTAGCCAGCTATGCCGATTGCTATATAAATGATGCGTTTGGAACCGCACACCGTGCTCACGCATCTACGGCTCTTATTGCCGATAAGTTTCCTAACGACAAAATGTTTGGTTATGTAATAGAAGGCGAGCTGAAAGCCGTAAATAAAGTTATGGAAGCCCCCGAGCGTCCGTTTACAGCCATTCTCGGCGGATCGAAAGTGTCTTCTAAAATTACCATTATTAAAAGATTGCTTGATAAAGTAGATAACCTGATTATTGCAGGCGGTATGAGCTTTACTTTTATTAAGGCTCTTGGCGGCAAGATAGGTTCTTCTATCCATGAGGATGATTTTTTAGATTTGGCTAAAGAAATAATAGCGGAGGCAGAAAAAAAGAACGTAAAAATCTACCTGCCCGTAGATGCTATTATTGCCGATAAATTCGACAATAACGCTAACAGGAAAGATGTCGTTACCGACCAAATTCCCGACGGATGGAGCGGCATGGATATCGGCGAAAAAACCATTTCCCGTTGGAAAGATGTGCTGATAGGTTCTAAAACTATTCTTTGGAATGGTCCGGCAGGCGTATTCGAAATGCCTAACTTTGCTCACGGAACTCAAGAGGTTGCAAAAATCGTAGCCGAGGCAACATCAAAAGGAGTATACTCGCTTGTAGGTGGTGGCGACTCTGTTGCTGCTATCAACCAGTTTGGACTAGCTGATAGGGTAAGCTACGTCTCAACAGGAGGTGGTGCGCTGCTCGAATATATGGAAGGAACTGTATTACCGGGAATAAAAGCCATTCAAGAATAAACAATATATCGATTAGCTCGTTTCAATATCAATGTCCGTGCAAATTTATTCTTGTACGGACATTTTTTCTAGCTAACTTAGCCGAAACTTGATTTAATAAGAAACATCTAAAAAATTACGATATGAAAAATTTCCTGAAAATGCTGCTGGCATCCTTCCTTGGTGCGCTTGTTGCTGTTGGAATATGCGCCCTTCTTTTCTTTGGGGCTATTACGGCAATGATGTCTTTTGGAGACGAGCCTATTCAAGTAAAAAAGAACTCAATCTTAAAGGTTACATTCGATACGCCTGTCGTTGATTTCAGCAATGCCAGTAATATAGACCTGCTAACCATGTCTGTTCAGTCGTCGAACAGCCTGTTTAAAGTACTGCGAGCAATAGAGCATGCTGCTATCGACCCTAACATTAAGGGAATATATATGGATCTGAGCAGAATGTCAACAAGCCTAACAGCCGCCGAAGAAATACGGCGTGCATTGGAAGACTTTAAATCGACAGGAAAATTTATTATCTCTTACGCCGACAACTACTCGCAGGGCAGCTACTACTTTGCAACCATTGCCGATAAAGTTTACCTCAACCCATACGGAATCGCTTTACTTACAGGTTTTTCCCCACAAGTCATGATCTTCACTAAAACGCTGGAGAAGTTAGGTATCGAGATGCAGGTAACCCGCCATGGCAAGTTTAAGAGCGCTGTTGAGCCTTTCCTGAACAAGGAGATCAGCCCGGAAAATCGCGAGCAAATCTTAGCATACACCGGCTCTATCTGGAGCTTTATGGTAGAAGAGATCAGCAAATCGCGAGACATTAGTGTCGAAGAGCTTAACCGCATTATAGATAACGTACTATCGAGAAATGCAACAGCCGCAATAGAGCATAAGCTTGTTGATGGTATTATGTATAAAGACGAAGTTATTAGCGAGCTCTGCCGTTTAATGGATGTAGAGTCTGAGCAAAAGCTGAATGTTGTATACTTTTCGGATTACATGAGCCTCGCTCAGAAGGTTTCGAGAAGCCAAGACCGTATTGCTGTAGTTTATGCATCGGGCGAGATAATTATGGGAGAAAGTAGCACCGAAGTTTCTTCTGAGTATATTTCTAAAGCAATAAAAAGAGCCCGCCACGATAAACAAGTTAAAGCTATTGTTTTCCGGGTGGATTCTCCGGGAGGAGACGCTCAGGCAGCTGAAATTATCGCTCGCGAACTGGAACTTGCTGCTAAAGAAAAACCGGTGGTTGTTTCTATGGGATCGCTTGCAGCATCGGGGGGCTATTGGATATCCACTCCAGCCAGCGTTATTTTGGCTAACCATACAACGCTTACCGGATCTATCGGAGTGTTTGGTATGATTCCGAATATTCAGAAAGGGATGGAAAAGTACACGGGTATTAGGGTGGATGCGGTAAATACCAATAAAAATTCCGACTTCTTAACCTCTGTTTACAGACCTCTAAACAGCACAGAAAAAGAGTTTCTTCAGGAAATGGTTGAAGATATTTACGATAAGTTTATAACAAAAGTGTCGAACAGCCGTAGCATGAGCAAAGAAGCAGTGGATAACATCGGTCAGGGTCGTGTTTGGAGTGGCGTAAACGCATACGAAAACGGTCTTATCGATGAATTTGGGGGGCTAAGAGAAGCCATTGCTGTTGCCGCAGACAGGGCAGGTTTATCGGACTATCGTATTGTTGAGTTGCCAATAAAAAAGAGTATGCTTGACGAGTTGATGAATACTATACTTAACGCAGAAGCGTCAACCCCGCTTAACAAGGAGCTTATAAAGGTTTTAGGTAAGTATAAGTATCTACTAAACAGCATTGCTCATCCCGGTATAAAGGCGCGCATGGAGTATGATATAGCGCTACTGTAAAAAAGAGTATTATCAATAATAAATAAAGAAAAGAGAGGCTCTGGCTAGAGTCTCTCTTTTCTTTATCCTGTCGTCATGCCAAATCCCTTTCGTCATGTCGAACGAAGTGAGACATCTCCCTAATAGCAGCAATACATTGAATTAGAAGATGTCTCACTTCGTTCGACATGACACAATTTTTATTCTACAACAACGGCGATATAAGCCTTGCAATAGCATTACCAAATTGTTTTAGCCAGCCACGTTGCAGCCACTTCTTTTCGTTCAACTCTTCGCTCCCTTCAATATCTTTCATAAAGTTTTCGCACAACTGGCTGTTGATTTCTTTGCTAAAAACAAGGGCGTTTATTTCAAAGTTCAGGTCGAAACTACGGATATCCATATTTGCAGAACCCACAACAGCCAGCGCATCATCGGAGACTAT
The DNA here is from genome assembly GCA_031258195.1 of Prevotellaceae bacterium. Lineage (GTDB taxonomy): Bacteria > Bacteroidota > Bacteroidia > Bacteroidales > UBA932 > JAIRNF01. The sequence goes on from JAIRNF010000022.1 coordinate 33,335, forward strand.
TGTTTTTGCATGTACAAAACCCTTCCGATAGCGGTAAATCTTAACGCCCGCCTTAAGCAATCGCCCATAGTATGATGATGAAGCTGCATTTACAATCCTGCTATCCGATATTCCCGGAACAAGCATCCGCATATCTACTCCACTAAGAGCAGCGTAAACAATAGCATCTACAATAGACTCGTTAGGGATAAAATAGGGCATCGTGATATAAAGCCTTTTTCAACTTGCCATAATAACGCCAAGACAAGAGAGCATAATGGTTGGACGCGAGCTGTCTGGTTCACTCGATACTATCTGTACCAAATGCTTATGGTCTTTGCCCATTTCTGTAGAAAAGTAGCTGAGATCGAGCTCTATCTTATTTTCGGAACAAAAATTCCAATCGCTGATAAAGGTTGATTGCAGCTTGGATACGGCGGCACCACCTTTTACCATTAAGTGCGTATCGCGCAAAAACAGCTTAAATTTTCCGTTGTTTATATACTTATCTTCTACGTTTATGCCACCTACAAACCCAACATGTCCGTCTATTATTACAATCTTTCGGTGGTTGAGGTAGTTTAATCTGTTTGCCAAAGCATATAACCTTATCTTATAAAATATAGCAACTTCTACCTTGCTTCTTTCAAGTTCTTTCAGCATCCGCCTATGCAGCCCATGACTTCCAAAATCATCCACCATAAAGCGTACTGTTACTCCCTCTTCAGCTTTACGGATAAGAATATCTTTTACCCTGTTGCCTATTTCGTCGTCAACAAAAATGTAGTACTGGATATGGATATGATCTTTTGCTTCTTCTAACGCTTTTAGCAGCTCATCAAACTTTTCTTCTCCATTGATAAGCAGCTTAACATCCGTTGCGGGGGCCAGCAGCGAGATGTCGTCTCTGAGGATGGTACGAACAACACCTTCTTTTCTATCTATCAGCTCCGGATTATGGTGTATTTGCTGCTCGATGCTATCAATAATATGCTTACGGATAATTCTAAACAAATCGTTATCCTCTATTAGCTTCCCCGATATAGCTTTCGTTTTCTATAGTTTATTCCCGCCGAAAAGTAGAGTACCATACCAAATACCGGAATCACTATGGCAACAAGAATATACCCTAACGATTTTGCAGAATTAGAAGTGTCCATAATAATGGTAATGATAGTGAACAGCAAAGCCACACTGTAAACTACCGTTATTATAAGCGTAAGTAAGGCTGATGTATCCATTTATTTAACCGCTATATTTCTGGTTAAAGTTAGTAAAAGTATTAAGCATATTATAATACATTTATAGATGCAAAATGTTTAGCTTGCAGTAAAAAAGAAAGCTATCCTTATTCGGACAGCCTTTTCAAAAACCCAAATATATAATCGGCTTAAAGAACTTTTAGATCTTTAAGTACGTTGTTCATAGTACGAACAGCTTCTGCGCTCTTATTAAATGCCGCTTGCTCTTCAGCATTCAGCTTATAGTCAACAATCTTTTCCCAGCCGCCTTTACCAATAACAACAGGAACACCCATGCAGATATCCTTTTGTCCGTATTCGCCGTTAAGCTCTACGCAGCAAGGGAAAATCTTCTTCTGGTCGCGAACGATAGACTCAACCAACGCGGCTCCTGCAGCTCCGGGAGCATACCATGCAGAGGTACCCAATAGCTTGGTAAGGGTGGCACCGCCAACCATAGTATCGGCAGCAACCTTATCAAGAGTAGCCTTATCCATTAGCTCTGATACGGGAATGCCCATATAAGTCGCATAGCGGGTAAGAGGAATCATTGTAGCATCGCCATGACCGCCAATAACAACACCCTGAAGATCGTTTGCAGGAACATCCAGCGCTTGGCTTAAATAGCATTTAAAACGAGAGCTGTCTAAGATACCACCCATACCGATAATACGATTCTTAGGAAGACCTGTTGCCTTAGCAACAAAATAAGTCATAGTATCCATAGGGTTACTAATAACAACGATGATTGCCTCGGGAGAGTGTTTTAGAATGTTTTGTGCAACATCTTTAACAATACCGGCGTTTGTGCCAATAAGCTCTTCGCGGGTCATACCCGGCTTGCGGGGAATTCCCGATGTAATAACTACTACATCAGAGCCTGCAGTTTTAATATAATCGTTAGTGCTTCCGGTAATCTTAACATCAAAGTCAAGCAAAGTAGCCGTTTGCATGATATCTAACGCCTTACCTTCTGCAGCACCTTCTTTAATATCGAGCAGTACGATTTCGTCTGCCAGCTCTTTCTGAACCATAACGTTTACGCAAGTAGCACCAACATTCCCAGCTCCAACTACTGTAATTTTTGTCTTCTTCATAACTTTTGTTTTTATATAAACGTTCATTTCAACTATTCCAAAATTGGGGCAAAGATATACAAACTCCCTTCTTTTTATCATACTATATAATAGATTTAATAGATACTTATTATTAGCATAAAGCCTTTTAATTTTATTTTTTGCAATTCATTTATCTATTGAACCTTATTATTAAATAGTTTGTTTCGGCTATGAGCTAAACCTTTTTAAAATCACTATATTTGTTGTTATTAATTCGTACAAATGGCAAAAATCAGAGTTACTAAAGAATTCCGCTTCGAAATGGCACATGCGCTCGAAGATTACAACGGAAAATGCAGGCATCTACACGGTCATTCCTACATCCTATATGTTACCGTTTTAGGCGAACCCAACAACAACGCCAACGATTCCACCTACGGAATGGTTATTGATTTCGGCGAGCTGAAACAACTAGTAAACAAACATATCGTAAATAAGTTCGACCATGTATTGGTTCTCAGAAAAGATGCCAAGCTGGCGGATGCCCTACAAAAAGAGTACGGCAACATTATGCTGACCGACTACCATCCTACATGCGAGAATATGGTTGTTGCGTTTGCCGAAACGTTGAAAAAGTATCTCCCCTCACACGTTCAGCTATTCAGCCTTCGATTACATGAAACCGCTACCTCGTATGCCGAATGGTATGCTAAAGATAACTAATAACACCTAAAATTACCCTCATTTCGAGCAAAGCGAGAAATCTCCTAAATAGGAGCAGTACGCTGAATGAGAAGATTTCTCGCTTTGCTCGAAATGACGAAAATAAAGATAAAATACATGAAAAAACTATTTCTACTAGACGCATACGCGCTGATATACCGCTCTTACTACGCATTTATCAACCGTCCGATTACAAATTCCAAAGGGCTTGATACATCTGCTATTTTCGGTTTCGCACGCACGCTGATGGACGTGCTGAAAAAAGAAAAGCCTACCCATATTGCAGTAGTGTTCGACTCGCCCGGAAAAAACTTCCGTCACGATCTCTATCCCGAATATAAAGCCAACAGGCAGCAGACACCCGAGACGATTAAAACCTCTGTACCTATTATCAAATCGTTGATTGAAGCATTTAATATACCCGTAGTTTGCATACCGGGATACGAAGCCGACGATATAGCCGGAACAATGGCAAAGTTGGCAGAAAAGCACGATTTTACCACCTACCTGATGACTCCCGACAAAGATTACGGACAGCTGGTTTCTCCTACAGTCTTTATGTATAAGCCAAACCGCTCGGGTAATGGAGCAGAGATACTGGGCGAAAAAGAAGTGTGCGACCAGTATAGCATACAATCGCCAAGACAGGTAATAGACATTCTGGCTATTTGGGGCGATGCCTCCGATAATGTACCCGGCGTTAAAGGCGTTGGAGAGAAAGGCGCCACAAAACTAATAGCGGAATTTGGTAGCGTAGAAAATATTCTTGAAAACCTCGATCAGCTGAAAGGCAAGCAAAAAGAGGCTTTCGAGCAGGATAAAGAGCAGGTGATGCTATCGAAAAAGTTGATTACAATAGACTGTAACGTTCCTGTTGAATGGAACGAAGAGCAGTTAAAGCTGACAGAACCTAACTTAGAAGAGCTGAGAAAACTGTACACCGAGTTGGAGTTTGCAATTATGCTACGCGAACTGAACGCAACCGCTCAGCGCGCTACCGCTACCCCTGCCCAAACAAACCTTTTTGAGCAGGGACAGCTGTTTGCAGCAGGAGAAAGTACTTCGCCCAGCCTGTTTAAAACCATAAAAGAGGTTGAGCATGAGTATAAGCTGGCGGCGACAGAAGAAGAGGTTACAACGCTAGCCAAATTGCTAAGCGAGCAAAAAGAAATTTGCATAGATACCGAAACCGAAGGGCTGGATACGATAGAAGATAAGCTCGTGGGGCTATCTTTTTCTATAAAACCACACACCGGATACTACGTTCCTATCCACAGCAATCATAACGGGAGTGATGAGTTTCTGGAAATTCTCCGTCCTGTTCTCGAATCGGAGAAGGTTGCTAAAATCGGGCAGAATATAAAGTTCGACTACCTGATGCTGAAAAGCCACGGAATAACCATGCGTGGTTTCTTCTTCGATACAATGATTGCCGATTACCTAAACGACCCCGATAGCAACCGTCACAACATGAAAGTACTATCGGAGAAATTTTTGGAGTACACCCCGGTTGATATCGAAGAGCTGATAGGTCCTAAAGGAAAAGGACAACGTAAAATGTCGCAAGTGCCGCTAGAACAAATATGCAAGTATGCCGCCGAGGATGTTGATGTAACCGTACAGTTGAAAGAAAAACTGGAGGAAGAGCTGGAAAAAAATGAGCTTACGAAACTGTACAGCGAAATAGAGGCACCGCTTATCAGCGTACTTGCCGACATGGAGTTTGAAGGTATCCGCATTGATGCCAACGGCTTACAAGAATTCGGTAAAACGTTGAGCGATCAGCTGCTGGCATTAGACGAAGAGATACGCCAAATGGCAGGAGAGCCTTCGCTCAACATATCTTCGCCTAAGCAGCTGGGCATTGTTCTATTTGAAAAGCTGAAAATAAATAGCGGGGCAAAAAAAACAAAAACCAAGCAATACTCAACCAGCGAAGAGACCCTACTATCGTTGCAGGATAGACATCCCATTATAGGCAAAATACTGGAGTATCGTTCGCTTAAGAAGCTGCTTTCATCGTATGTAGAGTCGCTGCCTCAGCTGGTAAATAAAAAAACGGATAAAATTCATACCTCGTTTAACCAGGCAGTAACGGCTACAGGTCGCCTTAGCTCTAACAATCCAAACTTACAGAACATCCCCATTAGAGAAGAAAACGGACGTGAAATACGTAGGGCTTTTATCTCATCGGATGATAACCATGTATTACTGTCTGCCGACTACTCTCAGATAGAGCTACGGCTTATGGCGCATATGAGCGGCGACCCGAATCTTATCGAAGCATTTATGAGCGACGAAGATATACATACGGCTACAGCAGCAAAAGTATTCCATGTAAAGCCCGGCGAGGTTACTAAAGAGCAGCGCAGCAAAGCTAAAACAGCGAATTTCGGTATTATCTATGGCATATCTACCTTCGGTTTAGCACAACGCTTGCAAATCCCAAGAGGCGAAGCAAAAGAGCTGATAGACGGCTACTTTGCCAGCTATCCTAAGGTAAAAGAGTATATGGATAACGTAAAGAAGCAAGCTGCGCAAGATGGCTATGTTTCTACCATATTCGGACGCAAACGCTGGTTGCGCGATATAAATTCGGCAAATGCCATTGTTCGCGGACTGGCGGAGCGAAATGCCATTAACGCTCCGCTACAAGGATCTGCCGCCGATATCATTAAGATTGCCATGATTAACATTCATAAACAAATAGAGCAAAAAGAGTTAAAATCGAGGATGATTCTTCAGGTACACGATGAACTTGTATTCGATGCGGAAAAAAGCGAGCTGAATAAGCTAAAAGAAATTGTTATACATGAAATGGAAAATGCCGCACAGCTGAGGGTTCCGTTAACAGTAGAAACAGGATTCGGGCTTAACTGGCTTGAGGCTCATTAATCAAAAATATCGTCATAGCTAATCTTTTTGGCAAGTTTTTTGTTGTTTAAGCCATAGTAATTTTTCGAAAACCATATTTTTTGTTACTAAAAGAATCACGTAACGAAAAAAACGCTAAAATTGCGAAAAATAAACTGATTATTAACCAAAAAAATTTAACTCTAATCACTTTCTATTTTACGGAAATGAAAACTAACAAAAGCCTCGGTAAGTCTTCTGTTAGTGTATATGAAGAAGGAGGCAAAAGTAAAAAGCTAGCGCCCGAGAAAAAGCGAAAAAGTAATAAAAGGGCATTTATTGAAGAGCTGGAAGAAGACGAAGAGCTGGAAGATATCTTCGATTTTAAAGAAAAAGAGTCGATAGAAGACTACTTTGACGAGGATGAGGATTTTGATGATGACGAAGAATAAGTAAGTACATTCCCAGATTAAAGAGCGGACAGTAATTTGTCCGCTCTTTAATTTTTTAGGTAGCTCTTAAAACTTGTGATTGCTATTTTTGTTAACTTTGAAAAAACCAACCAATCCCCAGCCACTATGAAGATAACAACAATCTTCTTGCTGTGCTTCTTACTTTTTATCTTTTAAGGCAAACTCTCAAGAACGTACTCCTTCTATACTCGATACCCTTGCTGCCGGATATGAGCTCTTTTCTACGCTTTCTTCGCCAGAAAAACTTTACCTGCACACAGATAAAGATGTCTATAGCACAAGCGAAACCATTTGGTTTAAGGGTTACTTAGAGAATAAGTCGCTTTTAGCAGAACTGCCTGAGAGTAACTTTATTTATATAGAGCTATGCCATGCCGATACGCTGGTTGACAGGGTAAAGATTAAACGTAACAAAAACGGTTTTAGCGGACATCTATCTATTTCCTTTTCATACATATCGGGATTGTACACGCTTAGGGGCTACAGCCGTTGGATGACTGATTATCCGGCTGAATATATATTCCATAAACAACTTCACATTATTAATGGCAACAACCAAGAAGCAGATAATGAAGAAAAAATAACAGAAAGGCAGTTTGCAGAGGTTAGCTTTTATCCCGAAAGCGGCAGATACATCTTCGACCAGCTGGTAACAATGGCTTTTAAAGCGAACGACAAACATGGTCTCGGAGTAGAGGCTAACGGGGAGTTATATAATAGTAAAGGTACACTCATCTCTTCTTTTGAAACTCATCATGCCGGGATGGGAACAATTGGCTTTTTTGCTGCTAAAGGAGAGAGCTACTATGCTTTGGTTAAAAATTCTAAGGAAAAAACCATAAAAACTAACCTACCTAAAGCATCGAACAGCGGAGCGACTATTAATCTGAAACGGAGAGATGGCAAGGTTTATATTAATAGCCCGCTCTCTGAAGGTTTGCCGCAAAACAATCTTTTTCCACTAATGCATAACGGAAGCAACCTGTTTTATACCGACTTCTTACCGAAGCCCGTACCGATACCGTGCTTTTAGAAAAAGACCTTTTAAGAGGAATAAACCATATACTAATTGCCGATAGGAATGGTAATATTTATGCAGAACGAATGTTTTTTGTTTATCCCTCTACAGCTATTTCTTCTACGCTAAACACCAATAAAGAAACCTACGAGAAGAGAGAGAAATCCGAAATTACGCTTGAGCTGAAAGATAATAACGATAATCCAATAGAGGGAACTTTTTCGTTTGCGGTTACCGATTCTTTTATCGTTCCTTATGATGAAAACCAAGATAACCTCTCGTCATACATGCTGCTTTCTTCGGAGCTAAGCGGTGCCATAGAAGATTCGGGAGACTACTTTAATCCCGCCATTAACAGTAGAGAAAGAGAAGCAGCAATGGATTTATTGATGATGGTGCAAGGATGGAAGTATTATGATATACCCTCGATATTTACTAGTAAAAAAATTCTGCTCAAAGAGAAAGAATATGCGCAACAAATCTCAGGAAAAGCATCTTCTCTTTATCGAAGAGCCAAAAATGCTTCTATCTTTATTTTGGCTCCATCTATTAATCTAACGCTTGCCGAAATTCTCGAAAATGACGATAGATTTATTGTTGACGATCTGGACTTTCCGGATAGCGCTTATTTTATTATAGCAGCAAGCAAAAAAAGTGATAAAAATAACATGTTTATAGATATTGATAAGGAGAGTTTTCCACTGTTTACTACTTATCAAAGCTTTCCGAAAAAAGCATCCAAAAAGACTATTGCTGAATACGAAGATATCGCTGAGTTGTCACGTATTTCTTCAGGACAAGAAAGCCATTATGTTCTCGAAGAAGCAGAAGTTAAAGCACCCGTTATTTATCGCCCTAAATACAATCCATCTCCCTATAATCAGTCCTTTAACAAAAACGCCGTAAAAGAAAGAAAAGATCCGGAGCCTTTCGATGCTCTGATTATTTAAGAGTAACATCTCCTTTCCTTTTCCGCAAACAAGGTTATATTATACTGGGAACAAATACTCCGGTTGTGTATATAGATAAAATTGAAGCTGAAGGGATGTCATCCAACTCATCCTACAACAATGGTATCTCAAGTTCATCGGATATCGCTGTAAATGAAGAAGGAGCGTTGGGGGATGCAGGAGCAGCATTCGGCTTATCCCACGAAGATGGTATCCCCAGCTTATCGGGCATGACTGTATATGATGTAGAAACATTAGTAGTATTAAGAGGTTCGGAGGCAGGAGTCCTATACAGAACGTCAACAGGAGTAGTGCTAATTACTACACGACACACCGCAGGTACTGCAAAACCAAGAGCACCTCTTGTTAAAATTTTTGCCCCTCTTGGCTGGCAAAAACCCGCAAAATTCTATTCTCCCAACTATGAGCTGAACGAAGAGAAAAACCGAACAACTAACGATATACGAACGACACTACTGTGGGAACCAAATTTAAAAACGGATAAAGATGGCAAAGCACATATCAGCTTCTATACAGCCGACCGAATAACACGGTTCCGTTTTGTGCTTGAGGGGGTAGCAAATGATGGGAACTATATCTCCACTATAAATATTACAAAATGAGAAAATGGACTGTCGCTAAATTCTGAATGCCGTCATTTCGACTAAAAGAGAATATCTTGACAGCAACAGTGTGCTGAATGAGAATATGCGGCTTTGCAGAACTAACGGCTTTCTCCTCTTTAATACAACAAAAACAGAACTTTAAGGCAGTCTATTTCATCACATCTTTTTTAAACTCCTCTACATCCAGGTTCTGAATAAATGCTTTGATATTGCTATAAATTTTATGATAGCCATATCCGCCATTTTCCAGCTCATCCAGAGCCTCTTCTTTCGTCCAGCCTTGAAATAATATACGATACAATGCGGTAACCAAACCTGCTCTATCCGACCCATGCCAGCAATGAATAACAATGGGTCCCTTACGGTTCTTAATAGCTCTCATTGCCTCCACCAGCCTATCCCAGTCTGAGTTGTGGGCATCCATAGCCACACGATACAACTTTAGGCTTGTACCTTCTGCCTCGTCTTTATCGCTATGGTAGTTACGTAGGTTAAGCACCTCTTTTATGCCCATTTGCTCCATCTCTTTGAATGCCTCTGCCGATGGCTGACCTGAGCGATACACCCCCTTATCTATTTTATAGAAGTTCTCTACATACTGAGCTTCTACGGGCTGAGCCCAAGTAGCTTTTCGCTGGGCTATAGCGGGTATGCCGCTATTGGCTAGCAACAATATACCAAGTATAAGACCAGATATTGCCGTATGTGCAAATTTCATTTTTGGTGTTATTACTAGATTTCTATGATTTTTCTAAGATCAAAACGTCCTGATTATCTTATAGTTGCTTCAACATTTCTTTAATTAGATTTGTCATAATTACCTCAGCCTTAGCACCTTCCTTCTGAACTTCTTCGTGCGATACTTCTACAATTTTACCCTCAACGCCAAGATCGGTAATAATAGATATGGCAAATACAGGAATACCGGCATGTCCAGCAACGATAACCTCCGGAACTGTTGACATGCCTACAGTATCGCCACCTATAATACGAAAATACTTATACTCAGCAGGTGTTTCGAAAGTAGGACCTGTTGTGCCAACATAAACGCCTTTTTGTAACTTAATATTTAGCTGATTAGCCGTTTTTTCAGCCAAGCTAATGAGTTCTTTGCTATATGCCTCGCTCATATCGGGAAAGCGAACGCCCAACTCCTTATAGTTCTTACCTAATAACGGATTGGGCATAAGGTTAATATGATCGGTAATAAGCATAAGATCGCCTATTGCGAAATGGGGATTTACGCCGCCGCTGGCGTTCGATACGAAAAGCTGCTTAATTCCTATCTCCTTCATTACACGGACGGGGAAGGTAACTTTCTGCATATTATAACCCTCATAGTAATGAAAACGCCCCTGCATTGCCATTACCCGCATACCGCCCAGCGTACCGAAAATCAACCTGCCGCTGTGCCCCTCTACCGTAGATACCGGAAAGTTAGGGATATCTTTATATTCTATTGCTTGCTTATTTTCTATATGTTCTACCAATCCGCCAAGTCCGGTGCCAAGTATAATGCCAACCTCGGGCGTTGCTGTTATTTTAGATTGAATGAAGGATGTTGTTTCTTTTATTTTTTCTAACATAGTTTGTAATATATTTAGTAAACTTATCATTCCCGTTAATAATTTCCACCTCTATCGGAATGTAGAACAGCCGCTGTTTCAGTTCTTCGGGTAGCGACAGCTCTTGTAGCCGCATCGCATCTTTCTCGGTAGTAAATACCGCATCGTGATTTTTTGCCAGCTGTACTATTCTTTCTATATCTTTTTTAGTAAAGCTATGATGATCGGCGAACTCCAGCGGCTCCACTTTTTTTATCATTTGCGATAGATGCTCGACAAAAGGCGCAGGGGTAGCAATGCCCGTTAGCGCAAGAACAGAGGTAAACGACGGCGCATCGGGTAAAGCTATCGACTCGCTAGGAAATAAAGGCTGCGGCTTACCATACCGGAAAGCGCTAAGGTATAGCCGTTGATAGGGACGCAGCCGCGTATCCTTTTCAAGCAGTTTCATTTCAAGGGGTTTAAGGTTGTGGGGGCACTTGGTAATAACAACCACATCGGCACGCTTAAGCTGCGAGCGGGTATCGCGTAACCTGCCCCACGGTAGCATCCTGTCCTCATGTAGCGGGCGATTATAGTCTATAAGTACGATTGAGAGCGATGGCTTTAGCTTACGATGCTGAAACGCATCGTCAAGCAAAACCACATCGAGCTCGCCTATATCCTTCTTTAGCCGCTCTATGCCTTTTACTCTATCAGCCTCTACAGCAAATGTAACATCAGGAAATTTACGCTTCATCTGTAACGGCTCGTCTCCTACCTCCGTTACAGTACTGGTAGGCTTAACGTAGTGAAATCCGCGCGTTTTACGCTTATAACCCCGAGAGAGTACCGCCAGGCAGAACTCTTGCGACAAGGTTTTTACTAGCATTTCGGTATGGGGCGTTTTACCCGTACCCCCAACCGTAATATTACCTAACACGATAACAGTCATAGCAAATTCTTTGGACTTAAAAATGCCCCAATCGTACAGCTTATTGCGTATAGCAACTACAAGCCAGTACAGAAACGATACCAGTATTTTAAACGGTTTCAGCAATATTACATCTAAAAATGTGTTTCCGTAAAGGTAGGAAAAGAAAAATAGTATAAAAAATGAAGAGACTTAAAAGCCGTAAAACACGTTATGCCAAATAGAGTACCTCTGGCTTAACAGAGGGAGGCATCCGCTTACTTTTCGGCAGATTCCGCGCTATGCTCGGAATGACAAGGGTTTTTCGTCATGCCTACCGAAGGGGGGACATCTGCCCACTTTAAAGCAGGCTCCTCACTACATTCGGAATGGCGGGCTATAAGCTCAGCGTAAAGCAGCCTACCAAAATAAACCTATGCAACCCTATGTGATTAAATAGGAAACCCCTAAGCATGATGTTCACTCAGGGGTTTTACTATCAACAATTCCGATATGCTTAGCCGTTTTCTGCGTAACGCTCTATGTAGCGTGCCAATCGGGTGGTATCTTTACGCATACCTTCAAACTCTATTTCATTACCTTTATAGGTTAGCGTAACCGTATCTTCGTACATACGCATAAGGCGGTAGAACTTATTCTTTGGTCGGAAATACAACTTATTACCTTCCTCCTTCGTAATGTAGTATTTTGCGCTAGCCAGAAGCTCTTCAACATACTTTCTTTCTTCGCCAAAATCTTTGCGGAGGTATATCTTTTTACTGGCGTACGCCAGATACGGATAAAACAGCGCTATAAAACCGATAAAGTATAGTATGCGAATAAAACCTTTATCTTTTAGAAGCAGGCTATAGTCGCCGTTGGTTACATTTTCACTCATAAGGGCAATAAAGCCAAGTATTATGAGTATAATCACCATAAAATAAACAATGGTTTTTAGTACTCGAATAATGTATTTTGTTACCTTCTGCATTTGCACTACTTATTTTTTAAATGGTTTCCCATGCTAACGCGGCAGCGCCAAGCACCGCTACATCTTTATCTTGAAGCTCCGAAAACTGAAGCTTAATTTTATTCTTCCAGATGTTAAGCATGTTTTCTTCCATCGCTTTTTTGGTTGGTTCCATAATCAGTTTTCCAGCTTTTGCCAATCCGCCAAAAAGAAAAATCGTTTCGGGACTGGTAATAGTAACAGCATCGGCTAACGCTTCGCCAAGCATACGCCCAGTTATTTCGAACGCCTCTTGCGCTATTTTATCGCCTTCTTCGGCAGCCTTCGCAATATCTTTCGACTCTATCTTGCTAAATTCTTTATCTCTGAATGCGCTGGGGTAAGTTGTATTTGCAAGCAGCTCAAATACCGTACGGCAAATACCAGTAGCCGATACGTATGTCTCCAAACAACCTTTCCGACCACATCCGCACTGGCGACCATTACGCTCAACAATAACGTGCCCAAGCTCTCCGGCAAAGCTGTCGTGTCCGTATATCATTTTTCCGTTAGCAACAAAACCGCTACCTAAACCTGTTCCCAGCGTTACCAGCAAGAAATCTTTCATCCCTTTAGCGCCGCCGTACACCATCTCTCCTATGGCAGCGGCGTTGGCATCGTTGGTAAGTATAATGGGAATGCTGGGATAAAAAGCCTTTAGCTTATCTACAAATTGCAGATGCTCTTCCCACGGAAGATTTGGAGCGAACGCTATTGTACCTTTATAGTAGTTTCCGTTAGGCGCGCCAACTCCAATACCCACTAATTCTATTCCGGCGATATTGTTTTTCATTTGCTCTATAGTAGCGCTAAGAGCCTTTATAAATTCGTCAAATACTTTATAGTCGCGAGTAAGCAACGTACGTTCGCTAAAAATATTTCCATCCTTATCTGCAAATCCTATTTTAGTATGGGTTCCGCCTACATCTACTCCGGCTACTACTTTCTTCGTATCCATGTTATTCCTTTTTCGTGGTAGTGGTAGTTTTATTTAGGTTTTCTTTTTCAAGCGTTGCCTTTTTCTTCTCCGCCTTATTGTTCATATACTGCACGGTAAAAAGAAATGCGATTAAAACTAACATGCATATAATACATATAATCGGTAGCATGGGCGATAAGCCGTTCGTAACGTATTGAACGTAGAAGATAATACTCATCCCTATAAAAACGGATGCAATAATTACCATACAAAGGCGCGATATTTTTATAAACATACGTACGTTGTTAAAGGCTATAAGAACTAAAAGGACGGAAAAATATGAGAATTTGAAAATGTAGCTTTTCGTGAAATCCTAAAGTGTAAAATAATTCAAGCTCTTTTTAAACCATTAAACTATCTTTATCCTCTCTGCCCTTCAATCCCTGTTCAATATTATGCCAAAAGTAATAAATTCTAGTAAAGCCACAACTTTTCTTTTTATAATATGTTTATAGTATTAAGCAAACATATTTGTTTACACAAATTAAACTTAGAAAGCTTTACAGCTACACGATTTTAGTTAAAATTGGTTAGATTTGTCGTAGCGAAAATTATTTCAAATGTCAGTTGAGATTCTTTCCATATCAAAGCGTTACGGCGAACAGACGGTGCTCAAAAACCTATCTTTTAAGGCAAGACAGGGCGAAGTGTTGGGGTTTTTAGGACCCAACGGAGCCGGTAAGTCAACCCTTATGAAAATAATAACAGGCTTTATTCCTGCCAACGAAGGTGCGGCTACCGTAAACGGTTTAAACGTTGCTACAGACCCTATTGCCGTAAAAAAGCATATAGGATATTTACCCGAACATAACCCGCTTTACTTAGATATGTATGTTAAAGAATATTTGAGGTTTTCGGGAGCAAGCTACGGCATAAAAAAAGGCTTGAAAAAACGGGTTGACGAGCTGATAGAGCTAACGGATATTTTACCCGAACGGCATAAAAAGCTGAAGCAGCTATCGAAAGGGTACAGGCAGAGAGTGGGCTTGGCACAGGCGATGCTTCACGACCCGGATGTGCTTATTCTCGACGAACCCACTACCGGTCTCGATCCTAACCAGCTGGTAGGTATTCGGAAGCTGATTTCCGAAATAGGAAAAGAAAAAACGGTTATCCTATCCACCCATATTATGCAAGAGGTTGAGGCGATATGCGATAGGGTAGTAATTATAAATAAAGGGGAAGTAGTAGCAGATAACCCCACATCAGAAATAAGAACGCAGCTGCTTACAGGGGGGCAGCATGTATATGTAGAATTTTTAGAAAAACCCGGCGAGCAAGATTGGTCGAGCCTGACTTTTGTAGATGGGTTAACAAAAATTTCTTCTACAAAATTCTTGGTAGAAAGCAACCATTCTGAGGATATTAGACCTTTAATATTTAACTTTGCCGTAAGTAAAGGATTTACAATAGTTTCTTTACGGCAAAACGAGAAAAAACTGGAAGAGGTATTTAGACAGCTAACAGCCTCTACCGAAAGTATAACCAACTAACATTAAGAAAATTATGGCAGACAACAACACTGATTCTACTGCAAAAACGTTGAAAATTATAATAGCAGTTCTGGCTGTTGTTATTGTGGGTATGGTTGTTTTTTTAGTAATGAACAACTCTAAAAAGGAAAAGGAAAAGCAAGACCTAACTGAACAAAAACAAATAATTGAGACGCAGTTAGAAGATTATAAGTATATGTATGCAGCATTAAAAACTGATAACGATACCCTTTCAGTAAAACTACTAGAAGAGCAAGAAAAAGTTGAAATGTTGCTTGAAAGAATTAAAAAAGCGGAAATATCTAACCGCTCGCAGCTTAAAAAATACGAAGACGAACTTGGTACGCTTCGCGCTATAATGCGTAACTACGTTCAACAAATCGACTCGTTAGACAGGTTGAACAAAGAGCTGATGACGGAAATCAGACAGGTAAAGGAAGATCATCAGCAAACTACACGTCGTGCAGACGAACTTGCTCAAAGAACAACGGATTTATCAAGCCAAGTAGAGAAAGGAGCCGTCCTAAAAGCTCGCGATGTATATGCCGTAGGGCTTAACGCTAAAGGAAAAGAAAACGGCAACTCAAAGAGGGTAGAAAAAATTCGCGTATGCTTTACGCTAATAGAGAACAGCCTGGCAGAAAAAGGACCTCGCAACGTTTACCTCAGGGTAAAGGGTCCGGATGGTATTATTCTTGCCGAATCGGAAGATAACCTGTTTGCGTCCGGCGACAGCCAGCTGGTTTACTCGGCAGTTCGCGAGGTGGACTACCAAGGCGAAGATATTGAAATGTGTATTTTCTGCGATACTTTCGGTACGCAAAAAGGTACTTACGAGCTAACGCTTTACTCGGGCGGATCGCTTATCGGTATCGGCGATGTTGCGTTTAAGTAAGAGAATATAATAACATGATGAATACAAAAAGAGAAGGTTTTATGTATGATATGAGCCAAAAAACATAAGAGATGAGCTATTTTACAATATCCGGCTAAAATTCGGACAGAACTTGAAGAGGCTAAGAAATGAAAAGGGGCTTGCCGTTAGAGGGCTTGCCGAATTATCCGGATTGAGCAAAATCACCATAGAAAAAATAGAGCAAGATCGATTTGCCTGTAACCTAACTGTTCAATACAGGATTTTTATAGGATTGGGTATCCCTATTCGTGGTTTATTTGATTTTTAGAATTCAAAATCATATCGTCTTTTCGCCCTGCTCAGCCAGCGTTACTGCTCCGGTATGCTTAAATGAGTACAGCTTATAGAACGAACTCTGGCATATTAAGACTCTTTCGTATTTTATTGAAGCGAACTCTGAAATTATTCTTGCCAAGTTTAACTCTGCCAGGCATTTATAAATAGCATAACAGAATTAGCCATAGTAAATGCTTTTTATACCCGTAGTCGACAAGACCGTCACAGGTCTTGAAACCGTCGGAATAAACGACCGCGTCCGTATCGGCTTTTCCCTTAAGAACAGGTAGCGGCTCACCCGCGGAGCCGTTTCGCCGTAAATACTGCCTATAGCGCCGCGATTCGGACCCGTAAATTCCGCGATTTCTTTCGCCTCGACGTCAAGGCTGAAAAGTCGTAAAATCAATCGAAGTCGCCCCCTGAAATACGCGACCGAAAATAATACGCGTTACTCGTTAACTCAAAGATCGTTGAATAACTTTTCAAGTCGCTTGGCTAATCTTGAACCTTTTATTATAATAAGTAGAGATTGAACAGCGTTCTTTAGAACCTATGTAGCATATAAGTTGCCCAAGAAGTCTTGATTTTTTGGGCAACTTTTTTTGTAGCAACCCTATTTCACTAGCCCTAACTTTATATTAGCGGTATGTACGCTCACGAAAGGGCAACACACCTCAATAAGCACTTTATTGGTAGTAAGATTGCTAGCACCTTAAAAACATAAAAAAGCTAAAAATACTCATTACCTGCTACCTATAACCTTTACTTAAATCTTAGTATTATAGCCGTTTCTAAAAACAATAACCGTATTTAAGGCAAAGCATATCGCAAAATAAGCCTACAACTACTTATTTCTAGAGGTATCAAGTATAAAAAGATATTTTATCTTTACATTACACAAACCGCCCGACTGCATATGAAACGTATTACCACTCTGCTGTTGGTTGTACTGACAACACACTTAGCCATAGCCCAACCTTCCGATTCTTTGCTAAAACTTAGAAAGGAACGTGCTACCGTAATGCAGCCCCAGTCTGCCATTGTAAATCCTACGCCGGTATCCGGATCGATAGAGATTAACCGAAACCCCACGTACGTAAGCTATACGCCTAAAGACTTGGTCGAAAAGATTTTTATCGGGTCGGGTTCTTGCTCGCTTGTAGAGAATATTACCTATAGCGGAGCAGGGTGGAATGGCGTAGCATGGAACAAGCCAAGCGCAGATAGAACACTTGGCTACTTCCATAAAGGCACATCCGGCTTTCCGTTGGAGGAAGGGCTTATTATGACTACCGGAAAGATCGGGTACATGGAAGGAAGCAATGATAATACGGGCGGAGATCCGACTAACTCGTTAGGAGCGCCTATTGGAGATGCAGACTTGCAAAGCTTGGTGCCCATGTCTCCTCTTAATAATGTTGTTGTATTGGAATTCGATTTTACACCTGTCGGAAATATCTTAGAATTCAAGTACATATTTGCTTCCAAAGAGTACCCGATGTATGTACACAGCCAGTTTAACGATGTTTTTGGCTTTTTTATTAATGAGGTAACCACGCCCGGTATAAAAGACAATATAGCATTGCTACCTACAAGCGAAACCTCTACCCGTGTCGTTTCTATAAATAACGTAAACAACGGACAAAAAAATGATAACTCCAGCCCATTTCCCGGCACAAACCCTGTAAACTCTATCTATTTTGTTACAAATATAGACGGTTCGCCAACTACCGAGTTCAACGGCTATACCGTAACTCTTACAGCAACAGCCAACGTAGATCCATGTAAAAAATACCACCTGAAGCTGGCTGTCGGCAACATAAGCGACGCTCAATACAACTCCGGTGTTTTCTTAGAAGCCAGAAGTTTTAACCTCGGCGCATCGTTGGTAAACTTTACCGGGAGCATAGAAGGTAAGAACGAGATATTCGAGGGTTGCTCTAACACCCTGAGCGTACGACGTGCCGGAGATCTTAGCGGAACACAGGTAACCAACCTTTCGTACTCCGGAACGGCTGTAAACGGTGTCGACTTTAACCTTCCAACTTCGGTTACGTTTGCTCCGGGGCAAGATGAGATCAACCTGCCCTATACGGTTATAGACGATATGATTCCTAACAACGGAAGATACTTTGATATAACCGTAAATTGCCCCTGCTCTATTGCTGGAACGTTTACGCATCGGATTAACGTATATGAACCCGCGGCGCTTAATACGCCCATAGCTACCTGTAACAGCATAAAAGCCGGTATGATCGGAGGCTTCGGCATATACGAGTATTCGATTGATGGCGGCACTACATGGCAAACAAGCGATTTATTTACCGGACTAACAAGCGGAACATATACTTTACTAGGACGTGACATCGGCAGCTGCTACAGCTCTTCGCAAAGCGTAACCCTTGTTAGCCCTATAGCTATTTCGACAGCTACCAGTATGCTTTGCGGAGCACCTAACAGCGGCTCAATAGCTGTTACGGCTTCGGGCGGAGCTAACCCTTACAAGTATAGCATAAACAACGGCACCACGTGGCAAGCCAGCCCCAACTTTACGGGGCTAACAGCAGGTACTTACACCGTTCTGGTAGAAGATAACAATGGTTGCCGATCATCGTTAGCGGTAAACCTAAGTCATCCGCCTATACCATCAGCACCTACTATTACGCAAACCAACGCCCTCTGCTATGGTAGTAGCGACGGGTCGCTCGTAGTTAGCATGCTAGGAGGAAATCCGCCGTTTCAATATAGCATTGATAACGGAACAACGTTTAGCGCCAACGCCTCATTTACAGGCTTGGCAGCCGGAACATACACGGTTATCGTTAAGGATAACTTCAGCTGCCAATCTACACCCTTACCCGTACAAATAACCCAGCCTGCGGAGCTTACGCCCGCACTAAGCATTATCGATAACACCTGTAAGGCATCGATAGACCTTAGCGGAACAACCGGCGGAACAGGCAGCCAAAAATACAGCATAGATAACGGCACTACGTGGCAAACAAGCCCTATGTTTAGCAACCTATCGGGAGATTCATACACCGTTATGGCAGAAGATCAAAACGGATGCCGGGTTTCTAAATCGGTTACGCTGAATACCGATTACAAAAATATTTTGCCAAACGAACTACCTGTCTATAAAACAAGAGTTCCCTACAGCCTTCAGCTACAAGCATTCGCCTTAAGCCCTTACACGTTTGTAGCAGATAGCGGATTTCCGCTATGGCTTAACATTCAACCCGGCGGAGAGCTGAATGGCATACCTACCAACGTTGCAAATATTACCTATACGCTTACCGTAAAGTTGATAGATGCCAACGGATGCGAGGTGTTTAAAACATACACGCTTAACGGTACGCTATTCGTTCCCGATATTTTTACACCTAACGGAGACGGCGTAAACGACCACTTTATGAAAGGTTTTAAGGTAACAATATTCGACAGGTTAGGCACAAAGATATTTGAAGGAGAAGACGGATGGGACGGAACCCGAAAGGGAAAAATAGTGGCGGACGATACCTACTTCTACGTTTTGATTGACGGAGATAAGAAAGAAACGGGAAGCGTAACGGTAATAACAAAGTAAATGCGACAACTTTTTCTTACCATAGCAATACTTATATCGGGCATATCGGCGGTAAACGCGCAGAGCGATTTCGAGTTGTCTCAACGCTGGTTTAACGAGGCGATTTATAACCCTGCCGCCACAGGCAACAGCTACAGCATGGGAGTGTTTATGCACGCACGCCGACAGTGGTTTGGCATAGACAGGGCTCCGAAAACAGGAGTAATTAGCGCCGACATGTTTATACCAGCCATCAGATCGGCTGTGGGCTTTAACGTATCTGCCGACAAAATAGGGTTTACCAGCGCCTACAGCGCGCGCCTTGCCTATGCCCATTATATCCCGATTAATAGCAAATCATCGCTATCGTTAGGATTTTCGGCGACATTGCTTTGCTGGGATTTCAACATAACCGATGCAAGCATTGTCGATCCAAGCGATCCGCTGCTTACTATAGGAAAGCGCACCGACTACAACCCCGACTTCGATTTTGGTGTTGAATACTTAGGACCTGTAAAAGTAGGCGTATCGGTCAGGCATTTATTCAAGGTAAGCTCTACCGATTACCATCCGGGATACTCCAGGAATCTATGGGCGTACGCCTCAACAAGACTTAACGCATTAAGCAAAATAAGCGTAGAACCTACGCTATCGTACACTTTCCACGACAGGGTGTCGCGGTACGAAGCAGGCGCTATTTTCTACTTTGGCAAAACAGACCCAAAGCATAAGCTTAACGACAGGTTCTGGCTGGGCGGTATGTACCGTTTCAACAGCCAACTTGCCGTACTTGCGGGTATGCACGTAACGCCTAGAATACGGTTAGGTTACTCGTTCGACTATTCGCTTGGAGATGCAAGGCATTTATCTAAAGTTGGTACGCACGAAATTTTTGTTTCGTGGCACCTTAACCGCGCGTTTTATAAGAATTTTGAACTATGCCCGGCGTATAAATCATACAAACGGTAAAATACAGGATACGTACCAAACAAATCGCTTGTATGAGCAGCCTACTTCATACAGAGCATTAGCAGAGATGTTAACTTTGCCTTATACCAGCTAAATATACTTTATTTTAACATTAAAGTTCTTGGCAATAAAGAGTAAGGCACTAATATACAGCAGAATACATGCAATGAAATAGAATAAGTGAAAAAATCTTACTTAAGATACTGATTATCTTACAAAAATGTTTTGTCCATTTGTAAGCATTATTGTTTTTTGATAATGTCTGCTATAAAACAAGAAGAAAATACAGCTAAAACAACTACCTGATAAATAGCAGAAACACAATGCTAGCACTTAGTAGTTGATATCAGAAAACAACTGCTGAACATTAACTATGTCAGACTTGTTTTTAGAAGTAGAACAAAACCGAAGATATATGGTGACATCTTACAAAGAAGCGTTAAAAGAAACATTCAAACTTCACAACACAACCGACGAGAGCGGAAGACATTATATGCGTTCTCAAGAAGCATTGATAAACGCCATCGGCGAAGACTTTTTTCACCAATTTAGCGTAATGGGCTTTATTAAAAGAGGCGTGGTCGTTAATGAGCGATCTCCTATTCCTACATGGAGTATGACTCAGGCCGGAATAAACGAATATAACTTTTACTTCTCTAAACCAAACCCAAGCGATCAGGATTTAGAACTGGCTCGCTTATTGGTCGACTTAGGCGCCTAAAGGCGGAATCGCTATACAGAGTTTATGGAAACTAGATACTGCGTATTTTGGATTCCTTCTACCGGCCACAAAGAACCCGCTATCCTTCCCAAAGTTAAAAGTAATAAGCGGTTAGCCAGACGAACCGTTGACATTTCCGATGGCTATAGTGCTAAAAACATTCCCGGTCAAAAAGTTTGGCTGAGAACTCGAATAGATGTACAAAACGAACTTAAGAGGGATATTAGGGTAACTTACCTTTCTGAAAAGAAGCAGAATCCCCGGAAATTCGATAAAAAAGATATTGTGCTAGAGTATATAGACGCGTGCCGTAATGGCATGCTCTTATATAAGTATAGGTTTAACAATTCTTGCCCTCTCGAATTAGCAATTGATAAAGCAATGCCGTTTGCTGTTTACCATTTAATAAAAGGCTACTTCCACGAGCACGAATACCACTCAGAAGAGAAAGACTCGCTATTAGAAGCGTATATACAACCTACCAGAATAAATATAAAAAAATGCGACAACGAAGCCCTTATATTTTATCTAAAAGGGTTTGAAGAGCAATTCGCTTTTTATAACAAAACGCTTCGTAATAATCTTTACCAAACAAATGAAGATTGTGCTAAGCTAAAGAGTAAGCTTGATATTGATGAAAACAACGAAGCAAAAGAAAAAAGTAAGTTGCAACGAGAAGAAGACCTTGCTAACCTTTATAATATAGTTCAAGACAAACGTAAAAAATATACGACGAATGCGCTAAAATGATAGGTTTTGCTATTTATGCAGAAGCTTTGCTAAAATCGTGGTATAATAGCAACTACCATCCGCATTGGATATTCGAAAAACACTCTTTTAAACTTACAAGAAGTAGAACGGGACTAAAAGCCACTAATAGCTTTAACGAAGATGCTAAGAGGAGTCTAAACAGGTTGGCTATAAATATTAAACGCTCTATCTCTAGTATTATATTTACCAAAGAGAAAAACTTATTTGCCCAACAACAAGATACGGCATATTTTCAGCATCAAAGTATGCTTCTTTTAAAAGGAGCCATAAATGAAACCAAACGAGCTATTAGTAAAGGAGACGAACGAGCTAGATGCTTGTGGATATTTGGTATTGGAATTGCTGTAGTTACTTGCCTAATAAGTGTATGTGTCAGCACATGCTTGTCAGATAATACCGATGAAAAAATCAAAGAATTACGAGATACTATACAGCAAGATGCTGCCACAAACAAAACGCTTATCGAAAACAATGCTTCCATGATAAAATCTGCGCTGAGCAACGACTCAACCTTACTAAACATGATTGAGAATAAAAATAGATCAAGTAAACAGCAACGCGCTAAATAAGCAGATTTGGCTTCGCCGAACTAACGATTCTCACTGCGTTCGGAATGATGGGTAGTAACCTTTCTAAAAATCCATCAGGTTTACGGCATATCCTTTATATACGTCGCCCTTATGGGTAAGCTGGGTATTAACCTTACGGCGTTCTGAATCGTTAGACGTTTCGGGAACATCGCTTAAAACCAGCTCGAACTCATGCCCGTCATCTCCCACGCCATGATAGCGCGAAACGTACTCGTTTACCTTGTCATAAGTAAATCCCGGATATTTGTACTGTTCGCTGCCGTCATTCAGCACCACCATAATACTCTGGTTAGGCGTAACGCTCACACTCCAAAAAGGCGCATTACCTTCAAACCAATATAGCGCACCTTGCCTGCGAGCAGCGTTACCGGCTGCATTTAAGCGGGGACGGTCGCGCTCAGCCTCCACTATCAGCGAAGCAACATTTCCGTTAAGTATAGAATGATGCATTCGATAGTCGCTTAACGAATCGTAGGTTACATAAAGCAACCCGGCCCGTATCCGATTTCGTTTCGGCTTTAAGCGGCTTTCTGTCCTTGTAGTAAAAGCGATTCTCAACCTTTACGTAGTTTATCGGATCGGTCACTGTTTCGCGCATGTACACCACCGATCCATCCTTATCGGATAGAACGTACATTTCGTCGTTCGGCATTACGCTCGACGAGGTTGTTACCATAACCGACGTTCCCTGCCTGTATATTACAGAAACCTGTTTGGTAGAGTCGGCGTTAGAGTTTACGTAGCAGTAGCAAGCCAGGCTATCTGCTATACTATTCACGTACTGGTTAATCTGGTCGGTTTCAGGGTTACGGCTTTCTTCTGTCGATGATTTTTGTCCACACCCCACTATGGCTGTAAGAACAAACGGCATTAATACAAATCGTTTCATACCCCTCTTTTTAGAGTATCACGACCTACAACACCTGTAAATCGTGATACTATTTAGCTTACGCGTTCGTTCTTATCGTGATACTTTTATTCAACTTTTATCCTAATCCCTTCGCTGTGCGAGCTGAACTCGGGCGCATACATACATTGGAAGGTAGTGATACCGTTAGAGAAATCTCCGGCGTGCGCTACTCTCAGCTCATACTCGAATACGTACGTACCTTTACGCAAGTATGAAATGAAGAAGTTGACAGACGCATCTTTTACGCTCTCGTAGTAGTCTAAACCACCTTCATAACGATAGCCCGAAACCGTTGATACAGGCTCGAAGCCGGATGCACGCATATCTTTAAGATGCACATATTCGAAGTCTCTGTCGGCACGAAGTTCCATACGGACTTTCACTAAATTTCCAACCTTTAAAACATTGTTTTCGCTCAAAGGTTCAAGAACTTCGCCTTTAGCCGTTATTTTTTTGAGGAACAACTGCTTATTTAGCTTAAGGTTAGTCTCGGCGTGGGTAATTTTATCCAGCTGCTCAAAATACTGCCAATACAACGCACCCCAAGCAATACCGCTGCTATTGGCGTTTGTAGCCTTTAGCTCGCCCATGCTTTGCTTAATATCGACACCGTTCCATGCAGTTTTAACATATCCCGTTCCTGCTTCAGGGCGTATAGGTTCTACGGCAATCTTATCCAACGCCTTTCCGCCAAGCTCAACTTGCGGCGGCTTATCGTTATCCAGCAAGCTGCTACCTGTCATCAACAGCGCGTAAACCGCTTCGGATGTCGCCTTGGTAGTCTTCCAATCGGTTGTTTGCTTTTGACGAAGCAGCCAGATTTTCATTTCTTCTACCGAGCGGGTATCGTTTGCAACCTCGTTGAAAGCCTCTATTAACAATGCTTGTGTTTCGATAGGTGCCTGATACCAGAAGTATCCCAAACGGTTATCTGCCCAGTACATGCCCATCTCTTCGCTCTGCTGCGCCCGCTCTTTTAGCGACGCAATAATCTTCATCGCAACATCTGTTTTTCCGTAACGGTGCAGCGTAAGCGCAATCATAGCCTGCTCGTAAACAGAGAGCTTTGTCCAGAATTTTTCTGCCTGCCCGAAGTAGTAGTCAAACGCCTCCGACTGGCTCTTATTACCCGGTTTGTGCTTGCTAAAGCTAGCAGCATATAAGAAGTGTACTTGCGTATAGCCAAGCTGCATTTCGTCCAACTTACGCTTATACTTAAGTAGATCGTCGTAGTCTTTACGAATTTCGCCATCAAGATAGCTTAAGCCACGACATATCATATTAACTACATCGTACCTGCTATCTAGCGCGTTAAGCTTTTCGAGGTGGGCAAAACCTGCAACAATATGCTGTGTAATGTATCTGCTTGGCTCCATTCCGTCGAACCACGGAATGCCACCGTTACCGCACTGCATCTTTACAAGCTTGTTGTATGCGCGTCCCAGCTCATTACCCATGCGGTTAAGATCGAATAGAACGGCAACGCGTTTTTTACGTTCGGCTTCGTTATCAGCCTGCATTACCCAAGGTGTTTCTTCGACCATTACCTGCTTCAGCTCCTGATTCTTTTCAAGGTTCGACAGCAATGCCTGACTTCCTTGCGCATTCCACCGATCGAATATCTGCTTAACCTTGGGCGAACTGTTTGTTACAGCCGATGCCAACGAGTTTGCATAGAATCGAGAGAAAGTTTGCTCTGCACATTCGTATGGATATTCCATTAAGTACGGAAGCGCTAAAACAGCGTACCATGCGGGATTTGAAGTATATTCTAACGTAAGCGTATGGTTGCGTAAGGTGTTTGATTTATGGTTGCGAAGCTTATCGAAAGTAAGCTTTTTTGTTTCTCCGGCACGTACGCTAAACGGCATTGTTTCTGTTACCAGCATTGAGTTTGTCAGTACAGGAACGATCTTCTCTTCGCCATCGGTATGCGCGCCTGCCTGAGCGGTTAGCTTATAGCCTACAGCTTGCACATCGTACGGTATTTGCAGCGTCCATTTAACACCTGTACTACCTTCTACCGGAACGGTAAAGTCTAAAGTTTGCTCGCTTTTTAGCAGCTTAGCCTCTATAGGCTGCATGTTGGTTGCGTCGTACAGGCGAAGCATTGCCTTACCGTTAAGCGCGCCTTCCGTAAGGTTGTTTATTTTAGCGGTAAAGATAATCTTATCGTTCTCGCGGAAGAAGCGCGGGGCGTTAGCGCTAATGGCAACTTCTTTTTGAGTAACCAGCTCGTTGGTAACAGTGCCTACCTTAAAGTCTTTGGTATGTGCAAAACCAAGCATTTTCCAGCGCGTTAACGCTTCGGGGATGACGAAGTCGATAATAACTTCGCCTTCCTTGTTAGTACGTAGCTGCGGATAGAAGAACGCGGTTTCGTTAAAGTTCTGACGGGTTGCTATCTCTGTAAGCTGTTCGGGTGTTACGCCGTTATCTGCTTCGCTACCGCCGGCTTGAGCTATAAGCATTTTATCTGCTTCTTTATTATCTTGTACTTTAGCCGCCGGAACTCGTGCTGATTGTTCTGAGACAACCATTTCTTCCAGCTCCATACTCTCGTCTGCTACCATATCTAACATTGGGACAGCCGAATATGCTACAGCTCCTTGAAGCCTCATTTCTGCATTTCTACTATAGCCATAGTAGCCGTAACCATAGCTGATAGACATCAACGCCTCATAGTTCGGCATATAGTAGCTTCCGCTGCCACGGTATATTACGTTATAAACATTCTGAGGAGCTTGAATAGCCCCACCCGACCATGAATAATAGTAATAGCCGCGGGTTGGATAGAACGAATAAAACGAAGCCCAGGCGTGCGGTACAAACGCATCCAGCGAAGCATCGTAAAGGGCTGCAGCCATTTCTGCCGCTTCTTTTTCGCCGCCCTTATTCTTTATGGTAAGCGTCCACTTTTCTTCTTCGCCCGGCTGTAGCTTATCGCGGAAAGTAGTAAACGATATATCCAGCATCTTATTGGTATAAGGCACCACCACCGTTGCCATGCTGTTATACAGGCGGTTGTTCTGCACCATAGTAAGCTGAACGGCTATACCACCCCTATGCTCTTCTCTAATAGGAATCTCGATACGCTTAGGCGTTTTACCTACTTTTATAATTTGCTTTTCGATAAACTTATTTTTCAGCATAACCTCGTACATAACGTACGATTTATCTTCGCCACCGGCGACGGTAAATACGGCATTCTCGCCGGGTTCTGCGGTTGCTTTAACCGTCTTTAGCCAGCTATCCATTGTGCGGATCGGCTCGGGTTTAACCGACTCCAGCTGAACGTACATTTGCTGCTCTACCTCTATACCGTTTTCGTTACGGGCTTTGATATCGATTTTATACCAACCCGATTTTGCGTTACGCAGCGATGTCAGATCCAGCTCTTTGCTGTCTTTTGTATCTACGCTAACGGTTGTAACCTGCTTCAATACTTGGTATTTGGTAGGTATATCCTCTTCGCCGTAAGGGTCTTGCGGGAAATGTTTTACAAATTCATCGCGCGACATAGCCAACGTATCGGGCGCATTCCATAAACGTTTACGGATAATACGGTCGGGCGATTTTAGCTCGCTTACCGTTACATTTAACTTTGTAGGCGTAGCCTCTCCGTTAAGGTTGGTAGCCGATACGGGGAAGCTGAACTTTTCGCCTGCCGTAATAATGTCTGGTATGCCAACGTAAACCATTAACGGCTTATTGCTGATACGGAGGTCTAACCTACCGCTACGTGTTTCGCCGTTAACATCGGTAATGTCGGCTGTTACGGTATAGGTGTACATTAAGTTGTCGTTCTTAACATCGTCGGCAAGCGCCTTAAAGTCGATGGTAAATTCGCCTTTATCGTTTGTGGTTAGCATGCCCGAAACAATCTCGCGCGACTCGTCCTGTATAGGAGGCCACCACCAGTAGTAGAAGCGATAGCTTATATTGCGCTGTACACGATACTGCACTCCGGCGTTATCAACCGCATATCCGACAAGGGATTTAGCGGTTCCGGAAACCTTAACATCATCGTTAAGCTTATAGGTTTTGGTAACAGGTGTGAATGTTACATCGAAAGTCGGTCGTTTATATTCTTCTACGCTAAAGTAGTGCTGACCGCCGTATGTACGTAGGCTCATTTTTCCGTTAAGCAGCCCCTGCGGAAGGGTAAAGCTACCCTGTATGCTACCAAACTCGTTGCTAACAAAGCGCCGGGTCGATACTACTTTACTATTCACATCCCGCAACTCTACGTTAACCTCGCGCCTGCCTACTACCTGATTATCGCCGTCGTTGTTGGTAGTATATACCAAACCTTTAAAGTAAACGGTTTGACCGGGGCGATAGATAGCACGGTCGGTAAAAAATACTACGTTCTCCCTGCTGCCGTTATAATGGCTATATTCGTATATATTAGGCGCTCCTACAATCTTTTTATCGCCGTGCGATATTTTCAACTTTCCGATATAAGTGGTGTAGTTTCTGTCGTCGGTTGCTCTTGTTTCAACACTTGCTGTGCCATCTTTACCTGTTGTATAGGTAGCTTTCAGCTTATCAATATTTTTACCTCTTACGCTAGAGTAAGTCGATATATATGCTTCCACCTTTGCTCCCTCAACGGGTTTACCTGTTACACGGTCGGTAACATATACCATCATTTTATTGTCGGCGATGCTATGCGTCAAAAACGTTAAGCCGTAAACCTGAAGATAAACGGCAGTCAGCACAAAGTCTTTTTCGTTATCGCCTAACGACATAAAGTCTGTACGGTTCGTTGCAACAACCAAGTAATGCCCCTGCGCAAGACCTTGCAGCATCATCTCTGCGGAATACGACTGATAGTCGGGTTGCGACGCTGTACTTGCCTTTTGTACCGAAACCGCCTTTTTACCTTTAAGCGGTTTTTTATAGTCGTACGAGGTAATTGAAATATATTCGTCCTCGCCTACCGAATAGATAAAGAAATGTATCTCGTTTACATTGCGGTAAGTAGCCTTATACAGCATTGGGCTGTTAGGCGTTTGATAGGCATCGATATTAAGCGACAACTCCGGCGCGGTAATTTCTTCTTGCAACGATTCGGCATACGAAGGAAGATTTGTGCTAAGCCGCATCTTACGGATTTCATCGCACAGCTTGTATGCTTCTACCAGCTTAGCGCGATATTCGGGTTTTTGAGTGGCACGCCAGCTTATACCCTGATTTTTGTAAAGGTATGCCAGCTCGTAGGCGATACGCGCATAGTTAGCCGATGTAGGACGCTCGTCGAGCATGGCTTTCAGCGCTTTTTCGTATAGCTCGTCGGCATTACCGTAGATACCGTTATTTCTAACGTACGATAGGCGGCGTAAGTCAAGATCGATATATGCTGCAACGGCGCTCTCGGCTAGGCTGGTAAGTTCGGCGTGGCGAAACGACAGCAAACGTTGGTATAGCTGTAACGATTTATACTTTACCGACGAGGTATCGGTAGCAGGTAGCGTAAGGTTAATAAAGCTACGTGCCGAGCCAAAGTAGGCGGGATCGTTTATAATAAAGGCATCCTGCGGGCGGGCTTCGTCGAAGTAAGAGGCGCTTAGGGTTTGCAACGCTCTAAAGCCCAACAAATCGTAAATGGTGGGCAGGTAGGTGAGACCTTGGCTACTTCTGCTAAGAATTTCGTTAAAATCGGCGGTGGGTGTTTTCTGTAAGATATTTTCGTCTTGTACAGAGAGCATGTAGTAGCGCACCGATTCGTCTATCAGCTGCGCTGCGCTCCACGTTTTAAAGTCCTCGGGGTTGGTGCTTACGCTGGTACGGTCGTACAAGACCCAGCGGTTGTTCTGGTAGTACTCTGCAAAGAAATCGCCAAGGTAGGCATATACAATCGACTTCGTAGGCTGCGGCAGCTTCTCGGCATCGGCCTTAAGCGCGCTAAGTATTGCCGTAGGCGCATCCTCTTCGGTTTCGCCCATTATGCGAGTACGGTAGCTGATAGCCTTAACTACTTGGGCGTACGCCTTGTCTTTAAGGGCGAGATCGTACAGATTCTGCACCTTTTCTAAAGCCGACTTGAGTAACCGGTCTTGGGTGTAGAACTTTTCAATCTCTTTCCATTCGTTTTCGTATTTCATCTTTTGGTTGTTTTGTGCGCTAGCGGCAATACAGCCCAAACAGAGCGTTAGTAAGCACAACGAAAATCGTTTCATACCTGATAATGTTTAAGTTGATACAAAGTTAACATTTTGCCGTGCCATATGTTTGGCTAGCTGTTACATTTTATAGACGCAAGGCGAGGAGGAATTCCACAAATAACGTGCAAAAAATGTGTACGGGCTGAATATGAGATAAATCGTCATTTCGAGCAAAGCGAAAAACCTGTTGAAAAGTGAGCAGATTTCTCGCTTTGCTCGAAATGACGAAATAACTAAACAAAACGATAGCCTTCTACAAAGAAAGCTGCCGTTTTGTTTGTATTCTAGGTTGTTAAAGCTATTATACGTTGAAGGTTGTAGTTGATTCGTTATAAGTTATCATGAGGACAGATTTATACGGATTAGCAAGATCAAGCCCCTGCCACACTTTTACGATCAAAGAACTGAAGGTAACATAACATAGCAGCTTAAAACAGCCATATTTGTACTGCCAGAGATATCTATTGAGGTTAAAAAGTTACCGTGACAGAGTAGAGCAAACAGACTACTACTGCTCACATCTAGTGTGCTTAACCGATTATCATAACAGTGAAAATAGTATAGCTCAGTATGTTTGCCAACATCTATGTCAGTCAGCTTATTTTCAGAACAATCGAAATAAAACAGCTGTATATTTTACCAATATCCAAGCTAGCCAGTTGATTTTTTCTACAATTTAGCCTATATAAATCTACACACCCGCTAATATTCAACAAAGACAGCCTATTATCAGAACAATACAACTCTCTCAATGCTGTATTCTCGCGAAAAACTAAAGATGTAAGCTGGTTATCTTGACATTCTACTTTCATTAATTTTGTATTCCCGCTAACATTTCATGATTTTAGCTGATTGTTGTAGCAGTATAAGAACATTAACTCCCTATTCTTACTAACATCCAACTTAGCCAACCGGTTATTATGACAGCTTAGGTGTTCTATCTCAGTAAAGACCTCTACCCCTTCAAGCGACCTAATATCCATATTATTAATTATCAGTACTGTTACGTTACTAATCTCAGCTTCAGAAAGGAAACCATCGCCGTCGGTATCAAACCGCCGGCAGTATTCTCTAAAAATGGGGTCGGGTATTTGAGCTAAGGACCTATAGTCTGCCGGTGGTAATATATCATCATCTTTACTGCAACTTGTCAATAAAAACATCAGCGCGGCTAAACCCGGTAGTAACTTTTTCATTATCGTATAAGGTTTTTGGTGGTAGAACAAAGATAGCAAAAAGTACTATTGCAGGGTGCATATTATCTTTTCTGCTTTACGATTATAGCAGTTAACCTACAGGTGTATTATCAGACGCCCAAATTAAGAGTTATTTACAGATAAAAGCTAACCAGAAACAGGCATAGCAACCGCTAAAAAAGCACCTAATTGCCATATTATCAAGAATTTAATATTGTCATAAACAGCCATATGCTTTGCTTAACATATATTAACGTAACGATGTTTTTTATAACTTTACAACACTCCTAAGAATAATCACCATGATGAGGAAGGTTAACATCAAATGGTTTACCGTGCTTATACTGCTAACACTGCTACTACTGGCATTGTAGTATAGCGGCATGCGAAAGATCCAAAACTTTTAGCGGCTATTTAAAAAGGCAAAATAAGCCGCGAATGTAAAAAGCCGCTATCCTTTCGGATAGCGGCTTACCTAAACCACCAATAACCAGAAAAAAACTAACCACATTACAAGTATCACTTACTTGTTGTTGCTGTTTTTTCTTTAAACATCAGCCAACATCATACTTTGTTCAAAAATTGATAAAAAAATTTCCGAAAATCGACAAAATGCTGATTATTAAGAACAATCCCACCATATATTTTATAATAGCATATCTATCAGCCGATTATAAAGCGTAGCAAAAACCATCCTTCGTATTCCTATATCGCTATAAGCTTTAAATACCTTCTGCCTGCTCCGTTTTTTTCGATTATCGAAACAAAAATTCGCATACTTCTTTTTTTAGTCCTTCTGTATATGTTGTTATTTCTTAATTAGAGAAGATTTAGTGAATAAAAACAAACAAACGAAGCTAAATTTGTAATACAAGATATAAGCCTCGCAGCTAAAACTACTACACTCAGCAAAAAAACTCAACGCCATGAAATCATCAAAAATATCACTACAGCTTTTAGCCAATACGCTGATAAATCTATCAGAGCAAAATGGCGCTGAAATCTCTCCCCAAAATAGCGCTAAAACGCTATCGGTACGCTTCGATCAACCTTCTCCCTTTGATC
The DNA here is from genome assembly GCA_031258195.1 of Prevotellaceae bacterium. Lineage (GTDB taxonomy): Bacteria > Bacteroidota > Bacteroidia > Bacteroidales > UBA932 > JAIRNF01. The sequence continues at coordinate 65,343 of JAIRNF010000022.1, forward strand.
TGGGCGAAACAAAAGTCATTCCGTTTTCTTTTTTCGGGAATCCCATTTCGTTTGAAATTCCCGAAACACCTTACGGGTGGACGGTTACTCTCTCCAAAATGAACGAGCGTGGCGGAACGTTAGCCATTACGGCATCCAGCTTCTGCCTGCGCTGTAAAACCACGCTGCCAATTGTGTTAAGCAATGGCATAACCAGCATTAAGCAATCAATTATACTATCGCTCAATCCCTACTCTATACCCGTGGGTACTATTTGCTACGAAGACCACGAGCCGATGGGTATTGTTTTTCGTCAAAAAACGCCTATACAAAAAGGGCTGATCTTGCATAAAAAACACACCAGAGCAGCGTGGGGTTGCCCCAAACCCCGAACCTACGCCATCGATAAGGATAACGGACTAAATAACGTAAACCGTATTGAAGCTGTGGATGCTACGTTTGACACCTTCCCCTCTTTCAACTGGCGCCGTAAGCATGGCGACTACTGGTATATGCCGTCGCGACACGAGCCGCTAAGGCTGTTCGACAATAAAGACGAGGTAAACGGCGGCTTTGCGTGGAGCGTTTACTTTCAGGGCGGACATCTGAACTATCACAAGAAAGAGTACGAAAAACTGGTCAGAACTATCCGCGCCTTCTAGCGATAGAAAATACGGCAAAAGGCAATGCCGTATATGTTGTAATTTTTCTATGAAAAACCTCTACGGGAATAGCTGAGTACGCGCACATACTCGGCCAATTTCCGCAGAGGTTTTTACTATTCGCCTTCTCCCTCCCAGTAATTACTTTTCAGGCATATTTTCTCATTGTTGTCAATTCTTCTTACTTTTACCTCAAATTCATATAGAATACAGCTTGGCTATGAAGAATCGTTTACTTCTTTTTGTACTTATTTTACCGCTATTGGTGCCGGTACTTTTTTCGTGTACCTACTCGCGTGAAGATGATATTATTTTTTATGTACTCAAGCAGGTAAGAGAACTATATAAAGAAAATGATAAAGAGGTAGTAAAAGTAATCTACTCGTTAACCTACGATAGCGACGGGAAGCTGAAAACCGAAGGCGATACGCTATATACCGCCAACCTATGCTATAATAACGAGATTTTGGTTGACAGCGTAAGGGTTATTTACAAAGCAAACAGCGGTAGCACTGTTGACTCGATACACCGTATTTTCACTTACAACGAAAGTGATATAGCTGTGAGACTGGTAACCTTTATAAAAAATCAGCCAGAAGAAACAGCTACCGGAAAAGTAATGCTTAACGCAGAACTGCTGCCCATATCCTATATCATAGGGAATAACGAAGAACGCTACGCTTACGACGCAGAGAATAAGCTGACCACCGTTGAATGCTACGAAAATAGTACGCTGAAATGGACGCGTACTTATGACTACCAGGGAGACAATGGTAATGAGTATAAATCGCCATACGACGAGGTACAGCACTTTCCGGCATGGTATTTTGTAGCTTACAGACATATGAGTCCTGTGGGGCTTGCCATAAAATCCACTTTAGAAGAAGCAGGCTTAGCTCCCGCCATTGAGTATGAGATGAAAGACTTTATTACCAGCGATTTGGATTTTGTTACTAAGTGTAGCAGAACTTACCACGAAAACGGCGATACCAGAGAAGTAACTTACCGACAAGACTACCGCAAGGTAGTATTCGACTAAGCTAAATAGGCTTGAGCGATTTAAATTGTTTAAAATTTAAAGTTCCCAAAAGCTTAAGATATTAGACGCCAAAATTTACGCGTCATCCCGAACGTAGTGAGGAATCTGTTGAAATAGGGTAGATTCCTCACTACGTTCGGGATGACGTTCTTTTTATTTCATTATCCTACTTCCACATTTGCATGTTAATCTTTTACCCATCATGCATTTAGAGCCTATAATTTATTAGCTATAAATCGCTTATAAAAACAATATTTTCTAAAAAGAAGGGGTTGTCAGTTCGACCGAAGGGAGAATAACCGCCAACTCGGCGAAGCCAAATGCTGTTAAGTGGCAGTAGAGCATTGAATCAACAGATTCCTCACTACGTTCGGAATCACGAAGGTTTTGCTAAACGCTATTTTTGTTTAGCTTCAAGCTATAAGCAAATTAGTCGTCAACGTATTTACTAGCGTTTAGCAAACGCTTAAATGAAACCAGATTAGCTAATACACTATAAGTAAGTATATTATGCCTAAAATTTGAAACGACAAAAGCAGCTTAAACGAGCTATAATTAAAGCAAAAGCGCTTTGTTTTAGGTATTTGCCTGCTTAATTTTGTATGCACGCTTATGACATGGGGAGCATAACCCCTAGCGAACATGCAGGTTTACTCATAGCTGGCAGAATAGCACGTTTTTTTCATATAGAGTTAGTTGATGCGCTGTGCTATTCTATAAAGGGCTGCCCGAATCCCACGAACAGCCCTTTTCTTTTAGCGTTTAAACATTACTTCCTAATAGACTAGAATTTCGCCCCAGTTATTTCCTAAATGAGCGCCGCAAGAACTGTAAAAATAGCAGTAAACCTGATAAATCCCCTGACGTGGAAAGGTTACTGTAATTTCGGTAGAGCCATTTTGTGTAAACGGAATTTCGTCGCCCTTATTAGTTGATACCGACCATACGTACATAGCAGTATTTGGATGTGCCGACCGTACGCCATAACCATTTGACACGCCGGCATAAGTATCTAGATTGCCATAAACAATACCATGCCACAAATTATCGGTATTACAGGTACAACCGTCGCAGCAACCACAAGAAGAATGCAAGAACATATTTTCAGACCCGGCAGCTACTTTGCGAGTAAACTGTGCCGACGCATTTTGCCGGAAAGCAAACATCGTAACTCCCAGTACAAAAAGAATAGAAACAAATTTTCTCACAACATATATTTTTAGGTTCGCACAAGAAATATACTAAATATATATTAAAATTTACATATTGATTAAAGCAAATAGCCGACTTTATTGAACATTACGAAAGCACCTTTTGCCTTATCTAAAAAGCAAAAAGAAAGCGGGCATCTGATTGGATGCCCGCCTCGGGTTAATCATGTACCTGTGTTTTCACCTTAAAAATTCACGACACGTTTTTCCCCTTAAAACCATATTTAACCCCCAAAAAATATATATAGAAATCTCACCGGATGTGAGATCAAGTGCGCTTTCTTCTATTATATAGATGCATCAGAAGTGTAAAACGCTGCACGCGGCCAAAAAAAGTTTTATATGATTAGCGATCAGCAGTTAAAAAGATTGGTAAGCCAACGATTTAAAGCAGGAAATAGCTCAATGATGCAAAATATAGTACGTTGGGGCTTTCAACGTCATTTTTTATGAACAAATGTGTTTTCGTCACGTTAATAGGTAAACTTTTTAGCCGCAACAACGTCTTACATATAGCAAACCATTAATACCACCAAAGAATGAAAGGGTCTATACTTATTTCGGTCGGAAAATCATTGGCAATGCTTATTGCCGTAATGGGCATTGTACACAACGTGCTAACCTTTACACCGCTGGTAAGAGAAGGACTGGAATGCCTCTCGCGAGAAGAGCTTAGGCTGATTATATACATGAGCCTGATGTGCGGAACCTCCCTTATTGTTAGCGGGCTGGTACTATTTGCGCTACTCAACAAGCTTGAAGGGTATCCTATACTCAGCACTCCTATTCTGTTTGCAGGAGGATTCTCGTGCCTTAGCGGAATACTATCTGTAATTTACATGACTTACAACCCTTTTGCATGGATAAATCTGCTGCTTGGTACGGCAATGTTTATCATAACGCTCAGGTTGAAAAAGCTGATAGGGTAACACCCGCCTTTAGCTATACACGCTAAAACAGCCGCTACGAGCTAAGTGCATCCATCGGAGTAGCCGATTAGTACACACCTTTCTAAGCGAAATAAAAAGGGGAAAACCTTATGGCTGCTTGAGCCCCAGCATACGCTCTTGCAGCTCCTCTGCAATGCGCTGCTTCTCATCACGCGGGTCGTTATCGGGATCAAACAGGATGGACTCTCCAACTTTAAAGGTGTGCTTTTTCTTATTTGCATATACCGGATAAAATCGAAGTGTTTTACCCGTTAAATCGAAGTATAGCTTTCCGATATTGGCAAAGCCCGTATAAAGCATGCCAACCGTAGCGGTTTCGTGATTTGTGGCATCAATCTTTTTACCTATTTTAATTTTTTAAGGTGTAAAAACGGACGTGCTAAAGCCGTAATAATCTTTACTCCAAAGCGGACGCGGTTTTTCCTTACCAGACGCGAGTTAAGGCTTGCGCGTGTTTGCTCGTTATGGTTTATGCCCTTAGAGTAGTTGATCAGCTTTTGCAGCGACCGCTTATCCAGCGGTTGCTTGAGCGCATAGAACGCGCTGATAAGCACAAAAATTACCGATAACTGAATCATCATCCGTCGGAAAGACGACGGCAGCTCCGTATCGGTAAAGCTAGGAATAACAAACGTCCACACCGTAATAATGCAAAGCATTATAGCGTTTGATATAATAACCGATATGAGCTGTGTAAGTAGATTGCGAAAGTGTAGATCGCGGTCGCTGACCTGCTTGCCAACAAGCCCTACAACCATTTTTAAGTCGGAGTTATATCAGTTGGTAATCGATGTGGTGCAAGCCAGACCGAACCCCCAAACCAGCGTCCAAAGCCAGCTGCTAAGGGTATCCGAAGCACCATATGCTCTTACCG